>NZ_SSXA01000131.1 GCF_021698975.1 Blastococcus sp. KM273128 | reverse complement strand
ACCGATGAGACCTTCGACAAGCCACATCGTCCCTGGTCAGAGGGGCATTCGTGCTTTCCGACGCGCAGCCACACGCCTATTCGATGGTGGATCGGGGCTCAGCGACCCCCTGTGGGACACCAGGAGGGGCCAGTGATGGGCCGCCAGCCTGATCCTTCAATAGAGGTAGCGGTCGATGCCGGAGCCGAGGGCCCGCATGCGGTTCATCCGGTCGGCGGTGCGGGTGTAGGCGGCTTCGTCGGCCTCACTCAGCGTGCAGTCCGTTCCGGGTGGGGTGGCCCGCATTCGGGCGGTCAGCATGCGGGTGTCGTCTGTCGGGGCGAGGTCGAGCAGGCCGGCCAGTCGGGCGAGCAGCGAGACGAAGCTGGCGCGGCCGGGGCAGCGGTAGGTGTCGCCGAGCTGCCCCGCGTGGGCGTTGACCACGTCGGCGATGTCAGCGTCGAGACCGGGATGGCCGAGGGCGGCCGCTGTGGCCGACAGCAGGTCGATGTCGACGGCCGGCAGGGTCAGCGCGGTCAGCGGCGCGTGCTCGTAGCGGCCATCCGGAGCGAGCAATCGGCCCCGCCCAGCTCCGAGGGACTGCGTCGGCGCCAGGGCGGTGAGTAGGCGCTGCACGGCGGCGAGGGCGACCCGGTCGGCCAGTGGTGCCGGCAGCCGCAGCGGCTCGGCGTCGGCGGCCGGGTCCTGTCGTTCCTCGTACTCCCACAGACCCAGGCACAGCAGCACCTCTTCCACCGCGCGCAGTGGCACGAGCAGCTCACCGTCGAGGTCGACGACCAGCACAGTCCGCTGCCCCGCCGCCGCTCCCCCGGCCGGTGCCGGCTGACCGGCTGCGCGCTCAGCCACCGGCGGACCACCGCTCGATGGCCGACCGGCCGGTCACACCGGTGGCCCGGCCGATGGCGGTCCACGAGGCCCCGGCCGCCCGCGCGGCGTACACCGCCTCGTCTAGGACGCAGGCAGCGGCTGCCTGCCGGACCGCGGCCTGCTCGACGTCTTCAAGGGTCTGCCAGGGCTCGATGTGGCGGCGCCACTCCAGCATGACCCGCTTCTCGTCGGCGGCCGCCAGATCGACCCACGGGCCGGTGACCGCCAGCCGCCGCGATGCCGGGTCGGCCAGCTCCGGTGCGGGCACCCGGGTCCAGGGGGTTCCGCGCCAGCCGCAGGTGCAGCCGGCGACCCAGCCGACCACCGCAGCATCCGGGCGCCACTCCTCCGCTTCGTCGATGACCTCCCGACGGACCTGGCCGCCGGTGTGATGCACGATCCCGTCGCCGCCGATGACCGCGCCGTCTTGCCAGATGCCCTCGACAGTGCAGCCGTCGCGGTACGTCAGCCGCACCCGGTCGCCGTTGCGCGGCCCGTCGTCGGGTCGGCGGGCCACCAGCACGCCGCGGGCGCTGGTGCTCCCAGCGCCTTGCGCGCCGTCGGCGAAGACCGGCACCACCCAACCCTCGTGCTGCTGGTCGCCCACGACCGGGCCCATCCATCCCATCGCTGCTCCTCCTGCTGCCTCGTACCGCGTCGTCACCGCAAGCTGGTTGTGCTGGTCTCGTCTCGGTCAGCGTCGACCGACCTCGCCCAGCCGAGACGCCGCGTGCCGGAATCTGGGGACGCCGCAGAGGGCTGTGGACAGCACTCCACTGCGGCGGTTCCCGGCGACCGTCGCCGAAGACTGCGCAGCCTCCCCCGGTCGGCTCCGGTCGCGCGAAACTGACATCGCCGGCGCCTGGAAACTGGAGGACGACGGAGGAACGGCGCCGAGGTACGTGGCTACGGACGGGCGGCCACCAGGTCTAGCGGCGAGCGTCGACCCACGCGTAGAGGTCCTCCCGCCGGTAGAGGACCCGGCGGCCAAGGCGGAAGCTGCGCGGTCCGGTACCGAGGTGACGCCAGTACCGCAGCGTGGCGACGGGAGCGCGCAGCAGTGCGGCGGCCTCGCCGATCGTGAGCAGGTCGGGCTGCTGGTCGACGGTGTGCTCGGGCATGGCTGACTCCAGGCGGGGCAGGTCGTTTACGGGTTCACTCGTAGAAGGCGCGATCTCACGGTCCTTGGTGACAGCTCACAGCCAACTTCTCCAGAACTTCTCCCGTGAAGCTCCGGTCCTCCTCCGGTTGCTCCTGCCGTCTTGCTCCTGTGTCTCCGAGCAGCGCCGTCCTGCGGGAGACCATCGAACGTCGCCCGCCCCGCGGGTCCGCGGTCAGCGCCAAGGCCTGCTTGCCGATCCGCTCGTGTGGCACCTCGTTCTCCACCGTGCGAGCGGCGGCGCCCCACCCGAGACCGCACCTCATGAGGGGGTCGTTCAGGATGCTGCTCGTGCGACAGATGACCGCGCCGGTGGCGTCATACCCCTGGCACCGGGGCGAAGGACGAATCCGCGCGGACCTCTCAGACGCGAGTTGAGCGCCCAGGCCTTCGTCGACGAGTCCGCCCGCGGATCGCGGTACCACGTGTGCGTCGCGGTTGTTCTCGATGGGGACGTCGACGCGCTGCGCCGCCTCGTCCGTTCCTTCTGCCTGCCCGGTCAGCGGCGGTGGCACTTCGTCACCGAACGCGACAGCCGCCGCCGGCAGATCCTCGACGCGTTGATCGACAGCGGACAGGTCTCGGCGTTGGCGTTCTCCGGCAAGGGTCGCGAGGACGATCTACGCGCCGAGAGCTTCCGCCGGATGGCCGCTGCACTGGTCGACCGTGGCGTGCACCGACTGGTCATCGAATCCCGGCAGGGCCGTGACCAGCGTGACCGGCAGATCCTGGTCGAGGAGCTTCATCGTTTGGGCGGCCCCGTGCTGCAGTATGTCCACCTGCCGCCGAGCGGCGACCCGCTCCTCTGGGTCGCCGATGCAGTGGCCTGGAGTCACTCGGCCGGAGGCGCGTGGCGACAACGCATCGCCTCGATCACCACTGCCCAGGACGTGACCGGCCGCTAGAAACCGCGGAGCCCGGCTGCTCACCGTCCGGAGAGGAGCCGGGCCCACTTCCTGAAGCTCAGCGCAACAGGCGACTCCAGTGTAGGGATAACCGGCTCGGTCGCCAAGCGGCCGACGGAGCCCCTGATCGGCGCCGCCCCCCGCCTCAACCGCGACTCCCCGGTAAGCCGGTGGCGATGAGGCGCTGAGGGTGTTCGCCCACATTCCTGGCCGCTCCCGCGCAACCGGCCTCTTCTGGCTGCGGCGGATCCGGGGGAAGGGTGGGCCGCAGGCCCATCCCGAAGGGACGCGCAGCGCCCTTCCGGCGGGCCGCCGAAGCCGGCATCCTCGGCCGGCTGCGGGGGCGGCATCGCCGGTACGGGAGGAAAACCGGAGATTGGCAAGCACGCTTCTCCCTTGCAGCACCGCGTTGGATCGGCTTCTCCTGTCCTCCTGCAGGTTGAGCATTCGGTGCCCGACCAGGGCCTCCCCCGAGGTCTTGCGGGGCAGCCCCTCGGGGACGGCATCGGTGTGGATGCGCGCGTCGACCTCCCGCAGCACAGCGGCCAGCCGGTCCAGGTTCTCTCGGATTGTGGCCGGGGTGACGTCGACATCGCGGGTGGGGCCGCGCCGACCTGTGCATACGGCGGCGTAGCCGCCGACGGTCACATAGGCGACGCCGTGGCGTTCGAGCACCGCCAGGATCGGCTCGGCGTCGAACTGGTCCGGCTCGGGTCGCCTGCGTCGCTTACCGCTGGGGCGGCTCGGCCGGCGTCCACCAGGGCGATCGAGCACGGCGCACTTGGCATCGAAGGCACGGAGGCCGTCGCCAGTCCGCACACAGTCCGCACGATTTCCAATCGAGCCCCCTATCCCTTCCAACACTATAAGCGCAGGTCAGCGGCGTATTCCGTCGAAGACCATCGACCACAAGTCACGCTGGGAGAGTTCGCGATGTACTACGACATCTGATCCCGGTGTCCTCCGCGGCCCCCGACCTCCTGCAGGTCGGGGGCCGCGGTGCGTCCGGGCGCGGCGGGCACCGGCCGGCGCACGGAGCCGTAGCCGGGGACCGCGCGGTCACGTAACGTCCGCGGCCTCAGGCGGACGCGCACCCGGCGGCCCTCTCCCCGTCGCGCGGTGCCCGTCCCCGGTCGCGGGGGGATGTCGTGGGCCTTGCACGCCGGAGCGCGCTGACGGCCGTGGGGGTCGTCGCGCTGCTCACCTCGTCCGCCGTCGTCACGCTCACCGCCGGGTCGGCCGCCGACGACTGCCCGGACGTCGCCGTCGTGGGCGCGCGCGGCTCCACGGAGACGGTCACGACGACCAACCGGGGCATGGGCGCCAACGCCGACTACTTCGCCGACTCCCTCGAGCGCGAGCTCACCGCCCGGTACGGCGGCGCGCTCGTGGTGGAGAGCCTGGCCGTCGCGCACTCCCCCACCTCGATCGGCGTGCTGACCCCGACGCGGACCGAGCTGACCGCGCTGGGCGACCCCGCCCGGCGGGACGCGGCGATGGAGCGCTACCGGGTGGGCAACCTGGCGGACTACACCCGCAGCGTCGACCAGGGCGTGACCTCCGCCGTCGAGCAGATGGCGGCCCTGCACGCCCGCTGCTCGGGAGCGGCCTTCGTCCTGGCCGGGTACTCGCAGGGCGCCATGGCGTTGCACGGCGCGCTGGCACGGCTCGCGGACGACGGGCGCACGGCGCTGCTCTCGCGCGTCGCCGCCACCGTGCTGGTGGCCGACGGCGACCGCGTGGCGCAGACCACCGCCACCCGCCGCGGCACCGCGGCGGCGACCGCGCAGGGCGTGCGCACGGCCCTCCAGCCGGGCGGGCGGGACGTGGCCGCCCAGCCGCCCGTCGTCGACTTCTGCCTGGCCCGGGACCTCGCCTGCGACTTCGACGCGGCGCGCCTGCTGCACCGCGGCGTCAGCCCGTCCCTGTCGGCGCTGAAGGAGGCGTCGCGGATCCACACCGGCACCGGTTACCGCTCCCTGCTCCTGCAGGCGGCGCGCGAGATCGCGGCCTCCCCCCTCCTCGCGCCCACCACGCCCACGAC
>NZ_SSXA01000014.1 GCF_021698975.1 Blastococcus sp. KM273128 | reverse complement strand
GAGACCTTCGACAAGCCACATCGTCCCTGGTCAGAGGGGCATTCGTGCTTTCCGACGCGCAGCCACACGCCTATTCGATGGTGGATCGGGGCTGAGCGAAACTGATCGATGTCTCCGTCGTCTCCGACTCCAACTCGATGGACCTGCCGGTACGCTCCGCCTTCCGCAGCGCAGCGGTCAGCTCTGCTAGATCACGCTCCTCGACCTCTCCCTCCGGGAATTCCGGTAGGTCAGGCGCGTATGGAAGGGCTGGCGGAACTTCGTCGACCGCCTCGCTGGCCATCTCCTCCGCACGAGGCTCGGGCGCAGACGGAACCGGAACAGCGTCGTCGGACTGACCCTCGAATGCACCACGCGCCAACGCCGTGTCTGGCGCCGGCGCGGCCTGGGCCGGGGCGGCCTCCAACAGGCTCACGCCGAGCGCCGCCGCTAGAACCAATCCTAGGGCTCCCCGCATCCGCCAGCGACTGACTGGCTGATGTCCAGGACAGACCGTCACGAGAGCTCCCTCTTCAGGCCGCATGCCGACGCACGCGATCAAGCAGCGAGAAACTCGCAGGTCAGGGAGCCGGATAGGTCAATCTACGACAGGGAGTATCCATATCGTTACAGACTGTTCAGTGCCGATTCGAACAGCGGCCGGGCTCGGCCGCCCGCCATGCCGCGCGGCAGCCGGGGATGCCCCAGGCGGCATACCGCGAGAGCAGGCGACGCGACGGTCAGGCCGGTTCGGGCACCCCACCCGGGTCGCCACCCGGGTCGTCGGGCGAGGGCTCGACCGGCGCGGGCGGCAGCGTGTCCGGGGTGTCGGGCAGCAGCTCACCGGGGTCGTCGGGCACGGGCTCGGCCGGGTCGAGCGGGCGGTCGGGCTCCGGGATCGGGGTGACCATGCGACGAGTCAACAGCGCCGGCGCCCGGTCGGCACCTCGCGACCGCTCCCCCGCCCGTCCGACCTGGCTACGATCGGGCCGGTCAGAGGCGCATCCACCGCCCCGCCGCGGGGCCGACCGGCGTGAGCGAGGAACCAGTGGGCCGAGACCGCGACCAGCAGGGCGCCCGGCCGCTCCCCCCGCGCCTCGACCCGCGCGCCGGCGGGCGCCCGCGCCAGCGGACCGGGTCCAGCCCGGCCGGGCTGCGCGAGCCGGCCGGCCGGCGCCGCCTCGTCCTCGGCAGCCGGGTCGTCGCCGGGCTGCTCTCGGTGCTGCTGCTGGCGGGCTCGGGCTGGGGCTGGTACCTCGGCCGGGTCGCCGACGCGACGGTGAACCGCACCGACGCCATCCCCACCGAGGGCAACGACGGCGACGGCGAGGCGATGAACCTGCTGCTGGTCGGCAACGACAGCCGCAGCAGCCTGACCGAGGAGCAGCTGGCCGAGCTCAACGCCGGCACCGACTCCGGCATCAACACTGACACGATCATCCTGGTGCACGTGCCCGCGGACGGGTCGCGCGCCTCGTTCGTCTCGTTCCCGCGCGACTCGTGGGTGGAGATCCCGGGCCACGGCGAGGACAAGCTGAACGCCGCCTACGCCTACGGCTACACGAACGCCGAGGCCGGGAGCGAGGCCGCGCGCGAGGCGGCCGGGGCGCAGCTGCTCGTGCAGACGATCAGCCGGCTCACCGGGCTGCAGATCGACCACTACGCCGAGGTGGACCTGCTGGGCTTCTTCGAGCTCTCCAGCGTCGTGGGCGGCGTCGAGGTGAACCTCTGCGAGGCCGTCGACGACCGCGAGTGGTCCGGCGCGTTCTTCCCGGCCGGCCCCCAGACGATCAGCGGCGCAGACGCGCTGAAGTTCGTGCGCCAGCGCCACGGGCTGCCCGGGGGCGACTTCGACCGCATCGTCCGGCAGCAGGTCTTCATCGCCGGCGTGCTGCGCAAGATGCTCTCCGAGGACGTGCTGCTCGACCTCGGCAAGCAGCGCCAGCTCGTGCAGGCCGCCGCGGAGTCGCTCACGGTGGACCAGGACCTGAACCTGCTGCAGCTCGCCGAGCAGATGCAGTCGGTGACCACGGGCAGCATCGAGTTCCAGACCGTGCCCAACCTCGGGATCGACCGGGAGGGTGCCGCCTCGATCGTCCGGCTCGAGGACGAGGCGACCCTGGAGCGCTTCTTCGCCGAGCTGTCGTCCGAGCCGGAGGAGGCCCCCGCCGAGGACGCCGCGCCGCCGGAGGCCGCCGACCCCGCCGACGTCCCGGTCGCGGTCTTCAACGGGTCGGGCACGGGCGGGCTGGCGGCGGACGCGCAGGCCGAGCTCGAGGACGGCGGCTTCCCCGTCGTCTCCACCGGCAACGCCGACAGCTCCGGCTACGAGCAGACCGAGATCCGGCACGCCGCGGGTGACGAGGCGCTGGCCGCCGCGCTCGCCGCCGTCGTCCCCGGTGCGGTCGTGCGGGTCGTCGACGACGCCGAGCCGGGCACCGTGCAGCTCGTGCTCGGCGCGGACTTCAACGGCGTCGGCGAGGCCGTGACCGCGCAGCCGCCGTCGGCACCGGCCGAGGGCGAGGACGCCCGCACCGCCGCCGACACCGGCTGCATCAACTGAGGGCGGCGGGACCTCAGGCGACGACGCGCCCGCGCAGGACGGTGCGCTGCGGCCGCTGCAGCGTGTCGAGGTCGGCGCGCGGGTCGGTGTCGTAGACGACGACGTCGGCCGTCGCCCCCTCCTCGATGCAGCGCAGGCCCAGCCACTCCCGGGCTCGCCACGAGCCGGCGGCCAGCGCCGCCTCGGCCGGGATGCCGGCCTGGCAGAGCGCGCGGATCTCGTCGGCGATGACGCCGTGGTCGATGCCGCCGCCGGCGTCGGTGCCGGCGAACACCGGCACGCCCGCCTCGAACGCGGCCCGCACGACGGCGCCGGAGTTCGCGTACAGCCGCCGCATGGTGCTGGCGTAGGTCGGGAACTTCTTCTCCCCCGCCGCGGCGAAGCCCGGGAAGTTCTCCACGTTGACCAGCGTCGGGACGACGGCGGTCCCCCGGCGGGCCATCTCGCCGATCAGCTCCTCGGTGAGCCCCGTGCCGTGCTCGATGCAGTCGATGCCGGCCTCGATCAGCGCGGGCAGGGCGTCGGTGCCGAAGGTGTGCGCGGTGACCCGGGCACCCTCCTCGTGCGCGGCGGCGATCGCCGCGGCGACGACGTCGGCCGGCCACTCCGGCGCCAGGTCGCCGACCGAGCGGTCGATCCAGTCGCCGACGAGCTTCACCCAGCCGTCGCCACGGCGGGCCTGCACGCGGGTCTGCTCGACCAGGTCCTCCGGCTCGACCTCGACGCCCAGCCCGGGGATGTACCGGCGGGTGCGGGCGATGTGCCGCCCGGCCCGGATGATCGTCGGCAGCTCAGGGTCGCCGTCCAGCTCCCGGGTGTCGACCGGTGAGCCGCAGTCGCGCAGCGCCAGCACCCCGGCGTCCCGCTCGGTCAGCGCCTGCTGCCGGGCGTGGGCGATGTCCTCGACGTGCCCGCCACCGCGGGCGATGCCGACGTGGCAGTGCGCGTCGACCAGGCCCGGCAGCAGCCAGCCGCCGCGGCTGACCGTCTCCGCACCGGGCACCGGCTCGAAGGTGAACCGCCCGTCGCGGACCCAGACGTCGCGGTGCTCCCCCTCGGGCAGCACCACACCGGAGAGGTGCAGGGCGGGGGCGCTCACCGCCCGTCGCCGTCCTTGAACTGGTCGAAGTTCAGCTTGGTGAGGTCGGGCAGGCCCTGGCCCGGCGGCAGGCCCGGCATGCCGGCGCCGCCGAAGGGGTTGGCGCCGCCCGGGAAACCCGCGCCCGGGGGCAGGCCGGGGGCGCCGGCGGGGCGGCGGGCCGGGCCACCCTTGCCCTTGCCCTTCTTCCCCTTGCCCTTCTTGGACTGCGCCTGCATCTGCCGGCCGCGGGCCTTCTTCGACATGGGGCCCATGCCGGGCAGGCCCATGCTGCCGGCCATCTGGCCCATCATCTTCTGGGCCTGGGCGAAGCGCTCCAGCAGGCCGTTGACCTCGGTGACCGTCACCCCGGAGCCGTTGGCGATGCGCACCCGCCGCGACGCGTTGATGATCTTCGAGTTGGCCCGCTCCGCGGGGGTCATCGACTGGATGATCGCCGCCGTGCGGTCGAGGTCGCGGTCGTCGACCTGCTTGAGCTGCTCCTTCATCTGCCCCGCGCCCGGGAGCATGCCGAGCAGGTTGGCGATCGGCCCCATCTTGCGGATCGCCATCATCTGCTCGAGGAAGTCCTCGAGGGTGAAGCCCTCGCGGGCGGCGAGCTTGCCGGCCATCCGCTCGGCCTGCTCGGCGTCGAACGTCCGCTCGGCCTGCTCGATCAGGCTGAGCACGTCGCCCATGCCGAGGATGCGCGAGGCCATCCGCTCGGGGTGGAAGACGTCGAAGTCGCTGAGCTTCTCGCCGGTGGAGGCGAACATGATCGGCTGGCCGGTCACGTACCGCACCGAGAGCGCGGCACCACCCCGGGCGTCGCCGTCGAGCTTGGTGAGGACGACGCCGGAGAAGCCGACGCCCTCCTGGAAGGCCTGCGCGGTGGTGACCGCGTCCTGGCCGATCATCGCGTCGACGACGAACAGAGTCTCGTCGGGCCGCACGGCGTCGCGGATGTCGGCCGCCTGCTGCATCAGCTCGGCGTCGATGCCCAGCCGGCCGGCGGTGTCGACGACGACGACGTCGTGCATCGTGCGGCGGGCGTGGTCGATGGAGTCGCGGGCCACCTGCACCGGGTCGCCGACGCCGTTGCCCGGCTCGGGCGCGAAGACGTCGACCTCGGCCTGGCCGGCCACGATGGACAGCTGGTTGACCGCGTTCGGTCGCTGCAGGTCGGCGGCCACCAGCAGCGGCGTGTGCCCCTGCGACTTCAGCCAGCGGCCGAGCTTCCCGGCGAGGGTGGTCTTACCGGCACCCTGCAGACCGGCCAGCATGATGACCGTCGGCGAGGTCTTGGCCAGCCGGATGCGGCGGGTCTCGCCGCCGAGGATCTGGATGAGCTCCTCGTTGACGATCTTGATGACCTGCTGCGCCGGGTTGAGCGCCTGGGAGACCTCCGCCCCCCGGGCGCGCTCCTTGACCGCGGTGATGAAGGCCCGCACCGCCGGCAGCGCGACGTCGGCCTCGAGCAGCGCGATGCGGATCTCGCGCGCCGTCGCGTCGATGTCGGCGTCGGAGAGCCGACCCTTGCCCCGCAGGCCGGTGAAGACCTTGTCGAGGCGGTCGGAAAGGGTCTCGAACACAGCACGTCCTCAGAAGTCACGGGCACGGGCTCGCCGCGCCACCTCACCCCAGCGTATCGAGTGGCGAGGAGCCGGCGGCCCTCCCGCAGGGTGCTGCCGCGGGCCTGCCGACCGCAGCGGGCGTCGTCTCAGGCGGCGCGGCGGGCTCCCGTGCCGGTGGCGACGGCGAGCACGTCGCCGACCACCAGTGCCGCGCCGCAGTCGGCGCAGGCCCACTCGGGGCACTCGCCGCCGTCCTCGGTGTGGCCGTCGGCGCACGGCGGCTGCACGAAGGCGCGGTCGTCCCCGCAGGACGGGCAGGGCCAGTGGCGGCTGTCCACGAGCAGGCTCCTCTCGGCCGGTGGGACCGGTCCGTCCCGATCCCACCCGACCGTCGCACGGACCTCCGACAGAACCGCGTAGCTCAGGACGGCGTGTCGGTCCCCACCGCCACCGCCGGACCACGGGTGGCCGCGACGAGCGCCGCGTCCACCCGCTCCCGCTGCCCCTGGTCCACCGGGGAGCCCGAGGGGTTGGCGACGTAGAAGCAGTCGACCGCGTCCGCCCCGAGGGTCTCGATGCGGGCCGACGTGACGTCGAGCCCCTCCGCCGCGATCGCCGCCGTCAGCCGGTAGAGCAGCCCCGCCCGGTCACCGGCCCGCACCTCGACGATGCCGGTGGCCCGCCCGCTGACCTCGTGGTTGTGCCAGGAGATGCGCGGCGGCGCCGACCGGGCCTCCTGGCGGTAGTCGGCCTCCCGCTGGCGCAGGCGCTCGGCCAGCCGCAACGTGCCGTCCAGGGCGGCCCGCACGCCGTCGGCGAGGATCTCGGGCACCGGCGCCCGGCCGAACCGCGGCCGCACCGAGTAGACGCCGGTCGCGTACCCGTCGGCCACGGTCATCTTCGCCGCCCGCACGTCGAGCTGGTTGAGGGCGAGCACACCCGCGCAGGTGCTGAGCAGACCGGGCCGGTCGGGGGCGCCGATCGTCACCTGCTGCCCGTCGGCCACCTCCTCGATGGCGACCGTCACCCCGCGCGTCGCTCCCGGGAGCCCGGGCACCTGCACCGTCGCCTGGGCGCGGGGGGCCGGGTGCAGCACGGGCTCGGGCGCCGGCAACGGCGTGCCGCCGAGCTCGGCCTGCACCCGGGCGACCAGCGCCGCGACCAGGTGCGCCTTCCAGGGCGACCAGGCCGACGCGCTGGTCGCCGCGCCGTCGGCCTGGGCCAGCGCGTGCAGCAGCTGGAGCACCGAGGCGTCGCGCCCGATGGTGGCGGCCACCCGCTCGATGGTGGCGGGGTCGTCGATGTCCCGCCGGGTCGCCGTCGCCGGGAGGAGCAGGTGGTGGCGGACCAGGGTGCCCAGCGTGGCGACGTCGTCCTCGGTGAAGCCCATGCGGGCACCGATCGCGGCCGCGACCGGCTCCCCCACCACGCTGTGGTCGCCCGGCCAGCCCTTGCCGATGTCGTGCAGCAGCGAGGCGACCAGCAGCAGGTCGGGCCGGTCGACGTCGCGGGTGAGCTCGGCGGCGGCCGCGGCCGCCTCGATGAGGTGCCGGTCGACGGTGAACCGGTGCCACGGGTGGCGCTGGGGCAGCGAGCGGACCCGGTCCCACTCCGGCAGCAGCCGCGCCAGCAGCCCCTCCTGGTCCAGCTGCTCCAGCACCGGCACCGCCGAGCGACCGCTGGCCAGCACGCGCAGGAAGGACCACCGCGCCTCGGCCGGCCACGGCTCGGGCATCGGCGGGCTGTGCACCGCGAGCACCTTCAGCGTGTACGGCGAGAGCAGCAGGTCGGCCCGCGCCGCGGCGGCCGCCGCCCGCAGGACCAGCCCGGGGTCGGCGGCGGGGCGCGCGTCCCGCGCCAGCACCACCTCGTCGCCCTGCCGGACGACGCCGTCGGCCAGCGGCTCGCGGCGCACCCGGCGGTAGCGGCCGCGGGGGCGCCGGACCAGCCCGGCCTCCACCCGCCGCCAGGTCTCGTCGGCGACGAAGGCCAGCCGGCGCCCGGCGAGGCTGACCTCGCGCAGCAGGGCGTCCTCGTCGGCCAGGCCGAGCGCGGCGGCGATCGCCCGCTGCTCCTGGCGCACCAGCACGTCGGCCGCCCGCCCCGACCGCCGGCGCAGCTCGTCGCGCACGTCGAGGAGGAACGCGTAGGCCTGCTCGACCTCGGCGGCGGGCTCGTCGGCGAGCTGGGCGGCGGCCGCGGCGCGCAGCACCTGCCCCTCGCGCAGCCCGCCGTAGGCCTCCTTGAGGTCGGGCTCGAGCAGGAAGGCGAGCTCGCCGAGCCGGCGGGCGCGGTCGCGGCGCAGGTCGCGCAGCTGCGGCAGCAGCCGGACGGCGTGCTGCCGCCAGCTGGCCAGCGTGGCGGTGCGCAGCCGCGCGGCGAGGCCCGCGTCGCCGGCGACCAGCCGCGCGTCCAGGAGGCCCAGGCCGGCCTTCACGTCGGTGGAGGCGACGCCCACCGCCTCGGTGACCGACCGCACCGAGTGGTCCAGCCGCAGGCCGGCGTCCCACACCGGGTACCAGAGGGCGTCGGCGACGGCGGCGACCTCCGGCCGGTCCTCGTGGACCAGCACCAGGTCAAGGTCGCCGTGCGGCGGCAGCTCCCGGCGGCCGAGGCTGCCGACGGCGACGAGGGCCAGGCCGTCGGTGCCCGTGCGGGGCGGCGGGCCGCCGCGCCGGGACCGGGCGGGCGGGGTGCCCCCCACGGCGTCCGCCAGCAGCCCGGCCAGCCACGCGTCCAGGGCCTCGACCCGCTCCGCGCGCGGCAGCTCCGCCAGCGCATCGGTGTCCAGCACGTCTCCCCCTCGGTACGGCCCGGATGGAAAGGCGCCGGCCGGGGGGCGGGTGACCCCACCACCCCGGCCGACGCCGTCGAGCTGCTCGCGGAACGCTCGCCTACAGGGCGTCGTCCCCGCGCTCACCGGTGCGGACCCGGACGATCTCGTCGATCGTGGTCACCCACACCTTCCCGTCCCCGATCTGGCCGGTGGAGGCCGCCTCGACGACGGCGTCCACGACCCGGGCGGCGTCGAGCTCGCTGACGACCACCTCGATCCGGACCTTGGGCACGAAGTCCACCTGGTACTCGGCGCCGCGGTAGACCTCGGTGTGCCCCCGCTGCCGGCCGAAGCCCTGGACCTCGCTGACGGTGAGCCCGGCGATGCCGATCAGCTCGAGGGCGTTCTTGACGTCGTCCAGCTTGAACGGCTTGACGATCGCGGTGACCAGCTTCATGCCAGGGTCCTCTCGGTGTTGCGGGCCTCGGCGCGTGCCTGCCCGGCCAGTGGGGCGGTGGAGCCGCTGCCGCCGAGCGACGCGAAGTCGTAGCCGGACTCCGCGTGCACGACGGTGTCGATACCGGTGACCTCGTCGTCCTCCGTGAGGCGGAAGCCCATCGTCTTCTGGATCGCGAAGCCGATCACCAGCGTGAGGACGAAGGAGAACGCCAGGACGGCGGCGGCACCGACGACCTGACGCCAGAGCTGGTCGACGCCACCACCGTAGAAGAGGCCGTCGACACCGGAGGGGGCGGCCGCCGTGCCGAGGAAGCCGATGGCGATGGTGCCCCAGAGCCCGCCGACGAGGTGGACACCGACGACGTCGAGCGAGTCGTCGTAGCCCAGCTTGTACTTGAGGCCCACGGCCAGGGCGCACAGCGCTCCGGCGATGGCGCCGATGATGATCGCGCCGATCGGCGAGACCGCGTTGCAGGCCGGGGTGATCGCCACCAGACCGGCGACGACACCGGAGGCCGCACCCAGCGACGTGGAGTGGCCGTCGCGCATCTTCTCCACGAGCAGCCAGCCGAGGATGGCCGCACCCGTGGCGACGAGGGTGTTGACCCAGGCCACCGCGGCGGTGTTGTTCGCGGCCAGCGAGGAGCCGGCGTTGAAGCCGAACCAGCCGAACCAGAGCAGGCCGGCGCCGATCATCACCAGGGGCAGGTTGTGCGGCCGCATGGCCTCGCGACCGAACCCGCGACGCTTGCCGAGCACGAGGGCCAGCGCCAGGCCGGCCGCACCGGCGTTGATGTGGACGGCGGTGCCGCCGGCGAAGTCGAGCGCCGCCAGGTCGTTGGCGATCCAGCCGCCGATGACGTCGTCGCCGTCGAACGCGAAGACCCAGTGGGCGACCGGGAAGTAGACGATGGTGGCCCAGATGCCGGCGAAGACCATCCACGCGCCGAACCTGGCGCGGTCGGCGATGGCGCCGGAGATCAGCGCGACGGTGATGATGGCGAAGACGGCCTGGAAGCCGACGAACGCCATGACGGGCAGCCCGCCGGCCTCGCTGGTGGCGTCCTCCATCAGGCCGTTCAATCCGAAGTACTCCAGCGGGTCTCCGAGCAGGCCGGCGCCGCCGACGCTGTCGCCGAAGGCGATGGAGTAGCCGTAGAGCACCCAGAGGACGCTGATCAGCGCCAGCGCCCCGAAGCTCATCATCATCATGTTCAGAACGCTCTTGGCGCGGACCATGCCGCCGTAGAAGAGCGCGAGGCCTGGCGTCATCAGCAGCACGAGCGCCGCGCTGGTGAGGATCCAGGCGGTGTCGCCGGTGTTGACCACGGCAACCTCCTGTGTCGGGTCGTCGGCCGGGCGGCCGGATCGGTGGGCTCGGGCCCTCCGTGCGGGAGGGGCGACGCGGCGTTCACCGTGCCGGGCGCGTGTTTCCGACGATGTCGGCGCCGCGTTTCACGGGCGTGAACTCCTCGCCGCGTGTCCCGCCCTCGCGTTGCGTCCGTGTTGCGCACCCGCCCGGACGCCCTCCCTCACCCACCGACCGAGGGGCTCACCCCTCGCCGACCAGCCCCTCGGCGAACACCCGCGGCTCGAACGGCGCGAGGTCGTCGGGGCCCTCCCCCAGGCCGATCAGCTTCACCGGGATGCCCAGCTCCTGCTGCACCCGGACGACGATGCCGCCCTTGGCGGTGCCGTCGAGCTTGGTGAGCACCACGCCGGTGACCTCGACCGCCTCGGTGAACACCCGGGCCTGCACGACGCCGTTCTGGCCGGTGGTGGCGTCGAGCACCAGCAGCACCTCGGTGACCGGCGACTGCTTCTCCACGACCCGCTTCACCTTGCCCAGCTCGTCCATGAGCCCGGACTTGGTGTGCAGCCGGCCCGCGGTGTCGACGACGACGGTGTCCACCTCGGCCTCGACGCCGGTGCGGACCGCCTCGAACGCCACCGCGGCGGGGTCGCCGCCCTCGCGGCCGCGGACGGTCAGCACGCCCACCCGCTCGCCCCAGGTCTCCAGCTGGTCGGCGGCGGCTGCGCGGAAGGTGTCGGCCGCACCCAGGATCACGCTCTTGCCGTCGCCGACGAGCACGCGGGCGAGCTTGCCGACGGTGGTGGTCTTCCCGGCGCCGTTGACGCCCACGACCAGCACCACGCCGGGCCGGCCCTCGTGCCGCGACGTGCCCAGCGACCGGTCGAGGTCCGGGCCCAGGACGGCGGCGAGGTTGTCGACCAGCAGCTCGCGCAGCTCGGCGCCCGACGCGGTGGCCAGCACCATCGACTGGGTGCGCAGCCGCTCGACGATCTGGGTCGTCGCGGAGACGCCCACGTCGGCGGCGAGCAGGGTCTCCTCGATCTCCTCCCAGTCGTCCTCGGTCAGCTTCTCCCGGGCCAGCACCGTGAGCAGGCCGCGGCCGAGCGAGGACTGCGACCGGGCCAGCCGCGAGCGCAGCCTGACCAGCCGGCCGGCCGAGGGGGCCGGCTGGTCGAACACCAGCCCCGGCTCGGGCTCGGCCGGGGGCAGCTCGACCGTGGGCGGCGCGTCGGGGACGACCGCGTCGGGCTGGTCCTGGAGGCCCTGACCCGACGCGGTGGCGCCCGTGGGCCGCGGCGCCGGGGGTGCGGGGGGCCGCGGCCTGGTCAGCGTCGTGCCGCTGGCGGCGTCGTCGTCGAGACGCGTGGTCCGCCTGCCGCGGCCGACGAGGAGGCTGACCCCGAGGATCAGCGCCACGACCAGGATCGCGATCGCGATCAGCACGAATTCCATGCCGCGAGTCTTCCAGCACCGCCCCCCGGAGCACCTCCGGGACGGCGGGTACCCGCACGCCGGGCCGGATGCGCGAGGCTGTGCCCATGCCGCCGTCCGACCCACCCTCCCCCGCCCTCGTGCTGGGCCCCCTGCTGCGGCACGTGGACCCCGTCTCGGCCACCGTCTGGGTGGAGACCGACCGCCCCTGCGAGGTCGACGTCCTCGGGCGGCGGGCGCGCACCTTCACCGTCGGCGGCCACCACTTCGCCCTGGTGCTCGTGGAGGACCTCGCCCCCGGCAGCACCACGCCCTACGACGTGCGGCTCGACGGCGCCCTCGTCTGGCCGCAGGCCGGCTCGGGCTTCCCGACCAGCCGCATCCGCACCCCCGGGCGGCCCGGCCCCTTCCGGCTGGCCTTCGGGTCGTGCCGGTACGCCAGCGGCCGCACCGTCGAGGAGTCCGAGGGCATCCCGCCCGACGCCCTCGACCTGTACGCCCGGCAGCTCGCCGCCCGGCCGGAGGAGGAGTGGCCCGACGCGCTGGTGCTCCTCGGTGACCAGGTCTACGCCGACGAGCTCACCGAGCGGACCCGCCGCCGGCTGGTCCACCGCCGCGACCGCGGGCAGCGGGCGTCGGCGCCGAAGGCGCAGGTGGCGGACTTCGAGGAGTACACGCACCTCTACCTGGAGTCCTGGCGGGACCCGGAGGTGCGCTGGCTGCTCTCCACCATCCCGTCGTCGATGATCTTCGACGACCACGAGATGGTCGACGACTGGAACACCTCCGCCGTCTGGCGGCGGACGATGCGGGACCAGCCGTGGTGGAACGGCCGGATCACCGGCGGGCTGATCAGCTACTGGGTCTACCAGCACCTGGGCAACCTCAGCCCGCAGGAGCTGGCCGAGAACAAGGTGTGGCACGCCGTCCAGGACCTCGTGGACGCCGCCGGGGGCGCCCCCGTCGACGCCGAGCCGATCCTCCGGGAGATGGCCGTCCGTGCCGACGCCGACCCGGCGAGCGTGCGCTGGAGCTTCGTGCGGCACTGGGGCGACGCGCGGCTCGTGATGGTCGACAGCCGCGCCGGCCGGGTGCTGGAGGAGACCGGCCGCCGCATGCTCGACGACGACGAGTTCGGCTGGGTCGAGGCCGCGATGGCCCAGGCCGTGCAGGACGGCGTCGAGCACCTCGTCGTCGGCACCTCGCTGCCGTGGCTGCTGCCGCACGCCGTCGACTCGCTCGAGCGGTGGAACGCCACCCTGAACGTGCGCCACCACGGCCGGTGGCGGGGCCGGCTGGCCGAGCAGGTGCGCCAGCTGGCCGACCTCGAGCACTGGGCGGCGTTCGGGCACTCCTTCGACCGGCTGGGCCGGGCGCTGCTGTCGGTCGCCCGCGGCGAGCACGGCCGGCCCCCGGCGACGGCGCTGGTCCTCTCCGGCGACGTCCACCACGCCTACGCGGCCGAGGTCGTCGAACCCGGCGGGCTGACCTCGCGCGTGCACCAGCTGACCGTCTCCCCGCTGCACAACCAGGCACCGCACCCGATCAAGGTGGCGTTCCGCATCGGCTGGAGCCGGCGCGCCCGGCGGCTCACGGAAGCGCTCGCGCGGTGGGTCGGCGCCGAGCCCGCGGGCCTGGAGTGGGAGAAGCAGGCCGGGCCCTACTTCGGCAACCAGATCGGTGAGCTGGTGCTCGACGGCCGCGAGGCGCGCTTCGTCCTGTCGGTGAGCGAGCGCGGGGCGGGCAGGCTGCGCGAGGTCCTCGACGCCCCGCTGTCGGATGCCTGAGAAGGTGGCGGCGTGAGCAAGCCGGCCCCTGGTCCCGACCAGCCGCCGATCCCGGTCCGCCTGGTCACCTTCAACACCCACCACGGCGTGGGCGCCGACGCGCGCCACGACCTGCCGCGGCTGGCCAAGCTGCTGGCCGCGGTGGACGCCGACGTCATCTGCCTGCAGGAGGTGGACCGGTACTTCGGCCCGCGCAGCGAGGACGTCGACCAGGCGCTGCTGCTCTCGCGGGCGCTGGACATGCAGCTGGCCTGGGGGCCGGCGATCGACGAGGAGCGGCCCGGCGACCAGCCGCCCCGCCAGTACGGCAACGCGCTCCTGTCGCGGCTGCCGATCCTGATCAGCGACGTGCACCGGCTGCCCGGCAGCGGCGAGCCGCGCAGCGCGCTCCGCACGATGGTGGAGCTCGACGGCGGGGCGCTGTGGGTGACCGCGACCCACCTCACCACCCGCTCGGCGGACGAGCGGCGGGCGCAGGTCGAGGCGCTGGCCGCGCTGCACACCGACTCGATGGAGACCGGCGTGCTGGTCGGCGACTTCAACACCGCCCCCGACGCCCCGGAGCTCGACGCGCTGCGCCAGCGGTTCACCGACGCCTGGCGGCTGGCCCGGGCGCGGGACGACCAGTCGGGCTGGCGGTTCTGGCAGTCCGACGCCGGCCACACCCACCCGGCGCGCTCGCCGCACCGGCGCATCGACCAGGTGTGGGTCTCGCCGGGGGTCGCCGTCGCCGGGGCCCACGTGCTCGACGCCGGGGGCGCCTCGGACCACCTGCCGGTCGTCGTCGACCTCGAGGTCCGCTCCGGCGTCTAGCTGAAGGACCCCGAGAGGTTGGTGACGCGCGCGGCGGGTGAGAGACCGCCGAGCGCGGTGTGCCTGCGGTGATGGTTGTACCGGTGCAGGAACTCCGGGTAGGCCGCGACGCACTCGGCTTCGCTGGCGTACGGGCGGGCGTAGGCCCACTCCTCAGGCAGGATTCGGTTGAACCGCTCGACCTTGCCGTTGGCCTGTGGCCGGTAGGGCCGAGTCGGCTAGTGGGTGATCGACTCCCCGAGGGTCTCGGCGAACAGCTGAGAGCGGTAAGCCAAGCCGTTGTCGGTGAGCACCCGCTTGACGGTGATTCTACAGGCGAGGAAGTGGGCGCTGGCGCGCTGCCAGAACGCCGCGACGGTCTCCTGGCGCTCGTCGCCGAGGATCTCGGAGTAGGCCGGCCGGGAGTGGTCGTCCACGGCGTGGTGAATGTAGGCGTAGCCGGGCTTGCCTGCTTCTTGATGACCCGTCCGGTGGCCCGGCCGTGCACCCGGTGGCCGCCGTCGGGGATGCGGCCCAGCTTCTTGATGTCCACGTGCACCAGGTCGCCGGGGCCGCGTGCTCGTAGCGTCGCGGCGCCGGCCGGGAGGAGCGTACCCGCACGCCGGTGGCCGGGTCGGTCCAGCGCAGCGGCGGAGAGCGTGTCTCATGAACTGTGTAGGGGGCGTGGCCTGAGAGAGCTGTCCTGGCTGACCCGGCAGCTGGAACAGGAGCACCCTTGACCACCATGACCAACGCCTCGACGCCGGAGCCGGCGTCGGGCACCCCCGGCCCTGCTGAGCGGCTGGCCGGGATGTTGTCCCCAGAGGCGATCGACGGGCTGCTGGCCGAGGCAGCCCAGTCGCCGATCGCGGCGTACGTGCGCGCACCGGCCAGCACCGCGCAGACCGCGACCAGCAGAACCGATTGCAGGCTGTGACGACGACCCCGTCGACGACGCGGATCAGGGATCGCCGACAGCGCCTGAAGGAGCCTGATCGACTGAGCTACCGACAGGTCGTCATCGGGCGCCGCGGTGCCGGTGACAGCGTTGATGAACCTGGACAGGGAAGATGAGGACGCGGGCACGGGCCTTCTCGCAGGTGATCACGGATTTGCCCGGGGCTTTCACGCCGGGTCGTGATCGTCCGGCTCCAGACGTAGGAAAGGTGCTCCTGAGCTGGGAAGATGTGGCTTGTCTAGGGTCACAACTTCGCAGGAACCGGAGCACCTTTCTGGTGAAGAAGACTACCGGGCCGTACCCGGCGCTCACAGTGGATGGCGGCGGGGCGAGCGTCGTGCCGAACGCCGGGGCGACGTTGCTGCTGCGGACCGCGCAGACCGTCGGCCTGTCGGCCGGGCTGTCGAAGGCGCTGGCGCCGTGGCGGCGGCCGCTGGCGATCCACGACCCGGCGAAGATCGTCCTGGACCTGGCGGTCAGCCTCGCGATCGGCGGGGACTGCCTGGCCGACATCGCCCAGCTGCGCGCCGCACCCGAGGTGTTCGGGCGCGTGGCGTCGGACCCGACGGTCTCGCGCTGCATCGACGCGTTGGCCGCCGACGCCCCGGCGGCGCTGGCAGCGATCAACACCGCCCGCGCGCAGGCGCGAGCCCAGGCGTGGGCGCTGGCCGGTGAGCTCGCCCCCGACCACGACGCGGATGCTTCGGCGCCGGTGCTGATCGACGTGGACGCCACGCTGGTGACCGCGCACTCGGAGAAGGAAGCGGCGGCGCCGACGTTCAAGCGCGGGTTCGGCTTCCACCCGCTGTGGGCGTTCGTCGACCACGGCGCCGCCGGCACCGGGGAGCCGCTGGCGTTCCAGCTGCGCCGGGGCAACGCCGGGTCCAACACCGTGGTCGACCACAAGGCCGTGATCACCGCGGCGCTGGCGCAGCTGCCCGGCGGTCACACCCGCGGGAAGAAGGTGCTCATCCGCGTCGACGGGGCCGGTGGCACCCACGAGCTGCTGGCCTGGCTGACCCGCCGCCGGTTGTCCTACTCCGTCGGGTTCTCCCTGCCCGGTGACCTCGCCACGATCCAGGCCACGCTGGCGACGATCCCCGAGCACGTGTGGGAGCCGGCCTACGACGCCGACGGCCAGCTCCGCCCCGGCGCCTGGGTCGCCGAGGTCACCGACCTGTTCGACCTGACCTCCTGGCCGGCCGGGATGCGGCTGATCGTGCGCAAGGAACGCCCGCACCCCGGTGCGCAGCTGCGGATCACCGACGTCGACGGATTGCGGGTGACGGCGTTCGTCACCAACACCACCCGCGGTCAGCTGGCCGATCTCGAGCTTCGGCACCGCCGCCGAGCCCGGGCCGAGGACCGCATCCGAGCTGCCAAAGACACCGGGCTGACCAACCTGCCGCTGCACGACCTGGCGCAGAACCAGATCTGGTGCGCCATCGTGGCGCTGGCCTGCGAACTCACCGCCTGGATGCAGACCCTCGCCCTGACCGGGCACCCCGGACACGAAGCCGCCCGCCGCTGGGAACCCAAGAAGCTGCGGCTCCGGCTGTTCTCCATCCCCGCCCGAGCCGCCCGCACCGGGCGACGCCGACTGCTGCACCTCGCCGCCACCGCACCGTTCACCGCGCTGGTCCTGGCCGCGCTCGACGCACTCGCGCGACTGACCGCCCCACCGCCGAGGGCCGCGACCGGCTGACCCGCCGGCCCCCTGCCCCGACGACCCGAGAACTCAACCGGAACGTGGAACCGGCACCCACCCGAACGACATCGGGCGAACCGTCACACCCCGATGCGATCCTCACACCCCAGCAGGGCAAGAACCCCGACGACGATCAAGCAGGACAAGATCACGAAAGATCCGGGTTAAACACCCTCAGCTCGCCACACGGTCCGTGTCTGCCCTACACCCCAGATCAGACGCCCGCCCCGACTGTGCAATCGCCATGGCTGGTCGCCGCCCATTTCCGGACAATGCAGTTCCCCTGATTTCCGGCCAACACAATTCCCGTGCGAGACGCCCCGACCTCCCGTAACGACTTCTAGATGATATGCGACTGCTCGGAAGTTTCACCGATCCTTGACCATCGCCGATGCATCACCAATGGCAGCGGTCAACCCGCCAAGTACCCCTCCGATGATCGCTGCGAGGCCACTACTCGCCACGACTTCGGGGCCCATCACTGCTGTCATGTAGACCCCTACTGTTGGAGCCGCCAGACTCAGCGCTATGAGCACCGGAACGCATACTAAGAAGCCGGCAGCAATGGTGACAAGACCTTCGAGCCCACGGATTAGGGACACGTCGACACGTCGAACTCCTAGACTTAGATAAAGTCCTACCTCGCTGCGGCGAAAGCCTAGAGAAACGCACCAGATCGCTCCTGCGGCAATACCTCCAAAGACCCAGAGATGCCGCGTTGGACGTTCAATAACCGTCGACACCGGATTGAATGTGAACTGAGATTCGTACAGCACAGGCCTGGGCACTCGGTCGACAGCGGCAGCGTTAGGAGCGACGACTCCCGCTAGCGCTTCAGCCGCTGCAACGCGGCCCGGTTTTGCAAGAATGACGCATACATCCGCGGCTTCACGGCTTGGCTCATGCACGACGGCAGCGGACCCCGCAGAAGCCGGCAGAATCTTGCTCAACTGAATAAGAGCAACGACCGTAGTCGGGGAGCTCGAACCTCCACTATGCAGTTCGTATCTACTCACCCCGGGCGCCAGCCCTAACTGCGCGGCTAGTTCATCTGTACTATACGCGACGGCCCCAGGGGCTTCCTCCGACGCGCCTCCCGTCGCAAATGAAGTCAATCGCAAGGAATGCAATACCTCAAGCAGGCCAGGGCTAACGCTAGCAACTGGAGCACTGAGGGGTGAGGCACTACTCCGCACCATTGTCGCTACGTTCATCGCAACACTTCCCGAAGCCAGTACTGCGCGCGATTCCGCCAGCTTCTCGCATGCATCCACGTTGACAAGTTCATCACCAGCGACAATCATGGCCGTTGCTCCTGCTAGCAGCAGGGCTTCCTCTTGAACGGCGACCTGGTGCACATAGCGAGCGTCCGCAACGCCAGGAGCGAGCAGGGCGATACCTATGGCAAATACCATTGCATAAGCACGAAGTCCCCCGGATAATAACGCGTGACATGCTTCGCGCCATGCCCTTCGAAGCTTCAGCCCCTCAGAGGGATGTCCGCACATACCAGCTCGTCGATCCGGATGATTCGATCACATCGCTCCCAGACCTGAGGATCGTGTGTGGCGACCACGAGTCCGAGCACGGGGTTGGCGAAGAGCCTATCCAGCACATGCTCCGTCGTGACGCGATCCAACTGCCCGGTTGGCTCGTCCGCCAGCACAAAAGGACGTTCGGCAACCAGGGCGCGTGCTATCGCCATCCGCTGGGTCTCGCCACCCGATAGCGTTCGTGCCGGTGCCTCTGCAACCGACGCGAGCCCTACGTCCTTTATCGCCTGCATGGCTCGTTTCGTGCGATATCTGTCCGAGCGTTGATCGAGCAGGGACCCGAGCAGAATGTTCTCCAATACTGTACGGCGCCCCAACGCGTTAGTCGTCTGGAGGATCCACGAAGCATGTGCTCCAACTGGCTTCAGATCGCCCAGCGGATCCCTAAGCTGGACAGAGCCTGAGTTCGGCGGTCTCAGTCCGCCAAGCACGGCGAGCAGCGTCGTCTTGCCGGATCCAGACGGTCCGACTATCGCGGTTGACCGACCACTCTGCAATTGAAGACTCACCGATCTCAATATGACTCTGCCGGGATAGCTCACCGACACAGCATCGGCTCGGAGCGACCAATCCTCACTCATCGCAAGCCGGCTGAGTCGGGAGTTCCCATGGATTGGCAATGACACGCTTTGGCACCCCTGGCGCGTGCTCAAGCAGGACCAATCCCGGCTGCTCGCCTAAGGTAGTCACCCGCGCGACTTTCCCCGGCATGTCGCCTGAGGCGACCTCCACAACACACACGTTGAGCCCGGAGCCGATGAGCGCACCACTCGGGATCGCTAAAGCTTCGAAGGATTCGGGCAGTGTGAGCTGGACTAGAAAGTCTGTTCGCCCAAGCGCCGCGAGAGCTCTAGCAGTGGCCGGTTCGATACGCCCACTGCCCTCTTCATAACTTACCGCGACTCCATCTATCGTTCCGACGAGTCGCTTCCCCCGAGCCACCGGGGCGACACCCGAGCCTTCAGTCACCGTGGCCGTGGCTGACACGATTGCGCCAGCACCAAGGAGTGCATGCTGCGGGATGACGTCCCCCGTCATGACTCGGGACGCGAACGCCGCGCCGTCCTCGGTCCCGATCCAAGCCGTTCCAGCGGCGGCGAGGACCTGGCCATCATTGGCCCGCCCCATTGCCATGTTGTATTTTTGCGCTGCCCTAGAGAACGACGGCGGAGCGATTACTGTTACGTCCCCAGCGTAGAAGCCTAGGGTCTTCAGATACTGAAGGCCGCGCGCGACGTTGGGGCCACGGTCTCCCGGCGCGACGTCCGCAATCAGGGGCGCATCACCGGTGAACGCCACAATCGGACGGTCATCAACCGTGGCAATTACGTCACCGGCGCGCAAGGTACTGGAAGCCGTCACGAATGTAACGGTGCCGCCAACCGGGCTGTACACGGACTGCGACACTACATCCGTCAACTGGATCGTTACGGAGCTAAGCCCAGTTACGGTCACCGACGTCGGAGTTGCAGACTCTAGCTCGACTCTCGTATCCGTTTCGAGCACTGAGATCGCGTCCGTCGAACTCCATGCTCCGTACGTCAAACCGACGAGCGCTATCACGATGGCTCCGAGCGAAATCACGCCTCGCAAGAGTCCGCCCTCCACGCCCAAGCATCTGGGATTCGCCAAGCGTTCCGCCTAAAGGTCCAAGGAGCAGTCAATATCCGCCTCAGGCGTCATGTACCAGTCGTTGAATTGATTGAGTTCAACTGCGTTGCGCACTTCATCCAATGGTGGCGTAACCCCAAGGCTGCGGGCGCAAGCCAGGAATCGGTTGGCTGCTACGATATCTATCCGGGTCCGCTCCTCCTCGGACGGAAGAAACTTGGCCATGTATAGGGTCTGATAGGCGCCCGTGAAACGGTTTTGACACGAGATTTGTCGATATCCAATCTCCGTTTCGGATAACCCTGGCACCGTCGAGGGGTAGCCGTAGACGGGAATTTGCACGCCATACTCAGCAGTTACAACTTGCGGATCGGATGCCTCAATTCCTTGCTCCTTTAAGCAAGCCACTTCGAGCTGTATAAGTCTAACGTACGTTTCAAGTGTCAAATCTTGGGCCCGGAGCGCCTCTACTTGCGCAGAGTCGAGGCCAGCAGCTGTTAGTGACGCGGCGAGTTGCTCAGGATCCACGATGCGCAGGGATGAGTCGAGACCGCGCATTGCGTCCGAATCGATTATCGAGCGGAGCGGATTGCTTGGGTCATACGGCGTGTCGGTGGCGATGGCAGGGCTCTCCACGTTCGTAAACTCGCCCGAGTCCGCGCTACTATAGGTTCCACAGGCTGTCACGAGCACCAGGCTGACAGAGATGAGCGCCCCGAGCTGGAAGCTGGGTTCAGGGCGCATCACCTTGTCGATTGCGTTGGTCATGAGTAGCCGACGCCCCGACCTCTCATGATTTCGGGCTGCGGACTGGAGCGGACATACCGAAGGGTTTCGGTGTACCTCCAACTCGTCCAGTACGACTTCGACCCGCCCTGGGGCCAGTACTCGTGTTGCGCCCCAATTCTTGAGCACTGATAGCCTGTCAGTTCCTTCGTCTCCGAGTAGTCATCGACCGTCTTGATGATGTTCTGGAATGCACAGTTGCCGTAGGCTTGAGCGGGCATGGCAGCCGCCGTTGAGGCGATTGCAAGGGACGTAAGCAGAACGGCGAGAATAGGAAGTCGTCGCTGAGTCATGACTCGGGTAGTTCCTCTCTCTGAGAGATGAGACCACACGCTCCAGCGGGAGCGGTCGTACCAGTCAAGCAGCGGAACAATTGATTGAAGCCGACAGGCGTAGACCCCTAACGCCCATCATCGATCCCGGGGACTGCGGGGAACGCTGGCAGACCCCATCCTGCGTGTCAACCCCTCGCTGCACCCGTCGTCTTCGCAGCCCGCATCCTTCATAGGTCACAATCTAATCAATAATCGCGACTGGGATAGGTGTCGGCAGTTTGATGGCTCTTTACGATTGAGGGTGTAGTCGGGTCCTGAAGCCGCCGGTCTCGAGCAGGCTCCGGGCGATGTAGTTGGTGAGGTTGCGGAAGCCGAGCGCGGAGCCGCGGAGGTGTTCGAGCCTGCCGTTGATCGCCTCGGTCGGTCCGTTGCTGGTGCCGGACCGGTCGAAGTAGGCCAGCACGTCGGCGGCGCGCTTCTTCAGCGTCCGGCCCAGCGTGATGAGCTCGGTCAGCGCGGCCGAGGCATCGCGGCCGAGCGCGTCGATCAGGCTGCTCATCAGCTGCCGGCCCTTGGCCCGGTCGGGCTCACGGTAGGCGCCGATCATGCGTTGGTAGATGCGCCAGGTGGCCTCCACTTGGACGTGGTCGTCGGCGGCGAACAGCGCGGTCAGCCGCTGCTGGCTCCGGTCGGTGAGCAGGCCGGCGCCGGTGTGCAGGACGCGTCGCGCGCGGTAGAGGGGGTTGTCGGCGCGGCCGGGGTGGCCGTGCAGGTCCTGCTGGACCCGACGTCGGCAGCGGTCCAGCGCGTCGCCGGCCAGGCGCACGACGTGGAAGGGGTCCATCACCGCGGTCGGCGGCTGGCGCACGAGCCGCTCGGGTGGCGGCCGACGAGCCCGACCTGTGCCAGGTCCTCGTTACCGCCGACGCGCTGCACTGCCAGCGCGAACACGCCGCCTGGCTGCGCGAGCGCGGCGGGCACTATCTGTTCACCGTCAAAGGCAACCAGCCCACTCTGCGCCGGGCGCTGGCCGTCCTGCCGTGGGCCCAGGCCCCCAGATCCCGGCGCCGGCAGCGCGCCCACGGCCGCACCGAGTCCCGCTCGATCAAGGTCATCGACCTCGAGGGCACCCCGGCCGCCGCGCTGTTCCCGCACGCCACCCGAGCGATCAAGGTCGTCCGCCGGCGCCGGGAGAACCGCACCGGGCGGACCTTCACCGAGATTGTCTACGCGCTCACCTCGCTGACCTACCGCCAGGCCGACCCCGGCCTGCTGGCCGCCTGGATGCAGGGCCACTGGGACATCGAGAACCGGGTCACCACGTCCGCGATGTGACTCAGGGTGAGGACGCCTCCCGCATCCGCACCGGCACCGGCACCGGCACCGGCACCGGCACCGGACCCTAGGTGATGGCCGTGCTGCGCCATACCGCCCTCAACCTGCACCGCCTCGACGGCCACACCAACATCGCCAGCGCCCAACGCCGAGCCGGCTGGCGCGCCGGCAGCGCCTCCGCCAGCCTCACCGCCAGCATGATCGTTACTCGTCCGGCCAGGTCAACCCCGCCAGTCCCGACTTTGCCTCGACCCTGGGGACTGGGCCGCGGGCCCGACGGGGCTCAGGTCAAGCTGCTGGCCGTGATCGATCACCGCCGCGGCCTAATGCTGACCCAGACCGAAGTCGTGGCCGGCCACGAAATCGCCGCCTTCGTCACCGCACTGGACACCCTGCCCTAGCTGCGGAGATGGCTGGTCACCGCCGACGCACTGCACGCCCAGCGCTCGCACGCGGACTACCTGCTCGCCTGCGGCGGGCACTACCTGTTCACGGTCAAGGCCAACCAGCCGACCCTGCACCGGGCGCTGGCCGCCCTGCCCTGGACCGCCGCGCGCAAGGACACCGATCCTGGTGCCCCGCGGCGGCACGGCCGCGACGAGATCCGCACGGTGACCGTGATCGACCTGGCCGGCACGCCCGCTGCAACCCTGTTTCCCGGCGCGGCCCGCGCGCTCAAGGTCGTCCGCCGGCGCACCGACCACACCACCGGCAAGACCTCCACCGAGACCGTCTACGCGATTACCTCCCTCGGTCACCGGTACGCCGACGCGGTGCTGCTGGCCACCTGGCTACGCGGGCACTGGCGGATCCGGACCGCAGAACATGGCCCTGCTGCGCAACACCGCGATCACCATCGCCCGGCTGGCCGGCCGCACCAACATCGCCGCCGCGCAGCGGCACTACAGCTGGACACCCGGCGCCGCCCTCGCCGCCGTCACCGCAGCATGATTAACGGCGTCCTCCCTGGTCAACCGCCATCTCGCGGCTTTGCAATGCTCCTGGGAGTTCTTCTGTCGGTGAGTCAGGCGGTCTCGAGCTCGCGCAGCCGCTGGCTGATCACGCCGGTGATCCCGTCCCCGCGCATGCTCACCCCGTACAGCGCGTCGGCGATCTCCATCGTCCGCTTCTGGTGGGTGATGATGATCAGCTGCGACGTCGACCGCAGCTGCTCCACCAGCACCAGCAGCCGGCCGAGGTTGACGTCGTCCAGCGCCGCCTCGACCTCGTCCAGCACGTAGAACGGCGAGGGCCGGGCGCGGAAGATCGCCACCAGCATCGCGACCGCCGTCAGCGAGCGCTCCCCGCCCGACAGCAGCGAGAGCCGCTTCACCTTCTTGCCCGGCGGCCGCGCCTCCACCTCGACGCCGGTGGTCAGCATGTTCTCCGGGTCGGTGAGCACCAGCCGGCCCGAGCCGCCCGGGAAGAGGGTGGCGAAGACCTGCTCGAACTCCCGCGCCACGTCGGCGAACGCCGCGGCGAAGACGTCGTGGATGCGGCCGTCGACCTCGCGGACGACGGTGAGCAGGTCCTTGCGGGTGGTCTTGAGGTCCTCGAGCTGGGTCGCGAGGAAGGTGTGCCGCTCCTCCAGCGCCGCGAACTCCTCCAGCGCCAGCGGGTTGACCTTGCCGAGCGTGGTCAGGTCCCGCTCGGCCCGGGCCACCCGCCGCTCCTGGACGGCGCGGTCGTAGGGCACCGGCTCCGGCGCTGGCTCCCCCTTCGCCTCGGCCTCGGCCACCTGCTGCGGCGAGGGCGGCACCGGGGCCGCCGGCCCGTACTCGCCGATGAGCGTGGGCAGGTCGACGCCGAACTCCTCGGCCGCCCGGGTCTCCAGCGACTCGATGCGGTAGCGCTGCTCGGTGCGCGCCACCTCGTCGCGGTGCACCTCGTCGGTGAGCCGGTCGAGCTCCGCGGTGGCCGCACGCACCCGGCTGCGCACCTCCAGCAGCTCGGCCTCCGCGCCGCTCCGCGACGACGCCAGCGCGTCCCGTTCCGCGGCCGCGCGCACGAGGGAGCGCTCGAGGGCGGCGAGCGCCGTCCCCGCGTCCCGGCGCACCCGGTCGGCCACCGCGGCACCGCGCTCCCGCGCGACCCGCGCGGCCGCGGCCCGCTCGCGGGCCGCCCGCTCCTGCCGGGCCTGCCGGCGCAGCGACTCGGCCCGCCCCTGCAGGGCGCGGGCCCGCTCCTCGGCGGTGCGGACGGCGAGGCGCGCCTCCGTCTCGGCCTGCCGGGCGGCGGCCACCTCGGCACGCAGCCGGTCGCGCTCCTCGGTCGGCGGCTCCTCCGCCACGGGCGCGGCCTCGGCCTCCGCGAGCTGCTGCTCGAGCCCGGTCAGCGCGGTCTGCGCCTGCTCCAGCGCCTGCTCGGCGCGCACCCGGGCGGCCAGCGAGCGCTCGGCCTCCGAGGCGGCCGAGCGCGCCGCGGCACCGAGCTCGGCCAGCTGCGCGGCGACCGCCGAGCGGCTGCGGTCGGCGGCCTGCCGGGCGGCCAGCGCGGTGTCGACGTCGGCCGAGCGCGCGCGGGCCGTCTCACGGGCCGCGGCCAGTTCCTCGGCGAGCCCGGCCGCCCGCTCCGTCGCGGTCGCGAGCTCGGTGGCCGCCTCGTCCACGCGGGCGCGCAGCTCGAGGTTGGACGGGGCGTCGGTCTGGCCGCCCAGCGCCCAGTCCCCGCCCAGGAGGTCGCCGGTGGCGGTGACCGCCCGGACCCGGGGGTGGGTGCGCACCAGCGCGACGGCCGCGTCCAGGTCGGGCACCAGGGCCACCCGCTCCAGCGCCCGGGCCAGCGCGGGGCGCAGCGCCTCGGGCGCCCGCACCGCGTCCAGCGCCCAGCGGGCGCCGTCCGGCAGCTCCGGCCAGCCGTCCCGCGGCACCGGCGGCAGGCCCCCGGTGACCAGCAGCCCGGCGCGCCCGCCGTCGGTGCGGGTGAGGTGCTGCAGCGCCGCGGCGGCCTCGGCGACACCGGAGACGACGACGGCGTCGGACATCCCGCCCAGCGCGGCGGCCACGGCGACCTCGTCGCCGGGGGTCGCGGTGAGCTGCTCGGTGACCGGGCCGAGCACGCCCGCCAGGCCCGCCCCGAGCACCGCGGCCGCGCCGTCGGCGGGGGTGAGCCCGAGGGCGAGGGCGTCGCGGCGGGCCTGCCAGGAGGCGCGGTCGCGCTCCGCGGCCCGCTCGGTCTCGGCCAGCTCGGTCACCCGGCGGGCGGCGGCGGTGTGCGCGGCGACGGCGTCCTCGTGCGCGGCGACCAGGGCGAGGTCGGTGTCGTCCTGATCGGCGACCTGGCCCCGCCGGTCGGCCAGCTTCTCGTCGGCGGCCTCGGCGCGGTCGGCGGCCTCGGCGGCGGCGACGGTGAGCCGCTCGATCTCCGCCTCGCCGGCGTGCACCCGCGAACGCGCGGCCGCCACCTTCCCGGAGAGCCGGGCCAGCCCCTCGCGGCGGTCGGCGAGCGCCCGGGCGGCGGCGACCCACGCCTTCTCGGCGGCGGCCAGCGCCGTCTCGAGCTCCGCCCGGCCGGCGACGACGGCGGCGAGGCGCTCCCGCTCGGCCTGCAGGCCCGCTGCGAGCTCGGCCTCGGTCGCGGCGACGCGGTCGGCCTCGGCGTCGAGCTGGTCGGGGTCTCGCCCGGTCGCGGCCGACGGGGCCGCGGCGGAGAGGTGCCGGTGCCGCTCGGCGGCGAGCTGGGCGACGCTGCGGAAGCGCTCGCCCAGCGCGGAGAGCCGGTACCAGGTGTCCGAGGCGGCCTGCAGCCGCGGCGCGCTCGCGGCCAGCTCGCTCTCCAGCTCGCCCTCCCGCCGGGAGACGGCGGAGAGCTCGCGCTCGACGACGGCGCGCCGCTGCCGGGCCGCGGTCTCGTCGGCGACGTCCCGGTCGAGGGCGTCGCGCAACTGGACCAGGTCGTCGGCGAGCAGCCGCAGCCGGGCGTCGCGCAGGTCGGCCTGCACGCCGGCGGCGCGGCGCGCGACCTCGGCCTGGCGGCCCAGCGGCTTCAGCTGGCGGCGCAGCTCGGCGGTGAGGTCGGCCAGCCGGTCGAGGTTGGCCTGCATCCCGTCGAGCTTGCGCAGCGCCTTCTCCTTGCGCTTGCGGTGCTTCAGGACGCCGGCGGCCTCCTCGATGAAGGCGCGGCGGTCCTCGGGGCGGCCGGAGAGGACGGCGTCGAGCTGGCCCTGGCCGACGATGACGTGCATCTCGCGGCCGATGCCCGAGTCGCTGAGCAGCTCCTGGACGTCGAGCAGGCGCACCTTGTCGCCGTTGATCTCGTACTCGCTCTCGCCGGAGCGGTACATGCGGCGGGTGATCGACACCTCGGTGTACTCGATCGGCAGCGCGCCGTCGGCGTTGTCGATCGTGAGCGTCACCTCGGCCCGGCCGAGCGCCGGGCGGCCGGCGGTGCCGGCGAAGATGACGTCCTCCATCTTGCCGCCGCGCAGGCTCTTGGCGCCCTGCTCGCCGAGCACCCAGGAGATGGCGTCGACGACGTTGGACTTCCCCGACCCGTTGGGGCCGACGACGGCGGTGATGCCGGGCTCCAGCCGGAGCGTCGTGGCGGACGCGAAGGACTTGAAGCCCTTGAGCGTCAGGCTGGAGAGGTGCACGGGATCAGCACTCTAGCCCGGGATCCCGGGCTGCTGGGTGCCTGCGAGGCCGGTGGTGCGCCTGTGACCGAGCGGTTCCGGGTGCGGCCCCTTCCGGGCACCGCCCCGAGCGTGCGCGGGGCGGGGGGAAGAGGGTCCTTCTTCAGGCGAGCGCGGGCTCGGCGGTGTCGCCCGCCATCGAGAGCAGCTCGTGGGCGATGGCGGCGTCGCGCTGGGCGCGCAGCTCGGCGAGCTCCTGCTCGAGCCGCTGCACCCGGGCCCGCAGTGCGGCGTTCTCCTCGGCTACCCGGAGTTCCACGGGGGTGACGACCGAACCGAACAGGGCCTTGGCCATGGCTGTGACGGCCTTTCGAGAGCGAGAGGGTGTGCCCGCCGCCCCGGTGGACGGTCGGCGCGGGCCGGATGTTCCCAGGGTGACAGCCCCCGACACGCTGGTCAACGGCACGGGGGCAGGGCTCCCGTGTCGGGGGGATGTCGCGTTCGTCACGCCGTGGTGAAGCCCGCCAGCCCCTGTGGGGGCGCGGAGCGGACGTCGACGCCGCTCACCCGTCCCGGCGCGTCCGGCCCGTGGAGGGCGGCCACCAGCTCGCGCACCGCCGGCTCGGGGCCCTCTGCGACCACCTCGACCCGCCCGTCGGGGAGGTTGCGCGCGTGCCCGGCGAGCCCGGCCCGCTGCGCGAGCCCGCGCACGAAGTAGCGGTACCCGACGCCCTGGACACGACCGGAGACCAGCGCCTCGACCCGGACGGTCACGCCCGCCGCGCTCTCGGCCGGGGCTGGCAGGAGGGGCAGCTGTAGCTGGAGCGGTTCATGAACTGCTCCCGGCGGATCGGCGTCCCGCAACGGGGGCACGGCCGGTCCTCCTGCCCGTAGACGGCGAGGAACCGGGAGAAGTACCCGCTCTGCCCGTTGACGTCGACGTACAGCGAGTCGAAGGAGGTGCCGCCCTGCGCGAGCGCCTCGCCCAGGACGTCGCGGACGCCGTCGAGCAGGTCGGCCACCTGTGCCCGGGTGAGGCGGTCGGTGGGGCGGGCGCCGTGCAGGCGGGCCCGCCACAGCGACTCGTCGGCGTAGATGTTGCCCACCCCGCCGATGAGCGTCTGGTCCAGCAGGGCGCGCTTGACCTCGGTGCGGCGCCGGCGCAGCGCCGCGCTGAACGCCTCGACGTCGAAGGACGGGTCGAGGGGGTCGATGGCGATGTGCGCGAGCCGGTCGGGGATCGCCTCCCCGGCGGCCTCCTCCACCGCCAGCCCCCCGAACGTGCGCTGGTCGACGAAGCGCAGCTCGCGGCCGCGGTCGGTGAAGGTGATCCGTGCCCGCAGGTGGGTCTCGTCGGGCGCCGACGGCTTCTCGACGAGCAGCTGCCCGCTCATGCCCAGGTGCCCGACCAGCGCCCGCCCGGACGGCGTCCCGTCGGGCTCGGCCAGCGGCAGCCAGAGGTACTTCCCGCGGCGGTGCGCGGCGGTGACGGTCCGCCCGGTGAGCGCTGCCACGAAGTGGTCGGCGCCCTCGAGGTGCCGGCGGACCGCCCGCGGGTGGTGCACCTCGACGGTGGCGACGGTGCGGCCGGCGACCCACTGCTCCAGCCCCCGGCGCACCACCTCGACCTCGGGTAGCTCCGGCACGGGTCTACTCCTCCGACAGCGCGCGCCAGGCGGCCTCGGCGGCCTCCTGCTCGGCGGCCTTCTTGGTGCGCCCCGTGCCGGTGCCGCGGACGATCCCGGCGAGCAGCACGTCGGCGCGGAAGGTCTTGGCGTGGTCGGGCCCCTCGTCGTCCACCTGGTAGACCGGCGCCCCGAGCCCCTGCGCCGCACCGAGCTCCTGCAGGCTGGTCTTCCAGTCCAGGCCGGCGCCGCGCGTGGCCGCCTCGGCCAGCAGCGGGTCGAACAGCCGGTGGACGATCTCCGCGGCGGTGTCCAGCCCGCAGCCCAGGTGCAGCGCGCCGATGAGCGCCTCGAGCGCGTCGGCGAGGATCGAGTCCTTCTCGCGGCCGCCGGTGGCCTCCTCCCCGCGGCCCAGCAGCAGGTGCGGACCCAGCCCGGCGTCCCCGAGGCGCCGGGCGACGCGGGCCAGCGAGGTCATGTTGACCACGGAGGCACGCAGCTTGGCCAGCTGGCCCTCGGGGAGGTCCGGCTGGCTGCGGTAGAGCTCGTCGGTGACCACCAGGCCGAGCACCGAGTCGCCGAGGAACTCCAGGCGCTCGTTGGTCGGCAGGCCGCCGTTCTCGTAGGCGAAGGACCGGTGGGTCAGCGCCAGCGGCAGCAGCCCGCCCGGCAGCGCGACGCCGAGGGCGTCGAAGAGCCAGCCGGCGGCCCGCTCGGCGTGCTCCGGCCCGCCCGGGGGCTCCGCCGGGACGCGGCCGTCCGCGGCATCCCGGTCAGGATGCGGAGCGGCGGCCGTCGTCCCCATGGCGGTGCGGGAGGTCAGACCGAGAGGACCTGGCGGCCGTCGTACTGCCCGCAGGTCGGGCACGCCTGGTGCGGCGGCTTGAGCTCGCCGCAGGCGCGGTTCGGGCACGGCGACAGGGTCGGCGCGGTGGCCTTCCACTGCGACCGGCGCATGCGGGTGTTGGCCCGCGACATCTTCCGCTTCGGAACGGCCACGTCAGTTCTCCTCTGGGGTGGTGGGTTCGCCGGGGGTGCCCGGCGAGGAAGCGAATTTCTCCGCGAGGGCCGCCCAGCGGGGGTCGGTCACCTCGTGGGTGTGGTCCTCGGGCAGGTCGTCCACCCGCTGGCCGCAGCCGACGCAGAGGCCGCCGCAGTCCTCGGTGCACACCGGCGAGAGCGGCAGGCTCAGCACGATGGTGTCCCGCGCCAGGGGCTCGAGGTCGAGGAAGTCGCCCTCGACCCGGCGCACCTCGTCCTCCTCGCTGGTGGCCTCGGTGGTGCTGCCCGCGTAGGCGTACAGCTCCTGGACGTCGAGGGCCAGCGTGTCCTCCAGGGGCTCGAGGCAGCGGGCGCAGGAGCCGACCACCGGCACCTCCAGGTCACCGGAGACCAGCACGCCCTCCATGACCGACTCCAGCCGGAGCCGCAGGTGGACGTCGGCGCCGCCGGGCACCCGGATCAGCTCCAGGCCCCAGCCGTCGGGCGCCGGCGCCGTGCGGTCGAGCTCGTGCAGGCTGCCCGCGCGCCGGCCCAGCTCCCGGAGGTCGACCTTCCAGGGGTTGGCCGAGGGGCGCCGGTCCTCGGAGGAGGCGGCGCCGGGGTGGTTCCGGGGAGCAGCAGGCATGTCGGTACTCGCGGTCGGGTGCGGGAGGGGTGGTCGGCCGGGCGGGACGCCGAGGGCCGGACCGGTGGTCGAGACTACCCGATCGCCACCACCCACCGAGGTGAGGGACCGGGACGGCAACCGTCCGGGGGCCTGACGGTGCGGGAGGTCTCAGCCGTCCCGGAGGTTGCTGCGCGCCTTGTCGACCGAGCGCAGCATGCGCTCCAGGGTCGCGCCGAACTCGGCGAGGCGGCTGTCGACGTACTCGTCGACCTCGGCCCGCATCTGCGCCGCCTCGGCGTGCGACTGCTCGCCGAGCTCGTCGGCCCGGGCGACGGCGGTGCGGTAGACCTCGGTCTCGGTGATCAGCCGCTCGTGCTCGGCCTGGCCGTCGGCGACGAGCGCGGCCCGGTGCTGCTGCCCCTCGTCGACCAGCGCCTGGGCCTCGGCCTCGGCGTCCAGCAGGAGCTGCTCGGCGTCGGCCCGGGCCTGGGCCAGCAGCTCGTCGCGCTGCCGCCGGGCCGTGCCGATGATCTCGTCGCGCTGCCGCTTGGCCTGGACGAGCAGCTGCTCGCTCTCCGCGCGGGTCCGCCCGGTGAGGCGCTCGGCCTCGGCCTGCGCCTGCTGGAGGATCTCGGTGCGCTGCTCGACGATCGCGCCGGCGGCCTGGACGTCCTCGGGCAGCGACTCGCGCAGGTCGTCGAGCAGGTCGAGCACGTGGTCCCGGGGCACCATGCAGGAGCTCGACATCGGCACGCTGCGGGCGTTCTCGATGACCGTGGTGAGCTCGTCGACGGTCTCGTAGAGGCGGTAGACGACCTCGGTGGTGTGGCCGCGCCCGGGCCGGGTCACGACCGCCCCTCGCGGGCCCGCTCGCGCAGCCGGTCGTCGACGGCCTTGGGCACCAGCCGCGAGACATCGCCACCGAAGCCGGCGATCTGCTTCACCAGGCTGGAGGAGAGATGGCCGACCTGCGGCGCGGTGGGCACGAAGAGCGTCTCGATGGCGGCCAGCTCGCGGTTCATCTGCGCCATCTGCAGCTCGTACTCGAAGTCGCTGACCGCGCGCAGGCCCTTGACGATGACCGGGATGTTCTGGCTGCGGCAGTAGTCGACCAGCAGCCCCTGGAAGCTGTCCACGCGCACGTTGGGCAGGTCGGCGACGGATTCCCGGATCAGCTCCATGCGCTCCGCGACGGAGAACAGCCCCGCCTTGCCGGGGTTCACCAGCACGGCCACGACCAGCTCGTCGTAGAGGCCGGCCGCCCGGTTGATGACGTCGACGTGCCCGTTGGTCACCGGGTCGAAGGAACCTGGGCAGACGGCACGCCTCACGGACGCCGACCGTACCGGAGCACGGCCTCGCCGTAGCGCCGCTCGCGCAGACCTTCCAGGGGTGTCGGCCACTCCCACGCCCGCTCCCGGCTGGGCCGCTCGACCACCACGACGCCGCCGGAGGCCAGCCACTCCCCCGTGACCAGCGCCCGGAGCACCTCGTGCACCTGCTCGGCGGGGACGTCGTACGGCGGGTCGGCGAGCACGACGTCGAACGCCTGCGGCGCCGGGCCGGCGACGACGGTGGGCACGGAGCCGGCCACGACCCGACCGCCGGGCAGCCCGAGGGCCGCCAGGTTGGCCCGCAGCACCGGCAGCACCCGGGGGCCGGACTCGACGAAGACGGCGGTGGCCGCGCCGCGGGAGAGCGCCTCCACGCCGAGCGCGCCCGACCCGGCGTAGAGGTCGAGGACCGCGGCCCCCTCGAGGTCGACCAGCGACCCGAGGGAGTTGAACAGCGCGCCGCGGGCCTTGTCACCGGTGGGCCGGACGCCGGCAGATGGCACCTGCAGCCGCCGGCCACCGGCGACCCCCGCGATGATCCGGGTCACGCCTTCTCGAGCCACTCGGCGCGCTCGTCGCTGGCCAGGGCGGCGACCTCGGCGGCGAGCCCCGGGTGGTCGGCCAGGCCGCGCTCGGTGGCCAGCAGCGCGGTCGCCTCCGCCCGCGCCTGCGCGATCAGCTCCTCGTCCTCCAGCAGCGAGAGCAGCTTGATGCCCGAGCGGCGGCCGGACTGCGCGGCACCGAGGACGTCGCCCTCCCGCCGGGTCTCCAGGTCCAGGCGGGCCAGCTCGAAGCCGTCGGAGGTGGCGGCGACGGCGGCCAGCCGCTGCCCGGTCGGCGAGGACGTCGGGGCCTCGCTGACCAGCAGGCACAGGCCGGCGTGCTTCCCGCGCGCGACCCGGCCGCGCAGCTGGTGCAGCTGGCTGACGCCGAACCGGTCGGCGTCCATGATCACCATGACGGTGGCGTTGGGCACGTCGACCCCGACCTCGACCACGGTGGTGGCGACCAGCACGTCGGTGGCCCCGTCGACGAAGGCGCGCATGACGCCGTCCTTCTCCTCGGGGGTCATCCGCCCGTGCAGGACGTCCAGCCGCAGGCCGGCCAGCGGGCCGGCGCGCAGCGCCTCGGCGACGTCGAGGACGGCGAGCGGGGGCCGACGGTCGCTGCGCCCCTCGTCCTCCGGCGGGGCGCCGTCGGCGTCCTCGGGCTCGTCCCCGGGCACGTCGCCGATCCGGGGGCAGACGACGTAGGCCTGCCGGCCGGCGGCGACCTCCTCGCGCAGCCGCTCCCAGGCGCGGTCGAGCCAGCCGGGCTTCTCCACGACCGGCACCACCGAGCTGGCCACGCCGCCGCGCCCGCTGGGCAGCTGCCGCAGGGTGGAGACCTCGAGGTCGCCGTAGACGGTCATGGCGACGGTCCGCGGGATGGGCGTCGCGGTCATCACCAGCACGTGCGGCGGGCGGCTGCCCTTGGCCCGCAGCGCGTCCCGCTGCTCGACGCCGAACCGGTGCTGCTCGTCGACGACGACGAGCCCGAGGTCGGCGAAGTCCACGCCCTCCTGCAACAGCGCGTGCGTGCCGACGACGATGCCGGCCCGCCCCTCGGCGACCTCGGCGCGGGCCGCGCGGCGGGGCGCGGCCTTGAGCGAGCCGGTGAGCAGGGTGACCCGGGTGCCGGCGGGGTCGCCGTCGAGCTCCCCGGCACGGCCGAGCGGGCCGAGCAGGGCGCGGATCCCGCGGGCGTGCTGGGCGGCGAGCACCTCGGTGGGGGCGAGCAGGGCGGCCTGGCCGCCGGCGTCCACGACCTGCGCCATCGCGCGCAGGGCGACCACCGTCTTGCCCGAGCCCACCTCGCCCTGCAGGAGGCGGTGCATCGGCTGGTCGCGGTCGAGCTCGGCGGCGAGCTCCTCCCCCACCGCGCGCTGCCCGTCGGTGAGCGCGAACGGCAGCGCGGCGTCGACCGCGTCGAGCAGGCCGCCGGGCTTCCGCGGGCGCGCGGTGCCGGGCTCGAGCGCGGCGGCGCGGCGGCGGGCGGCGAGGGTGAGCTGCAGGGTGAGCGCCTCGTCCCACTTCAGCCGGTGCTCGGCGCGCTCGACGTCCTGGGCGGTGGTGGGCCGGTGGATGTCCAGCAGCGCCGCCGGCAGCGAGAGCAGGCCGTGCCGGGTGCGGATCTCCTCGGGCAGCGGGTCGGTGACCAGGTCGGCGAGGTTGCCCGCCCCGCCGAGCAGCAGCTTCACCGACTTCTGGATCACCCAGCTGGAGACGTCCTTGCTCGCCGGGTAGATCGGCACCAGCTCGCGGGCCCAGTCGTCGTCATCGTCGTCGCCGCTGAGCAGGTGCATGTCGGGGTGGGTGAACTGCAGCTTGCCCTGGTAGGTGCCGACGGTGCCGGCGAACATGCCCCACACCCCCGGCGCCAGACGCGCGTGCCGGTGGCTGAAGAAGACGAGCTTCATGGTGCTCGCGCCGTCGCCGACGGTGACCTCGGTGAGGGTGCCGCGCCGCTGCCGCATGGGCCGGGTGCTCACGTTCTTCACCTGGGCGAGCACCGTCACCCGGTCGCCGGGCTGCAGGTCGTCGAGCCGGGCCATCTCGCCGCGCCGCGCGTAGCGGCGGGGGTAGTGGCGCAGCAGGTGGCGCACCGTGTGCAGGCCGAGCTGGTCGGCCATGCCGGTGGCGGTCTTGGGCCCCAGCACCTTGGCCAGCGGGGTCTCCAGGGTCACCGCCACGTCACTCGACCCCGATCTGCAGCGGCAGCGACCCGGGGCCGCCGCCGTAGCGCACCACCTCGACGGTGGGGTGCGCCGACGACAGGTGCGCGCAGACGGCGTCGCCGAGCGCCTCGTCCGGGCCGACGACGAGCGTGGCCATCTCCCCGCCCGCGGAGAGCAGCCGGTCCAGCAGGTCGCACGCGACGGCGGCGTGCTCCGCGCCGATGACGACGACGTCACCCTCGGCGGAGCCCAGCACGTCGCCGGGCCGGCACAGACCTGCGGTGGTCAGCGCCTCCTGGTCGGCGACGGCGAGCTCGGCCCACCGGGTGGCGGCCGACGCCTCCGCCATGCCGATGACGTCGTCGCCGAAACGGCGCTGCGGGTCGGCGACGGCCAGCGCCGCCAGCCCCTGCACCGGCGAGCGGGTGGGCACCACGCCGACCTCGCGGCCGGCCTCGCGCGCCCGCTCCGCGGCCCGGGACGCGGCGGCGTGCAGGCCGGCGTCGTTCGGCAGGACGACCACCTCCTGGGCGCCGGCGGCGACGACCTCGTCGTAGAGGTCGTCCTCGGTGATGCCGCCGGGCTCGCAGACGACGACGCGGGCGCCCTCGGCGCGGAACAGCTCGGCCAGGCCCTCGCTGTGCACCGCCGCGACGACCGCACGCACCCCCGGGACCGGCGCCGCCGGGGGCACCGGCGCCAGCGGGGTGACCGTGATGCGGTGCGGGCGGCCGGCCTCGATGCCCGCCTCGATGGCGGCGCCGACGTCGGCGACGTGCACGTGCACGTTCCACTCGCGGCCGGTCGGGGTGTCGACGCCCACGATGACGAGGCTGTCGCCGAGCCCGGCCAGCCGCTCGTGCAGCCGGGCGACCGAGCCCTCGTCGGCGTCGGCGAGCAGGTACTGGACCTCGCTGCCCGGGCCGGGCGGCGGTTGGTGCGGGGCGTGCACGTGGTCGTGCGGGGGGTGCGCGCGGCGGGTGAGCGCGGGGCGGACCGGCTGGACGCCGGTGACCGTGCGCACCAGGGCGTCCAGGACGAGGGAGAGCCCGGCGCCGCCGGCGTCGACCACCCCGGCCTCGCGCAGCGCGGCGAGCTGGTCGGGCGTGCCTTCCAGCGCGCGGTGCGCGCCGTCGGCCGCGGCCCCGACGACGTCGGCGAGCGTCGTCCGCCCCTCGTCGACGGCGGCGACAGCTGCTTCGCCGGCGGCGCGGGCGACGGTGAGGAAGGTGCCCTCCTCGGGAGCGGCGACGGCGGTGTAGGCGCTCTCGGCGGCCTTGCGCACGGCGGTGGCCAGCACCGGCCCGTCGGCCGGGGGCTGGTCGACCAGCTGATCGGCCAGGCCGCGCAGCAACTGGGCCAGGATCGTGCCGGAGTTGCCGCGCGCGGACAGCACCGCGCCGCGCGCCACGACCGCCCAGGTGGGCTCCCCGGGCGCCGCCTCGTCCAGCGCCGCCAGCGCGCCCTCCGCGGTGTGCAGCAGGTTGGTGCCGGTGTCCCCGTCGGGGACCGGGAAGACGTTGAGGTCGTCGAGCCGCGCCCGGAAGTCGGACAGCGCCTCGACCGCGGCCCGGCACCACTGTCCGACCGCGGCGTCGTCCAGCGCCGTCAGCACGGGAGCAGGCTACCCAGGGGCGCCGACACGCCCCGCCCGCGCGGGCCGCGGGACCCGGCCCGGAGGGCGCTGCGGCACCACCTCCGCCGAGCGGTTAGACTGCTGGACGGTCTTCATGCGGGTGCGCCCTCGCCCCGCCGTCTGCGAACGAATCTTCTGGGAGTGATCAACCGTGGCTGCCAACTGCGATGTGTGTGGCAAGGGCCCCGGTTTCGGTATGTCGGTGTCGCACTCGCACCGCCGCACGCCGCGCCGTTGGAACCCGAACATCCAGTCCGTGCGGGCGCTGATCGCCCCCGGCAACCGTCGCCGGATCAACGCGTGCACCTCGTGCATCCGCGCCGGTAAGGTCGTCCGCGCCTGACGCCGGCGCCCCATGAGGGGCGCGAGCACAGCGAGGAGCCCCGGAGGTCACCGACCTCCGGGGCTCCTCGCATGCGCCCGTACGCCGGGGCGACCGGAACCGCCCGCGTCGGTGCCGCTCTGCCTGTGGCACCGTGCTGCGAACAGCTGTCAGCAGCACGGCCGGTGACCGGAGGGGGCCCGTGGAGATCATCGGCTACATGCTGATCGGCCTGTTGTCGGGCGGGCTCGGCGGATACCTCGTCATCAGGTGGATGCGGGCGAGATCGAAGGGCTGAGTGCCGCCGATGGCGGGCCGAACGGTGACGCCAGTGGTCTACGCAGCGCTTCAGCGGCCGATGCCACGCCCCCGCGCCGCCGTCACCACGAGGTCCACGACGGTCTCCACCGGGAACGCCGTCGCGTCGATGACCAGGTGGTAGAGGCGGGGATCGGCCGGGTCGCGGCGGTAGAAGTGCCGGACGTAGGCCTCGCGCGCGCGGTCGTTGGCCGCCAGCTCCCGCGCCACCTCCTCGCGGGGGCGCCACGACCGGGCCACCGCCGCGGCCAGCCGCCGCTCCCGCGGCCCGTCCAGCCGGACGTGCAGCGCGTCGGCGCGGTCGGCCAGCACCACCATCGCGGCCCGGCCGAGCACCACGCCGCCGTCGCCGGTCGCGATCTCGGCGAGGACCCGCTCGGTCTGCTCCCGGTAGGCCCGGGTGTCGGGCAGCGGCGCCCCCGGCACCACCCCGCCCACCGGGTCGGGCATGGTGCCCAGCGACGCCACCAGCCGCCACAGCCCGCGCACCACGGTCTCGTCGTTGGCCTCGGCCTCCTCGACCGGCACCCCGAGCCGCCCGGCGACCTGGGCGGGTATCGCGCGGTCGTGGAAGGGCAGCCCCAGCCGCTGGGCCACCGCCGGCGCCACCTCGGCCCCCGCGGCGCCATAGGGGGCCGAGATCGTCACGATGCCCACGTCGGCTCCTCCTCGTGCACGAGCAGCTCCTTGCCCAGAAACACGGCCTCCGGCGAGCCGGCGTACACGCCGTAGCCCGGCACGGGCCCGTACCCCAGCTCCCGGTAGAGCGCGACCGCCTCGGGCTGCCGCTCCCCGGTGTTCAGCACCACCGACCGGTGCCCGGCGCGGGCCGCGGTCGCCTCCAGCTCCGCCATCAGCACCTGCGCCAGCCCCCGCCGCCGGAAGCCCGGCGCCACGTAGACCCGCTTGATCTCCGCACCCCCGTCCGGGTGCGCCCGCCACGCCCCGCAGCCGGCGGGCTCCCCCGCGACCTCGGCGACCAGGAACAGCCCGGCCGGTGGCCGGAACTCCGCCGGGTCGACGACGGCCTCGTCGCGGCCGCCGTAGCGCACCACGTACTCCTGCTGCACCGCCTCGACCAGCTCCTGCGCCAGGGGGTCCTCGTAGGGCAGCGCCCGCAGCCGCACGACCGCCCCGTCCCGCAGCAGCTGCTCAGCCGAAGTGCACATGCCCCGCCCTCTCCGCGCCCACGGCCGCCAGCGCGTCGGCGGCGTCCACGCCGTCCACCCGCACGCCGGGCCCCCGCTTGCCCGGCCGCACCAGCCCGACCGGCGTCCAGCCCTCGGGGAGGCGGACCTTGCGCGGGAAGGTGGCCAGCAGCGCGTGGTCCTCCCCGCCGGTGAGCACCCACGCCATCGGGTCCACCCCTAGCGCGGAGCCGACCTGCTGCAGCGGGCCGACCGGCTCCAGGCACGCCTGCGCCAACGCCGCCCGGTCCAGGTCGAGCACGACGCCGCTGGCCTCCGCGATGTGCCCGGCGTCGGCGAGCAGCCCGTCGCTCACGTCGCACATCGCGGTGGCGCCCGCGTCGGCCGCCACCTGCCCCGCCGCGTACGGCGGCGTGGGGCGCCGGTGCGCCGACACCACGGCCAGCGGACTGCTGAACCCGCGGCGCAGCACCGCCAGCCCGGCGGCCGACCACCCCAGCCGCCCGGCCAGCGCGACGACGTCACCGGGTCGCGCGCCCGACCGCAGGACGGGCGCCCGGCCGGCCAGGTCGCCCAGGGCGGTGACCGACAGGACGACGGCGGTGCTGCCGGGTGCGGCGGCCACGGTGTCCCCGCCCACCACGGCGGCCCCCTGGGGTGCGCACTCCTCGGCCAGGCCGGTGGCGACCCCCTCCAGCCAGCTGGTGGGCGTGTCCGGCGGGCAGGCCAGCCCCACCACGAGCGCCGTCGTCCGGGCGCCCATCGCCGCGACGTCGGCGAGGTTGGCGGCGGCCGCCTTGTGGCCGATGTCCTCGGCCGAGGACCAGTCCCGCCGGAAGTGCCGCCCCTCGACCAGCACGTCGGTGGTGGCGACGACCCGGCGGTCGGGGGTGCGCACCACCGCCGCGTCGTCGCCCGGGCCGACGTCGGCGGCCGCCGCGGTGCCCGACCGGGCCAGCACCCGGGCGATGACGCCGAACTCGCCGACGACCCGCACGGTGTCGGCCGGATCGCCGCGCGGGACCAGGGGGCGGGGTCGACTCATCGATGCTCTCCAGTCGCTGCGGTAGGTTGCCGACGAGTCCGCCAGCCGGCGGGGACGACGTCTCGGCACTGTTGCCGGAGGAAGGATCTCCCGTGGTCCACGCCTACATCCTCATCCAGACCGAAGTCGGCAAGGCCGCCCAGGTCGCCAAGACGATCAGCGAGATCAGCGGCGTCACCAAGGCCGAGGACGTCACCGGCCCGTACGACGTGATCGTGCGCGCCGAGGCCGACACGGTCGACGAGCTGGGCCGCCTCGTGGTCGCCCGGGTGCAGTCGGTCGACGGCATCACCCGGACGCTGACCTGCCCGGTCGTCAACATCTGAGCGCTCGCCCCGTGGACCCGCTGCGCCGGGCCGCGATCCTGATCACGGCGGTCACCCTCCCGGTGGTGGTCGCGCTCGTCGTGCTGGTCAACGTGCGCGGCGGGGAGGAGCCCGCCCCGGCGGCCGAGGGGCCGGCCGCCGTCGACGGGGTCACGCCGGTCCGCCCCGAGGACCTGCCGACGCTCGAGCTGGACAGCCCCGAGCTCGGCCCGGAGGCCGAGCAGGCCTGCACCACGCTGATGGGCAACCTGCCGCTGGAGCTGGCCGGCGAGCCCTCGCGCCGGGTGCGCTCCGAGCGCGCCAACGTCTACGCCTGGGGCGAGCCGCCGGTCGTGCTCACCTGCGGCGTCGACCGGCCGGCCGGGTGGACCGTCGAGGCGTCGGCCATCCAGATCAACGGCGTGCAGTGGCACGTCGACACCAGCGACCCCGACGCGACGGTGTGGACGGCGGTCGACCGGCCCGTCTACGTGGAGGTGCGGCTGCCGGCCGGCGTCGACAGCGCCCCGGTGACGGCGCTGACCGTGCCGCTGGCCGAGGCCCTCCCCTACCAGGAGCCGGCGCCTGGCCCCTGAGCGCCCGCGCGCGCTCACGCCGGGGGCAGCAGCGCCAGCTGCTCCTCGAGGACGGCGCCGACCTCCTCGACGGCGGCCGGGACCGACCCGGCCACGGCGGTCACCGACACGCTGAACACGCCGTGCCAGCACCACGCGAACGCCGCGGGGTCGACCAACCCGGCCTCCGGCACGGGCGTCTCCACGGTGAGCAGCCGGCAGTTCGCCGGCAGCTCGGGCGGGTCCACGCTCAGCACGCCGCCGTAGAGCTCGGCGTCGTTGCGGGCCAGCGCCTCGGCGTAGGCGCCGGCGCCGGCGCGCTGCTGGAACTGGTCGACGAAGACGCCGGTCATCGGGCCGGACTCCCGCCCCCAGAAGCGCTCCCAGCCGTAGCGGTAGCCGTAGTCGTCGAGCACCGCGAGCTCGCGCTCCGGGTCCGGCGCGTACGCGGCGACGTCCTCCAGCCGCTTGGCGCCGGCCGGCGGCTCCAGCTCGTCGTCGGGCAGCCGCGGCAGGCCCGAGGGCACCTTCCGGACGACGAGCTCCTCCAGCTCCTGCGGCGAGGAGGGCCGGTCCGAGGGCGGGGCGGCGGTGGGGACGCCCTCGACCGCGCGCCCGCAGGCGGCGAGCAGGCAGGCGGTGAGGAGGACCGCCGGGGCGACCCGGGAGCCGGTGGCGGCTCCGCCACGGCCCGGCCGCCCGGCGGTCACCGGCCCGGCCGTGCGCCGCCGGCGAGCGCCCCGCTCACCAGGCGGTCCACGAGCTCGGCGAACTCCACCCCGCTGGCCGCCCACATGCGGGCGAACATCGAGATCGGCGTGAAGCCGGGCATCGTGTTGACCTCGTTGACCACCAGCCGGTCCGCGCCGTCGGGCCCGGGAGCCAGGAAGAAGTCGACGCGGGCCAGCCCGCGGCAGTCCAGCGCCAGGTAGGCGCGGCGCGCGGTGTCCTGCACCGCGGCGAGCTGCCCGGGCGTGAGGTCGGCCGGGATGTCGAACTCCGCGGCGTCGTCGAGGTACTTGGCGGCGAAGTCGTACCAGTCCACGCCCGGCCGCAGCCGGATCTCGGCGGGCAGGCTCGCCTCCGGCAGGCCCCCGCCGCGCGCGGCGAGCACGCCGCACTCGATCTCCCGGCCGGGGACGGCGGCCTCCACGATCACCTTCGGGTCGACCGCCGCGGCCGCGGCGACCGCGGCCGGGAACTGCGCCCAGTCGGTGACCTTGCTGATGCCGATGCTGGAGCCGGCGCGGGCAGGCTTGACGAACACCGGCAGGCCCAGCCGCTCGCGTTCGGCCTCGCCGAGGAGGGCGGCGTCCGCGCACACCGCGCCGTGCTCGTCGCGCAGCACGACGTGGTCGCCCTGCGGCAGTCCGGCGGCGGCGAGCAGCTTCTTGGTGAACTCCTTGTCCATGGACGCGGCGCTGGCGAACACCCCGGAGCCCACGTAGGGCAGCCCGGTCATCTCCAGCAGGCCCTGGACCGTGCCGTCCTCGCCGAAGGCCCCGTGCAGCACCGGGAAGACGACGTCGACCTCGGTGAGCGCCCGCCCGACCGCCGCGCCGGGCTCGAGGACGGCCAGCCCGCGGGCCTCGGGGTCGCCGACGAGGGAGACCGCGGTGCCGCCGGTGACCTCGGGCAGCGCGCCGTCGGTGAGGGCGAGCCGCTGGCCGGGGTCGGGCAGCACCCAGCGGCCGTCCTTGGCGATGCCGACCGGCACCACCTCGTAGCGCTCGGGGTCCAGCGCGGCCATCACGCTCCCGGCCGAGATGCAGGAGATGGCGTGCTCCTCGCTGCGCCCGCCGAAGACGACCGCCACCCGCACCCTGCCCTGCTGTCCGCTCATCGGGGCGACCCTAACCGAGGGCCTGACCCGGCCTCCGCCGCGTCGCCGGTGCACACGCCGGTCCGCCGGGCCGGCCCGGGTGTGGCAGCCTCGTCGCCGTGCACGACGACCCAGCCCACCTGACCGCACCCGGGGCCGCGCGCACCACCGACGGGCCCCGGCACCCGCTGGGGCTGCGCCTGGCCGGCGCCGCGGTGCACCTGTACACCGCCAGCGGTTCGGTGCTCGGCCTGCTCATCGTCCTGGCCGCCTTCGACGGCGCGGTGGAGACCGCGCTGTGGCTGATCCTCGCGACGCTGTTCGTCGACGGCACCGACGGGATGCTGGCCCGGCGGTTCCGCGTCAAGGAGACGATCCCCTGGTTCGACGGCGCCCGGATGGACGACATCGTCGACTACCTGACCTACGTCTTCGCGCCCGTCGTGCTGCTCTGGACGACCGACCGGATGCCCGGCGGCGCGCTCGGCTGGGTGCTGGCCGCGCTGCCGCTGCTGGCCTCCTGCTACCAGTTCTGCCGCGTCGACGCGAAGACCGAGGACCACTACTTCCTCGGCTTCCCCAGCTACTGGAACGTGGCGGCGTTCTACGCGATCGTCCTCGACGTCGGCCCCACCGGCGTCGGCGTGACGCTCGCCGTCCTCACCGTGCTGGTGTTCGTGCCGGTCAAGTACGTCTACCCCTCGCGCACCAAGCTGCTGCGCGGGCTCAACCTGGGGCTGGCGGCGGTCTGGCTCGTCGCCTTCGCCGTGCTGATCGCCCAGTACCCCGACCCGGAGCCGCTGGTCGTCGTGCTGAGCATGGTCTACCTGGCCTACTACTTCGGCGTCAGCATCTGGCTCACCGTGGCCGGCGCGCGCCGCCGGCCCGCGTCAGCCGACGGCGTCGAGCGCGCGGGATAGGTCGGCGACCAGGTCCGCGGTGTCTTCGATGCCGCAGGAGAACCGCACGAAGCCCGCGGGGACGGCGTCGCCACCCCACTGTGCCCGCCGGTCGATGGTGCTGTGCACGCCGCCGAAGCTCGTCGCCGCGGCCCACAGCCGGCTGGCGCCCAGCAGCCGCGAGACGGCGGCCTCGTCGGGCAGCTCCGCGGAGACCACGCCGTTCGGGCGGAGCATCTGCCGGGAGGCGAGCGCGAACGCCGGGTCGTCCGCCCGCCACGGCCAGCGCAGCCCGGTGACGGCGGGGTGCCCGGCGAGCAGCTCGGCCACCGCCGCCGCGTTCTCCGCCTGGCGGGCCAGCCGCAGGTCCAGGGTGCTCATCGAGCGGTGCCCCAGCCAGGCCTCGAAGGGGCCCGGCGTGCTGCCGGTGCGGTCGCGGAAGCCCTTCACCGCGGCGTGCAGCTCGTCGTCGGTGACCGACACGTGCCCGAGCAGCACGTCGCTGTGCCCGGTGAGCGCCTTGGTGTCGCTGCCGACGGTGAGGTCGGCACCCAGCGCCAGCGGCCGCTGGCCGAGCGGCGTCGCGGTGGTGTTGTCGACCGCCACCAGGGCGCCCGCGGCGTGCGCGGCCGCGGCGACGGCCGCGATGTCGCAGACGTCGAGCTGCGGGTTGCTGGGCGTCTCCAGCAGCACCATCCGGGCGCCGGCGAGCCCGCCACCGGCCGCCACCCGCTCGATCTCCGGCGTCGCCACGTACTGCACCTCGACGCCGAACCGGGTCAGCTCCTGCGCGGCCAGCATGCGGGTGGCGTAGTAGCCGTCCGACGGCAGGACCACCCGGTCCCCGCTGCGGACGCAGGCCAGGACGGCGGCGGTGAGCGCCGCCATGCCGGTGGCGAAGGAGAGGCAGCGGCCGCCGTCGAGCTCCCCGACGGCGTCCTCGAAGTGCCGCAGCGTGGGTTGCTCGGTCCGCGCGTAGGCGTCGGCGCCGCCGGAGCGCGGGGGCTGGTCGCCGAGGTGGAAGGGCGCGGCGAACACCGGTGAGGGCCGCAGCGGCGCACCGGGCACCGCCGGGTCCTCCCCGGCGCGCACCGACCTGGTCCCGTCGCCCCACACGTCGTCCACGACCGGTTACTCCATCACTCGGGCTTGGCCTCCCGCGACATGATCTCGCGCACCATCTGCGCCGGCGCCTCGCCCTCGTGGCAGACCCGCACGACGGCCTCGGTGATGGGCACGTCGATGCCGTGGGCCCGCGCGAGGTCGAGCACCGAGCGGCAGCTCTTCACGCCCTCCGCGGTCTGCCGGGTGCTCCGCTGCACCTCCTCGACGCTCATGCCGCGGCCGAGCTTCTCGCCGAAGGTGCGGTTGCGCGACAGCGGCGAGCTGCAGGTGGCCACCAGGTCGCCCAGCCCGGCCAGCCCGGCGAAGGTGGTCAGCTCGGCGCCCAGCGCGAGGCCCAGCCGGGCGGTCTCGGCCAGCCCGCGGGTGATCAGCGAGGCCCGGGTGTTGTCCCCGAAGCCCAGCCCCTCGGCGATGCCGGCGGCCAGCGCGATCACGTTCTTCACCGCGCCGCCCAGCTCGCAGCCGACGAGGTCGGGGTTCGTGTAGGGCCGGAAGTAGCGGGTGTGGCAGGCCGCCTGCAGCTGCGCGCCGCGCCCGCTGTCCGCGCAGGCGATCACGGTGGCCGCCGGCTGCTCCTCGGCGATCTCACGGGCCAGGTTCGGCCCGGAGAGCGCCGCCACCCGGGCCGGGTCGGCGCCGGTGACCTCGCAGATCACCTCGCTCATCCGCTTCGTGGTGCCGAGCTCGACACCCTTCATCAGCGACAGCAGCGTGGCGTCCGCCGGCAGCAGCTCCTGCCACGCGGTCAGGTTCCCGCGCAGCGACTGCGAGGGGACCGCCAGCACGACGACCTCGGCGTCCGCCAGCGCCTCGGCGGGGTCGGCGGTCGCCCGCAGCCGGTCGGGCAGCCGCACGCCGGGCAGGTAGTCGGGGTTCTCGCGCCGCTCACCGATGGCGTGCACGAGCTCGGGCCGGCGGGCGTGCAGCCGCACCTCGCAGCCGGCGTCGGCGAGGACCTTGGCGAAGGTGGTGCCCCAGGAGCCGGCGCCCAGCACCGCCGCCCGCGTCACGCGGCGCTCCCCGCGATGCCGTCGGGGCGCGAGCGCCCCGGCCCCGGGTGGACGGCGGCCGGGGCGGGCTCGCCCCGGAGCTCGGCGAGCTGGTGGCGCACCCGGGTCATCATCAGGTCGGTCGTCTCCCGCAGCAGAGGGGTGTCCAGCGGCCGGCCGGACCGGATCTCGGCGCGCAGGGCCGACAGGTCGATCGGCTCGCCGACCAGGTAGTCGGCCGGCGTGCGCAGCCGCAGGTGCAGCTTCTTGCTGTGGTAGTCGTGCACCCGCTGCGGCCCCCACTGGGCCACGGGGACGACGACGGCGTCGGTGGTGAGCGCCAGCTGCGCCGCGCCGGTGCGGGCCTGCATGGGCCACCACGCCGGGTCCCGCGTCACCGAACCCTCGGGGTAGATGACCACCAGGTTGCCGGCCTGCAGGTCGGCCCGCGCCGCGTCGAGCGAACCCCGGGCCGTCGACGAGTAGCGGGCCACCGGGATCTGCCCCGCCGCGCGCAGGATCGTGCCGGCCAGCCCCTTGAAGACGGTCTCCTTGGCGAGGAAGTGCGGGATGCGCCCGCGGTCGAACACCAGCCGGGCGCAGGCCAGCGGGTCGAGCACCGACACGTGGTTGGCCACGAGCAGGACCGGCCCGCGCACCGGGATGCGCTCGATGTGGCGGTAGCGGAGCCGGAACAGCAGGGACGCCACCGGGTACACGACCAGGATGCACAGCCAGAGGGGGAACGGGATGTGCCCCCGGGTGCGCCACCTGCCCTCGGGCCGGGCGACCGGTCCCCCACCGCGCGCGGACGTCTCGTCGGTCACCGACCCGCCTCCCTCTGCTGTGAGCCGCCCCATGATCGACCCGGCCCGCCCGTCGCGGACCACCGGGTCCGGTCCGAGGGGCTCCGCCCGGACCGGGTGCTGACATTGTGGTGCCGTGTCCAGGTGGTCGGTCGTCGTCCCGGCGAAGCGGCTCGCCGCGGCCAAGACGCGGCTGCGCCCGCTCACCGCCGGCCCGGACGGCGACCACGGCGCCCTGGTCCTCGCGCTGCTCGCCGACACGGTCGCCGCCGCGCTGGCCTGTGCGCGGGTGGGGTCGGTCGTCGTCGTCACCGACGAGCCGGCGTCCGCGGAGCTGGTGCGCGACCTCGGCGCCACCACCGTGGCCGACGAGCCCGACCGCGGCCTCAACCCCGCGCTGGAGCACGGCGCCCGGCGCACCGGGAGCGCGCACGTCGCCGCGCTCTCCTCCGACCTGCCCGCGCTGCGTCCCGAGGAGCTGGCCGAGGCGCTGGTGGCCGCCGAGGCCGCCCCCCGCTGCTTCGTGGCCGACGCCCAGGGGACGGGCACCACGCTGCTGACCGCCGTCGGCGTGCCGCTGCACCCGCGGTTCGGGCGCGGCTCCGCCGCGGCGCACGAGGCCGGGGGTGCGGTGCGGCTGACCGGGACGTGGCCCGGCCTGCGGCGCGACGTCGATCTCCCGGACGACCTGCGGGCCGCGCTCGGGCTCGGGGCCGGGCCGCGCACGACCGGGCTGGTGGTGGCCTCGCCGGTGCTCGCGAACCGGATCGGTACGGCACGATGAGGGGGTGGCCGAAGAGAGCGCTCCCCGGACCGATCCCCTGCCCGCCGACCGCTACCTGAACCGCGAGCTGTCCTGGCTGGACTTCAACGCCCGCGTGCTCGAGCTGGCCGAGGACGACTCCCTGCCGCTGCTCGAGCGGGTCAAGTTCCTCGCCATCTTCGCCAGCAACCTCGACGAGTTCTACATGGTGCGCATCGCGGGCCTGAAGCGCCGGCAGAGCACCGGGCTCACCGTCCGCTCCCCCGACGGGCTGACCATCCGCGAGCAGCTCGAGCTGGTCACCGCGCGCACCAAGGAACTGGTGCAGCGCCACTCCGACGTCTTCAACAAGGACGTGCTGCCGCAGCTGGAGGAGTCGGGCATCCGGATCGTCCACTGGGAGGACCTCGCCGACGAGGACACCCGCCGGCTGCGCGACTACTTCCGCGACCAGGTGTTCCCCGTGCTCACCCCGCTGGCGGTCGACCCCGCGCACCCCTTCCCGTACATCAGCGGGCTCTCGCTGAACCTGGCGGTGTCGGTGCGTGACCCCGACACCGGCGCCCCGCGGTTCGCCCGGCTCAAGGTGCCCAACAACGTGCCGCGGTTCGTCGCGGTGGAGACCGCCGACTCGATCGCCACGTTCCTCCCGCTGGAGGACCTCATCGCGGCCCACCTCGCCCAGCTCTTCCCGGGCCTGGAGGTGATCGACCACCACTTCTTCCGGGTCACCCGCAACGCCGACCTGGAGGTCGAGGAGGACCGCGACGAGGACCTGCTGCAGGCGCTGGAGCGCGAGCTCGCCCGGCGGCGCTTCGGCCCGGCCGTCCGGCTCGAGGTGGCCGAGCCGATGGACCCGCGGATCCTCGAGGTGCTCATCTCCGAGCTCGAGGTCTACCCCGACGACGTCGTGCACGTGCCCGGCCTGCTGGACCTCGCCTCGCTGATGGCGCTCTACGACCTCGACCGGCCCGAGCTCAAGGACGAGCCGTTCGTGCCGGCGACGCACCCGCGGCTGTCCGAGGGCGAGACGCCCAAGAGCGTCTTCGCCACCCTGCGCGAGGGCGACGTCCTGGTGCACCACCCCTACCACTCGTTCGCCACGAGCGTGCAGCGCTTCATCGAGCAGGCGGCGGCCGACCCGCACGTGCTGGCGATCAAGCAGACGCTCTACCGCACCTCCGGCGACTCCCCGATCGTCAACGCGCTGATCGAGGCGGCCGAGGCCGGCAAGCAGGTGGTCGTGCTCGTCGAGATCAAGGCGCGCTTCGACGAGGAGGCCAACATCAGCTGGGCACGCTCGCTGGAGCGGGCCGGCTGCCACGTGGTCTACGGCCTGGTCGGGCTCAAGACGCACTGCAAGACCGCCCTGGTGGTGCGCCGCGAGCAGGGCGTCATCCGCCGGTACTGCCACATCGGCACGGGCAACTACAACCCCAAGACCGCCCGCATCTACGAGGACCTGGGCATCCTCACCGCCGACCCGCGGGTGGGCGCGGACCTGACCGACCTGTTCAACGTGCTCACCGGCTACTCGCGGCAGACCAACTACCGCACTTTGCTGGTGGCGCCGCACGGCATCCGCACCGGGCTGATCGAGAAGATCCGCCGCGAGGCCCGCCACGCCGCCGAGGGTCGCCCGTCGGGCATCCGCATCAAGGCGAACTCGATCGTCGACGAGCGGTTGATCGACGCGCTCTACGAGGCCTCGCGCGCCGGCGTCCCGGTGGAGCTGTTCGTCCGGGGCATCTGCGCGCTGCGGCCCGGGGTGCCGGGCCTGTCGGAGACCATCCGCGTGCGCTCGATCGTCGGCCGCTTCCTCGAGCACTCGCGGGTCATGTCGTTCCACAACGGCGGGGACCCGGAGTGGTGGATCGGCAGCTCCGACCTCATGCACCGCAACCTCGACCGCCGCGTGGAGGTGCTGCTGCGCGTCTGCGACGAAGCGGCCCGCACCCAGCTGCGCGAGGCGCTCGAGCCGGCGATGGCCCCCGGCGTCCGCTGCTGGGAGCTGCGCAGCGACGGGGGCTGGGCGCGGCTGGAGGGCCGCGACCACCAGGCGGAGCTCATGCGGCGGGTCCATGAGCTCGCCGGCTGAGCCGCGCACCGTCGTCGCCGCGGGCGGCGTGGTCTGGCGGCCGGCCGGCGACGGGATCGAGGTCGCCGTGGTGCACCGGGCGCGCTACGACGACTGGTCGCTGCCCAAGGGCAAGCTGGACGCCGGGGAGCACCCCCTGCAGGCGGCCTGCCGGGAGGTGCTCGAGGAGACGGGGCTGGACGTGGTCGCCGGGCGCCGCTGCCCGACCACGCGCTACGTCGTCGACGGGGCACCCAAGCGGGTCGACTACTGGGCCATGCGCTGCGTGGGGGGCGACTTCGCGGCCAACGACGAGGTCGACGAGCTGCGCTGGCTCCCCCCCGACGAGGCCGCCGCGCAGCTCACCCACGACCACGACCGGCTGGTGGTCGCCGACGCCGCCCGCACCGACGTCCCCCGCGAGGTGGCCGTGCTGCTGGTGCGCCACGGGCGCGCGGGCAGCAAGCAGGAGTTCGACGGCCCCGACGACCTGCGGCCGCTGGACACCAAGGGGCTGCGCCAGGCGCAGCAGCTGGCCGGCGCGCTGCCGCTCTTCTCCCCGGCCACGGTGGCCTCGGCGCCGCCGCTGCGCTGCCGCTCGACGGTGGAGCCGCTGGCCGAGGAGCTGGGCCTGGCCGTGCACGAGCGGCCGGAGTTCGGCGAGGAGTGCTTCGCCGAGGACCCGCAGGCGGCGCTCACCGGTCTGGAGCGGCTGCTCGACGCCGGGCCGGACGCGGGGGCCGCGGTGGTGTGCAGCCAGGGCGGGGCCATCCCGTCGCTGCTGCAGGCGCTCGGGGTGCACGGCCACGGCGTCCCCGGGCTGCCGCCGCCGGCCGCCAAGGGCAGCGTGTGGGCCCTGGGCGGCCGGCCCGGCGCGCTGGCGGCCGACTACTACCCCGACTTCCAGCCCGACCCCGACGCCCCCCGCTAAGCCGGGAGCGAGGGCAGCGCCTTCGGCAGCCAGGCGGGGCGCTCGGCCTCGTAGGCCTCGACGTCGGCCAGGTGCCGCTCGGTGAGGCCGACGTCGTCCAGCCCCTCCAGCAGCCGCCAGCGGGTGTAGTCGTCGGCCTCGAACGGCACCGTCGTCGCGCCGTAGGTGATCTGCTTGGTCACCAGGTCGACGGTCACCTGCGTGGTCGGGTCCGCCTCCGCGGCCGCCCACAGCGCCTCCACCTCGGCCTGGGGCAGGACGACGGTGAGCAGCCCCGCCTTGGTCGAGTTGTTCTTGAAGATGTCGGCGAACCGCGAGCTGATGACCACGCGGAAGCCGCCGTCCATCAGCGCCCACACGGCGTGCTCGCGGGAAGAGCCGGTGCCGAAGTCGGGCCCGGCGACGAGGATCGAGGCGTCGGCGAACTCGGGCTTGTTGAGCACGAAGTCCGGCTCGTTGGTGCGCCAGGCGACGAAGAGTCCGTCCTCGAACCCGGTGCGGGTGATCCGCTTGAGGTACTCGGCCGGGATGATCTGGTCGGTGTCGACGGCGCTGCGGCGCAGCGGGGCGACGGTGCCGGTGTGGGTGGTGAAGGCGTCCACGGGTCAGGCTCCGATCAGGTCGGCGGGGGCGGTCAGGCGGCCGGTCAGCGCGGTGGCGGCGGCCACCGACGGCGAGACCAGGTGGGTGCGCCCGCCCTTGCCCTGCCGGCCCTGGAAGTTGCGGTTGCTGGTGGAGGCCGAGCGCTCCCCCGGCTTGAGCTGGTCGGGGTTCATGCCCAGGCACATCGAGCACCCGGCGCCGCGCCACTCCGCCCCGGCCTCGACGAAGACCCGGTCGAGCCCCTCGGCCTCGGCCTGGTCCTTCACCCCGACCGAGCCGGGGACGACCAGCATGCGGGTGCCCGGGTCGATCTTCTTGCCGCGCAGCATCTCGGCGGCGACCCGCAGGTCCTCGATCCGGCCGTTGGTGCAGGAGCCCAGGAAGACGGTGTCGACCTCGATCTCGGTGAGCGGGGTGCCCGGGGTCAGCCCCATGTAGGCCAGCGCCTGCTCGGCGGCCCGCCGCTCCCCCTCGTCCGCCATGTCCGCCGGGTCGGGCACGCGCTCGCTGATCGGCAGGCCCTGGCCCGGGTTGGTGCCCCAGGTGACGAACGGCGTGAGGGTGGAGGCGTCCAGCACGACCTCGGTGTCGAAGGTCGCGCCCTCGTCGGTGCGCAGCGTCGACCAGTACTCCACCGCGGCGTCCCAGTCGGCGCCCTGCGGCGCGTGCGGGCGGCCCCGGAGGAACTCGAAGGTGGTCCGGTCGGGGGCGATCAGCCCGGCGCGGGCACCGGCCTCGATGGACATGTTGCAGATCGTCATGCGGGCCTCCATCGACAGCGCCTCGATGGCGCTGCCCCGGTACTCGATGACGTGGCCGGCGGCGCCGTTGGTGCCGATCTGCGCGATGACGGCGAGGATGACGTCCTTCGCCGAGACGCCGGGTGCCAGCTCGCCCTCGACGGTGACCGCCATCTGCTTCGGCCGGTACTGCGGCAGCGTCTGGGTGGCCAGCACGTGCTCGACCTCGCTGGTGCCGATGCCGAAGGCGAGCGCCCCGAAGGCGCCGTGGGTGGAGGTGTGGCTGTCGCCGCACACGATGGTCATGCCGGGCTGGGTGAGCCCCAGCTGGGGGCCGATGACGTGCACGATGCCCTGGTCGCGGTCGCCCATGGGGGCCAGCCGGATGCCGAACTCGGCGGCGTTCCGGCGCAGCGCCTCGACCTGCGCCCGGCTGACCGGGTCGGCGATCGGGGCGAGGATGTCCAGCGTGGGGACGTTGTGGTCCTCGGTCGCCATCGTGAGGTCCGGACGGCGCACCGTGCGACCGGCCGCCCGGAGGCCGTCGAAGGCCTGCGGGCTGGTCACCTCGTGCACGAGGTGCAGGTCGATGTAGAGGAGGTCGGGCTCCCCCGGCGTGCTGCGCACGACGTGGGCGTCGTAGACCTTCTCGGCCAGGGTCTTCGGCACGGGCTCGTCCCCTCCGGGTGACTGGTCGCTCCCGAGTTGACCATCTCACTCTTCGGGATGCGAGTATTGCTGTGTGGGACAGCCTAACCCGGTCGCGGTTCTGGACAAAGCGGTGTCGATCCTGCACGCCGTCGCGCACGAACCGGCCACCCTCGCCGAGCTCGTCGCGCGTACCGGCCTGCCCCGGGCGACGGCCCACCGGCTGGCCGTCGCGCTGGAGGGGCACCGCCTCGTCCGGCGCACCGACAGCGGCAGCTGGGCGCCGGGGCCGGCGCTGGCCGAGCTGGGGCGGGGCACGGCCGACGTCGGCGAGATCGCCGCGCGCCACCTGGTCACGCTGCGCGACGCGACCGGCGAGAGCGCGCAGTTCTACGTGCGCGACGGCGCCACCCGCGTGTGCGTCGCCGCCGCGGAGCGCACCAGCGGCCTGCGGGACACCGTCCCGGTCGGTGCCCGGCTGCCCATGACGGCGGGCTCCGCGGCGCACGCCCTCCTGGCGTTCATGCCCGCCGACGAGGTCACCCGCCTGCTGCCCTCGGCGAGCTTCACCGCGCGCACCCTGCTCGACGTCCGGCGGCGCGGCTGGGCGCACAGCGTGGCCGAACGCGAGGCCGGCGTCGCCTCCCTGTCGGCGCCGGTCCGCGACGCCACGGGCGCGGTGCTCGGCGCGGTGTCCATCTCCGGGCCGGTGGAGCGGCTGGGTCGCCGGCCGAGTCCCGACGTCGTCGGCGCCGTCCTGGACGCGGCGGCGGCCATCTCCCGCGCCGCACGCTGACCACGGAATTGGAACGCTCCTACGTTCTTCCGTAGGATCGTTCCGTGGCACACCACCCCGTGGGCGACGAGGCGCGGCTCGCCCGCATCGAGGAGCGGCTCACCGCCCTGGAGGCGGTCCTGCAGGACCGCGGACCGGCGCCGCAGCCCGAGCGCTTCTGGGCCCTCGACGGGCTCGCGGAGGACGCCGCGGCGCTGCCCGGTGGCGCGGTCCTCTACGCCGGGCGGGTCACCCTGCCCACGGGTGAGGAGTACGCCTGGCAGCGCACCCACCCGGCCGAGGAGGCCCGCGGAGGGGAGGACGCCGACGCCGCCACGGCCGCCACCCTGGCCGCGCTGGCCCACCCGGTGCGGCTGCGGCTGCTGCGCGAGGTGCTGACCGGGACGACGACCACCGGGGCGCTGGCCGAGCTGCCGGGCCTGGGCACCACCGGGCAGCTGCACCACCACCTGCGCCAGCTGACCGCCGCCGGCTGGCTGCGCACCACCGCGCGCGGCAGCTACGCCGTTCCCGCCGAACGGGTGGTCCCGCTGCACGTGGTGCTCGCGGCGGGTGCGGCGTGAGCCCCCGCCGCGCTGCTGCCCGGGTCCGCCCGCTCCTGCCGGCCCCGGGCGTGCTCCTCATCGCCTCGGACGGGCTGGGCCTTCCCGCCGGCCCGCTGCTCGGCTTCCTGCTGATCGTCGGGTTCGTCGTCCTGGACCGGGTCGCACCGCCGCCCGCACCGGTGCGCGTCGTCGAACCGCCCGTCGACGGCGCCTGGCGAGCGCTGAACTCCCCGGCGACGAAGGTGCCCTCCCACGGCACCCACGGCCTGGGGCAGACCTGGGCGCTCGACCTGGTCGCCGAACCCGCCGACGGCACGCGGCCGGCGTTCGGGTCCGGGGGTCAGTGGCGGCCGGTCACCGACTACCCGGCGTTCGGCCTGCCGGTGCGCTCCCCCGTGGCCGGCCGGGTCGTCCGGGCACACGACCGCCGCAGCGACCACCGCGCCCGCAGCGGCTGGCTGTCGCTGGTCTACCTGCTCACCGTGGAGGGCTTCGTGCGCCAGGTCGCCGGCGCCCGCTGGATGCTGGGCAACCACGTCGTCGTCGAGACCGATGACGGCACCTGCGCCGTGCTGGCGCACCTGCGCCGCGGCTCGGTGCGGGTGGCCGTGGGCGAGCGGGTCGCCGCCGGCCAGCAGGTCGCCGAGTGCGGCAACTCGGGCAACAGCAGCGAACCGCACCTGCACGTCCAGCTCACCGACTCGGCCTGGGTGGCCGGGTCCTGCGGCCGGCCGATGGCGTTCCGCGGCGGCGCACCCGGTGGCGCCGACGGGCTCCCGGCCGACCAGGAGCTGCTGGGCGCGCGGTGACCGCCCCGCCGGTCAGAGAAGCCGGCGGGCACCCGCGGAGGGAACCGCGGAGAAGACGCGCGGTGCGGCGGCGCCCTCCCGGGCGAACCGGTCGGCGACGGCGGTGGTGACGGCGTCGGTGGCGTCGGCGTCCACCAGGGCGATCGCGCTGCCGCCGAACCCGCCGCCCACCATGCGGGCACCGTGGGCGCCGGCGGCCACCGCGGCCTCGACGCAGGCGTCCAGCAGCGGCACCGAGACCTCGAAGTCGTCGCGCAGGGAGGCGTGGCCCTCGGTGAGCAGCGGGCCGATCGACCTGGGGTCCGCGCCGGAGCGCAGCACCGAGACGACCCGGTGCACGCGGGCCTCCTCGGTGACGACGTGCCGGGCGCGGCGGTGCAGCCGGTCCCCCGCCGCGCTGCCGTCGGAGAGGACGCCGAGCGCGGCGACGTCGGCCACCTCGCGCAGCAGGCCGACCCCCAGCCGGGCGGCCGCCTCCTCGCACTCGCGGCGGCGGTCCCCGTAGCCGGAGGCGGCGTGGTCGTGCGTCGTGCCGGTGTCGACGACGAGCAGCGCCACACCGGCGCCGGCCAGGTCGAAGGTCACCTGCTCGCTGCTGCGGTCGCGGGTGTCCAGGAACAGCGCGTGCCCCTCGGTGCACAGCAACGAGGCCGACTGGTCGAGGATCCCGGTGGGAGCCCCGACGAAGTCGTTCTCCGCCCGCCGCGCGACGTCCACCAGGTCCCCGGGGGCGAGGTCGAGGTCCAGCAGGTCGCGCAGGGCCAGGGCGACGGCGCACTCCAGCGCCGCCGACGAGGAGAGCCCCGCCCCGGCCGGCACGTCGCCGTCGACCAGGATGCTCAGCCCGCCCGGCACCGAGCCGGCCACCTGGTGCACGATCCCCGCCGCGTAGCCGGCCCAGCCGGACGGGGTGCCCGGGCGCAGGTCGGCGACGGCGACGTCGGAGTCGGCGTCCGGGTGCTGGAGCGACCGCAGCACCAGCCGCCCGTCGTCGCGCCGGCCGACGGCGGCGCGCGTCGTGTGCGGCAGGGCGATCGGCAGCACGTGCCCACCGTTGTAGTCGGTGTGCTCGCCGATGACGTTGACCCGTCCGGGGGCGGCCCAGACCCCCTCGGCCGCGGAGCCGAAACGCCCCGCGAAGGCCTCGGCTGCCGCGGCGGCGCCGCTCACGGCAGGACCACGGCGCGCAGCTGGTCGGCGACGTCCTCGGGGTTGGTGTCGGTGATGAAGGCGCCCATGCCGGACTCCGACCCGGCCAGGTACTTCAGCTTCCCCGGCGCCCGGCGCAACGAGAACAGCTGGAGGTGCAGCCACCACTCCTCGCGGCCCTCGTGCACGGGCGCCTGGTTCCACGAGGCGATGTAGGGCATCGGGGTGTCGAAGCGGTGGGCGAAGCGGCCCAGGACGTCCAGGTACACCTCGGCGAGGGCGTCCCGCTCGGCGTCGTCGAGGGCGGGCAGGTCGGGCACCCGGCGCGTGGGGAACAGCTGCACCTCGTAGGGCCAGCGGGCCGCCGCCGGCACGAACGCCGTCCAGTGCTCGTTGGCGGCCACCACCCGCGGGCCGCTCCGCTCGGCCTCGAGCACGTCGGCGAACAGATCACGACCCGTGGCCCCGCGGTACCGGCGAACCGAGCCGAGCACCTTCGCCACGCGCGGCGGCAGGAAGGGGTAGGCGTAGATCTGCCCGTGGGGGTGGCTGAGGGTGACCCCGATCTCCTCGCCGTGGTTCTCGAAGCAGAACACCTGCTCGACGCCCTCTAAGGTGGACAGCTCCGCGGTGCGCTCGGCCCAGACGTCGACGACCAGGCGGGCGCGGTCGGGGCCGAGCTCGGCGAACACGCGGTTGTGCTCGCTGGTGAAGCAGACGACCTCGCACCGGCCCGACCCGGGCCGCAGCTCCGCCAGCGGGTTGCCGGGAGCCGCAGGCGGCACGTCCCGGTCGACGTCGGTGGCCAGGGAGGGGAACCGGTTCTCGAAGACCACCACCTGGTAGTCGGCCTCGGGCACCTCGGTGGGCCGGCCCGGCCGGGAGGGGCACAGCGGGCACTGGTCGGCCGGGGGCAGGAAGGTGCGGGTCTGCCGGTGCGCGGCGACGACGACCCACTCGTCCAGCAGCGGGTCGAACCGGAGCTGCGAGCGGGTGACGACGGCGGGCAGGTCGCGGCCGTCCCCGGCATCGCGTCGGACCGGCTCCGCGTCGAAGTAGAGGATCTCCCGGCCGTCGGCCAGGTCACGCCTCGTCCGGAACACCGTTCGACCGCCTCCCGCTGACACCTGGAACGGCGAGAGCCCCCGACCAGCTGGTCGGGGGCTCTCGGTCGCGTAGCCCCGAAGGGATTCGAACCCTCGCTACCGCCGTGGTCGGGGGCTCTCGGTCGCGTAGCCCCGAAGGGATTCGAACCCTCGCTACCGCCGTGAGAGGGCGGCGTCCTGGGCCGCTAGACGACGGGGCCGTGCTGGGTGGTGCGAGAGGAACCAGGCTTCCTCGCTGGGGTACCAGGACTCGAACCTAGACTAACGGAACCAGAAACCGTCGGGCTGCCAATTACCCCATACCCCATGGGTAGCACCTCGCGGCGCCGGAGAGAACTGTACCCGACGTCCCGGGGGCGGGTCGCACCACCCCCCGGACGGCCGGTCAGCGCGCCGGCGCGGGCGCCGCTCCCGGCGGCCGGCGGAGGTCCAGGGCCGGGGTGCGCACCTCCGGCCGCGCCCGGCGCCGCCACCTGGCCACGAGCAGCACGAAGCCGCCGAAACCCGCCGCGGTGAGCGCGAGCGACACGGGCGCCAGCCCGGCGGGCACGACGTCGGTGGTCACCGCGTCCCCCAGCAGGGCGACCAGCAGGAACAGCACCACGTTGTTGACCGCGTGCAGCACCACCGCGGCCTCGATCCCGCCGGTCAGCCACACCACCGCCGAGGCGGCCAGGGCGAAGGCGAAGCGGTCGAGGAAGGTGGCGAGGTCGGGCGGCAGGTGCGCCAGCGAGAAGAGCGCTCCGGTCACCACCGCGGCCACCACCGCGCCGGTGCGCGGGGCGCGGATCCAGCCGGCGATCGCCTGGCTGAGGTAGCCGCGGAACAGGTACTCCTCCGCCGCCGACTGCAGCGGCGTGGTGAGCAGGACGACGGCCAGCAGCCAGCCCCACGAGGGCACCGGCCCGGTGATCTCCACCTCCCCCGAGGCGACGGCCAGGAGCACCGACAGCCCGATGACGACGCCGATCGAGAGCAGCGCGAGCACGGTGAGCCTCGGCAGCAGCCGCCACCGGAACCGGGCGAGCACCGACGACGACCAGCCCGGGCGCATGCCGTGCGCGACGGCCCAGGCCAGCCACACCACGGGGATGCCGACGGCCAGGGTCGCGTTGGTGACCAGCAGCGTGCCGGGGTCGGTGAGCTCGACGAGGGCGAGGTCGGGGCTGATCCCGGTGAGGATGCCGAGCACGCCGAGCAGCGCCCCGGCCACGAGGAAGACCACGCCGAGCAGGAGGAGCCCGAGCAGCGGCCGCCACCAGGCCCAGTCGCGGGCCCGCATCGCGTGCAGGAACGACGTCGGCTCGTCGTGCGGCGGCGTCCCCGGGGGCAGCGCCCACCCGGCCGGCGGCACCGGCGGGAACGGCGCGGGCGGCCACGGTGCCGGTGGGTAGGGCCCCGGTGGGAAGAGCCCCGGTGGGAAGAGCCCCGGTGGGAACGCCGCCGGCGGGTAGGGCCCCGGCGGGTGGGGACCCGTGGCCTGCGGCCACGGCAGCACCGGGAAGCGCCCCGGCGCCGGCCGCAGCGTGGGCGGCGGCCCGGCGTAGGGCTCGTCGACCGGCCCCCCCGCCGGCCGCCGGCGAGCTCATCCCGCCGACGCCACCGTGCGGGCCGCGGCGAGCCGGGCGAGCGTCCGCTCGCGGCCGAGCAGCTCCATCGACTCGTACAGCGGCGGGGACACCGTGCGCCCGCTGACGGCGACGCGGACGGGGCCGAACGCCTGCCGCGGCTTGCGGCCCAGCCCCTCGACCAGCGACTCCTTCAGCGCCTGCTCGATGGCCGCCGTGGTCCACTCCGGCAGCTCCCCCAGCGCCGCGGACGCGGCGTCCAGGACCTCCACGGCGGCGTCGCCGGCGAGCTGCTTCTGGGCGGCGGCCGGGTCGATCTCCACGTCGTCGACGAACAGGAAGCCCAGCAGCCCGACGGCCTCCGACAGCACCACCATGCGCTCCTGCGCCAGCGGCGCGATGGCGCGCAGCACCGCCTCCTGCTCGGCGGTCGGCGGTTCGGAGACCAGCCCGGCGGCGGCCAGGTGCGGCACCACGCGGGCGGTGAACTCCTCGACCGGCAGCGCCCGCAGGTGGGTGGCGTTGATCGCCTCCGCCTTCTTCAGGTCGAAGCGCGCGGCGTTGGCGTTGACCTTCGTGACGTCGAAGGCCTCCACCAGCTCCGCCACCGAGAAGATGTCGCGGTCCTCGGCGATGGACCAGCCCAGCAGCGCCAGGTAGTTCACCAGGCCTTCGGGCAGGAAGCCGCGCTCCCGGTAGACGTCGAGGTTGGACGTGGGGTCGCGCTTGGACAGCTTCTTGGTGCCCTCGCCGGTCACCAGCGGCAGGTGCCCGAAGCGCGGGGTGCCCTGGGCGACGCCGATGTCGGTGAGCGCTGCGTACAGCGCCAGCTGCCGCGGGGTGGAGGGCAGCAGGTCCTCGCCGCGCAGCACGTCGGTGATGCCCATGAGGGCGTCGTCCACCGGGTTCACGAAGGGGTAGAGCGGGACGCCGTTGCCGCGCACGAGGACGAAGTCGGGCACCGCACCTGCGGCGAAGCGCACCTCGCCGCGGACCAGGTCGGTCCAGGACAGGTCCTCGTCGGGCATCTTCAGCCGCAGCACCGGTGACCGACCCTCGTCGCGGAACGCCTGCTTCTGGGCGTCGGTGAGGAACCGGTCGTGGTTGTCGTAGCCGAGCTTGGGGTCCTCGCCCGCCGCCCGCCGCCGGGCGTCGACCTCCTCGTTGGTCGAGAAGGACTCGTAGGCGTGCCCGGACTCGAGCAGCTTGGCGGCCACCTCGCGGTACACCTCGTGCCGCTCCGACTGCCGGTACGGGCCGTGCGGCCCGCCGACCTCGGGCCCCTCGTCCCAGTCCAGGCCCAGCCAGCGCAGGCTGTCCAGCAGGTGCCGGTACGACTCCTCGGAGTCGCGGGCGGCGTCGGTGTCCTCGATGCGGAAGACGAAGGTGCCGCCGTGGTGGCGGGCGTGCGCCCAGTTGAACAGGGCGGTGCGGATCAGCCCGACGTGGACCAGCCCGGTGGGCGACGGGCAGAAGCGGGTGCGGACGGTCACCGGGCGCCGCCGGCGGTCGAGACGGCGTCGGCCGACGTCACCGTGTTGGTCAGCGTGCCCAGGCCCTGGATGCTGCACGCCACGCTCTGGCCGGGGCGGATCGGGCCGACTCCCGACGGGGTGCCGGTCAGCACGACGTCGCCGGGCAGCAGGGTCATCACCTGCGACATGTAGGAGATGAGGGTCGGGACGCCGAAGAGCAGCTGGCTGGTGCGCCCGCTCTGGCGGCGCTCGCCGTCGACGTCGCAGGTGATCTCCAGGTCGGCGGCGTCCAGGCCGATGCCGGCCAGGTCGGTCTCGATCCAGGGGCCGAGGGGGCAGAAGGAGTCGAAGCCCTTGGCGCGGGTCCACTGGCCGTCGCTCTTCTGCATGTCCCGCTCGGTGACGTCGTTGGCGATGGTCCAGCCGAAGACGCTGCCCAGCGCCTGCTCGGGGCTGACGTTGCGGGCCCCGCGGGCGCCGATCACCACGGCGAGCTCCACCTCGTGGTGCACGTTGGTGCTGCCCGGCGGGATGCGGATCGCGTCCCCGGGGCCGATGACCGACGTGGAGGGCTTCAGGAACAGCAGCGGCTCCCCCGGCGCGTCACCGGTGCCCATCTCCTTCACGTGCTCGGCGTAGTTCTTGCCGACGCACACCACCTTGCTCGGCAGGATCGGCGAGAGCAGCCGGATGTCGGCCTGGGCGAACCGGGCGCCGGTGAAGGAGATCTGGCCGAACGGGTGGCCCTCGATCTGGGCCACCTGGCCGTCTCCGTCGAGGACGCCGAAGGACATGCCCTGGGGACTGGCGAAACGGACGATGCGCACGAGCCGAGGTTAGCCGCGCCCCTTCCTGACTACCGTGCACCCATGGCCTGCCGGTTCAGCGAGCTGGTCGTGGACAGCCGCGACCCCGAGTCCCTCGCCGCCTTCTGGGCGGCGGTGCTCGACTACCGGGTCCTGGGGCGGGAGGACGACGGCGCCGTCGAGATCGGCCCGGAGGCGGGCTTCGGCGGGCCCGCCCCCACGCTGGTCTTCGTGCCGGTCGGCGACCCGACGCCGGGGAAGGTGCGCCTGCACGTCGACGTCAGCCCGACCGACCGGGACCAGGACGCCGAGCTGCGGCGGCTGCTCGACCTCGGCGCGACCCCGGCCGACGTCGGCCAGTCCGAGGAGGCGACCTGGCACGTCCTGGCCGACCCGGAGGGCAACGAGTTCTGCCTGCTCCGGCGCCGGCTGGATCCCGTCTGACCCGCGGCCGCCGGGCCGCACACGTCTCCCCCCGGGATAGTCGCTCTCTGCCCCGCCGACGTGGGCGGGGGACGACTACCGCTGGACACCCCTGCCGACTCCCGCGACCGACGGTCGGGGGACGGCGACTGGCCGCGTTGTCGCGGCGAGGAGGCCCGGAGGGTGCCGCGCGACCGGGGGACGGCAACTGGCCGCGGTGTCGGCCGGAGGCCGACAATGTCACGGTGATCCTCATCGTCGTGAAGTTCCCCGTCCGTCCCGAGCGCGCCGACGAGTGGACCGCGCTGGCCGCCGACTACGCCCGCGCGGTGAACGCCGAGGAGGGCTCGCTGTTCTTCGAGTGGTCGCGGAGCCTCGAGGAGCCGAACACCTTCGTCTGTGTGGAGGGCTTCCGGGACTCCGACGCGGGTGCCGCCCACGTCGCCACCGACGCCTTCAAGCGGTTCGTCGAGCAGGCCCCCGACCTCGTCTCCGCCCAGCCGCAGATCATCTACGTCGACGCCCCCGAGGTCCCCGGCTGGGGGCCGATGGGCGAGATCCAGCCGCGCTGACCGGGTGAAGCCGTTCCTGCTGCTCTCCTCGCGCCCCGAGGACGAGGCGGCGGACGAGGAGCACGCCTCGTTCCTGCGCTGCACCGCCCTGCCCGCCGACCGGCTGCACCGCATCCGGATGGAGGCCGGGCCGCTGCCGGCGCTCGACCTCGACGACTACGCGGGGGTGTTCCTCGGCGGCGGGCCGTTCAACTCCTCGGACGCCGAGAAGTCCGACGTCCAGGTGCGGGTCGAGCGCGACGTCGCCGGCCTGCTCGACGAGGTCGTCGACCGGGACCTGCCCTTCTTCGGCGCCTGCTACGGCATCGGCACGCTGGGCACCCACCAGGGCGGCGTCGTCGACCGGACGTTCGGCGAGCCCGTGTCCGCGGTGGAGGTGGGGCTGACCCCGGAGGGCCGGGTGGACCCGCTGCTGGCCGGGGTGCCCGACCGCTTCACCGCGTTCGTCGGCCACAAGGAGGCCTGCCGCGTGCTGCCACCCACCGCGGTGCTGCTGGCCTCGTCGGCGACCTGCCCGGTGCAGATGTTCAAGGTGAAGGAGAACGTCTACGCCACCCAGTTCCACCCCGAGCTCGACGTCGCATCGATCGTCGCGCGGGTGCGCATCTACCAGCACGCCGGCTACTTCGCGCCCAGCGAGGTGGAGGCGGTCGTCGCGCGGCTGACCCCGGCGGTGGTGACCGCGCCCGGCCGGCTGCTGGCGAACTTCGTCGCCCGCTACGGCTGAGGCGCCGCTACGGCTGGGGCACCGCTACGGCTGCGGACGGCGCAGCACGGCGTAGGTGAGGGCGTCGACCAGCGCGTGCCACGACGCCTCGACGATGTTGGCGTGGACGCCGACCGTGGTCCACTCCCCCACCCCGTCGGTGGTGTCGATGAGCACGCGGGTGGTGGCGCTGGTGCCGCCCTTCCAGCCCAGGATGCGCACCTTGTAGTCGGCCAGCGAGACCTCGGCCAGCTGGGGGTAGCGGTGCACCAGCGCCTGGCGGAGCGCGTTGTCGAGCGCGTTCACCGGGCCGTTGCCCTCGCCGGTGCTGATGATCCGCTCAGCCGTCCCGTCGTCGTTGGGGAGGTGCACCTTGACCGTCGCCTCGCTGACGACGACGCCGTTCCCCCAGTGCTCGACGGAGGTGCGGTAGCTCTCCAGCTCGAACAGCGGCGGCGGCGCCTCCGGCAGCTGCCCGCGCAGCAGCAGCTCGAAGGAGGCGTCGGCGGCCTCGAACGACCAGCCGTCGGCCTCCAGCACCTTCACCTGGTCGACCACCCGGCCGATCGCGTCGGACTGGCCGGCGAGGTCCACGCCCAGCTCCCGACCCTTGAGCTCGACCGAGGCCCGGCCGGCCATCTCGGTCACCAGGATGCGCATGTCGTTGCCGACGACGGCGGGGTCCAGGTGGTTGTAGAGCTCCGGGCTGACCTTGATCGCGCTGGCGTGCAGCCCGGCCTTGTGCGCGAACGCCGAGGCGCCCACGTAGGGCTGGTGGTCGTCGGGGGCGATGTTGGCCAGCTCGGCGATGGCGTGGCTGACCCGCTGCAGCTCCGGGAGGCACTCGGCGGGCACCGCGGGGACGCCCATCTTGGTGACCAGGTTGGCGATCAGGGCGAACGTGTCGGCGTTGCCGGCCCGCTCGCCGTAGCCGTTCGCCGTCCCCTGCACGTGGGTCACGCCGGCCTCGACCGCGGCCAGCGTGTTGGCGACGGCGCACCCGGTGTCGTCCTGGCAGTGGATGCCGAGCTTGCCGTCCACGCGGGCCGCCACGTCGGCCACCACCCGGCCGACGCCCATCGGCAGCATGCCGCCGTTGGTGTCGCACAGGACGCCGACCTCGGCCCCCGCGTCGAACGCCGTCTGCAGCACGCGCACCCCGTAGTCGCGGTCGGCCGCGTACCCGTCGAAGAAGTGCTCGCAGTCGAGGAACACCCGGCGGCCTTGCGCCACGAGGAAGGCGACGGTGTCGGCCACCATCGCCAGGTTCTCCTCCAGCGTCGTGCGCAGGGCGTCGCGCACGTGCCGGACGTCGGACTTCGCGACCAGGCACACCACCGGCGTCCCGGCGTCCAGCAGCGCGCGCACCTGCAGGTCGTCCTCGACGGCGACACCGGCCTTCCGGGTCGCCCCGAACGCCACGAGCTGCGCGTGCTTGAGCTGCAGCTCGGTGCGCGCCCGGGCGAAGAACTCGGTGTCCTTCGGCAGGGCCCCGGGCCACCCGCCCTCGATGTAGCCGACCCCGATCTCGTCGAGCAGCCGGGCCACCGCGAGCTTGTCGGCGACCGAGTAGCTGATGCCCTCGCGCTGGGCGCCGTCGCGCAGCGTGGTGTCGAAGACGTGGAAGTCGGTGCTGGTCATGGGGTCTCCCGGGGCGGTGGTGTCGGCCCGAACACGAAAAAGACCCCCCGGGTACGGGAGGTCTGCGCGCAGTCGGGGAGGTGACTGCGCGCTAGGCGATGATGATCCGGCCGGTGGTGCTCATCACGGAGGAGTAAACCACTGCCGCCCGGCCGGCCCCAGCCCGCCGCCGGAAAACGGTGTGACCGGTCCCGGTCAGCGTGCGAGGGTCCGGCGGTGATCCCACCCGGGTGGACCGCCGTGCACCGTGCGGACGGCGAGCTCACCGGATGGCTGGCGCCCGAGGGCGACCTGGCCCGCCCGGTGCTCCTCACCGGCGCGCCGCTGGCCGCGGCGATGCCGCGCGACGACGCCGTCGTGCTGCTGCGCGCGCGGGCTGGCCGCCCTCGACCGCCGCTGGTGGGCGCGGCTCCCCGGACGGCTCCCCTCCGGCACGCTGCCGGCCGACCGGCCCGCCCGGGACTGGAGCTGGCAGCCGGTCGTGCTGGTGGAGTCCTCCCCCGACGGCTGCACGGTGCGGCCGGAGTGGCCTGCGCCCGGCGAGACGGGCCGGGCGCGGCTCCCGGTGCCGGTCGGCGACCTGCTGGTGGCGGAGCCGCCCGGGTGACTCAGCCGCCGGCGAGCGCGGCGAGCCGGTCGCCGACCTCCGCCGTCCGGATCGCCGCCCGCGGGTCCCGCGTGGACAGGTCGAAGGCGACGGCGGCCTCGACCTTGCGGGCCTGCTCGCTGCGGCCCAGGTGCTCGAGCAGCAGGCCCACCGACAGCACGGTGGCGGTCGGGTCGGCGACGCCCTGGCCGGCGATGTCCGGGGCCGAGCCGTGCACCGGCTCGAACATGCTCGGGTTGGTGCCCGAGGCGTCCAGGTTGCCGCTGGCGGCCAGCCCGATGCCCCCGGTCACCGCCGCGGCGACGTCGGTGACGATGTCGCCGAACAGGTTGTCGGTCACGATGACGTCGTAGCGGCCCGGGTCGGTGATGAAGAACATCGAGGCGGCGTCGACGTGCTGGTAGGCGACGGTGACCTCGGGGAACTCGACCGACACCTCCTCCACGACCCGGGACCAGAGCCCACCGGCGTGGGTGAGCACGTTGGTCTTGTGGATGAGGGTCAGGTGCTTGCGCGGTCGGGCGACGGCGCGCTCGAACGCGTAGCGGACGACGCGCTCCACGCCGAAGGCGGTGTTGAGGCTGACCTCGGTCGCGACCTCCTGCGGGGTGTCCTTGCGCAGCACGCCGCCGTTGCCCACGTAGGGCCCCTCGGTCCCCTCGCGGACGCAGAGCATGTCGATCGGGCCGGCGTCGGCCAGCGGGCTGCGGACGCCGTCGAACAGCTTCGCGGGGCGCAGGTTGACGTGGTGGTCGAGCTCGAAGCGCAGCCGCAGCAGCAGCCCGCGCTCGAGGATGCCCGGCGGGACACCGGGGTCCCCGATGGCGCCGAGCAGGATGGCGTCGTGCTGCCGGAGCTCGTCGAGCACCGTGTCCGGCAGGAGCTCGCCGGTGCGCTGCCAGCGCGCGGCCCCCAGGTCGTAGGGGGTCGTCTCCAGGTCGGGGGCGACCGCGCGGAGGACCTTCAGCCCCTCCGCCACGACCTCGGGCCCGATGCCGTCTCCGGGGATCACTGCCAGGCGCATGGGAAGGGACACTAGGTCAGAGGGGGCCCGGGCCTGCCGTCCGGGCCGCCGACGCACCGGTGGGACGGCTCCACCGGCACCGCGCGCCGGCTGCCGCGGCGGTCCTTGCTCCCGCCCGGCGGCACCGACATCCTGACCGGGACGCCGGCGCAGCCCGGCCCCGACGGAGGAGAACAGTGAGCCAGTCCGACGACGAGCGTCGTTCCGAGTCCCAGCCGTACGGCGGCGGGAGCGGTCAGGAGCACGGCCAGCCCTCCTACGAGCAGCAGCAGTACGGCCAGTACGGGCAGCCGCGGTACGGCCAGCAGGGGTACGGCCAGCAGGGCGAGCCGCAGTACGGCCAGCAGCAGTACGGGGCGCCCTCGCCCTACGGCCAGCAGGGGTACGGCCAGCAGTACGGGGCGCCCTCGCCCTACGGCCAGCAGTACGCCCAGCCCTACGGCGGGTACGGCGACCCGGGCGTGCCGGCGAAGCCGGGCGGGGTGGTCACGGCGGCCGTGCTCGGCTTCGTCTACGGCGCGATCGGGCTGCTGGTGACCTTCTTCCTCCTGGTCTTCGGGGCGGCCGCCAGCGGCGCCGGTGGCGGCCTGGACGAGGAGATCCCCGGGTTCGGCGCGGTGAGCGGCGCCATCGGCGGGGCGCTGATCGCCGTCGGCGTGCTGGCCCTGGCGTGGACGGTCGTGATGGTCTGGGGCTCGGTGTGGGCGCTGACCGGCCGCAGCCGGGTGCTGCTGCTCGTCGGCGGCTCGATCGCGCTCGCGTTCACGACCATCGGCCTGCTCGGCAGCCTCGTCGACGGCACCTCCGGCGACCTCGTGGTCAACCTGCTCTTCTGGCTCGCGGCGCTGGCGATCGTCGTCCTGCTGTCGTTGCGGCCGGCCACCCAGTTCTTCGCCGCCCACCGCTACCGCCGCACCGGTCGCTGAACCGGGTGGTTCCGGCCGGCCGCTCCCTGTCGGGGCTGCCCCGGCCCGGCCCCGGTGTGACGATCACTACCGACCTCCCCGTCGGTCGCGACGGGGACCCCAGGCAGGAGGAACCGCGATGACCAGCCCCACCGGTCCCGATCCCGACCGTCCGCAGGGCCAGCCGGGCTGGGCGCCGCCGCCGGGCCAGCAGCCGGGGCCCGGGTACGGCCAGCAGCAGCCGCCCCAGCAGTACGGGCAGGGGTACGGCTACCCGAACGCGCCGGCCGGCTACGGCCAGGCGCCCGGCGGTCAGCGCCCGGGTCAGGTCACCGCGGCGGCGGTCATCGGCGTGGTCATCGGCGGGCTGGGCACCCTCGGCGGGCTGCTGACCCTCTTCGCGATCGGCGCCGTCTTCGAGATCGACGCCCTGCTGGGCATCCTGGCGCTGCTGTCGTTCGCGTCGGCGGTCGTCCTGCTCGTCGGCGGCATCCAGGTGCTGCGCGGGCAGGAGCCGCGACTGCTGCTGCTCGGCAGCTACGCGTCCATCGCCCTGCAGCTGCTGTACCTGCTCTGGGGCCTGGTCCAGGACGAGGGCTTCGTCTTCACCGGCCTGCTGGGCTTCGTGCTGCCGATCCTCATCGTCGTCCTGCTGCGCACCGAGCAGTCACGGCAGTACTTCGCCGCGCGCGGTCAGTCCGTCTGACCTCCCGCCGGACGCACGACGGCCCCCGCTGCCCGGCAGCGGGGGCCGTCGTCGTTCAGCTCCGGGCGGCGGTGCCGGTGTAGTCGTCGGACGCCGACACCCAGCTCATCAGACCGCGCAGCTTGCGCCCGGTCTCCTCGATCGGGTGTGCCTCGGCCTCGGCGCGGCGGCGCTTGAAGTCCGGCGCCCCGGCGTCCTGGTCGGCGATGAACGCCGCGGCCCACGAGCCGTCCTTGATCGCGCCGAGGACCTCCTTCATCGACTCCTTGACGCGGGCGTCGATGACCTTCGGGCCGGAGGTGTAGTCGCCGTACTCGGCGGTGTCGGACACCGACCAGCGCTGCTTGGCGATGCCGCCCTCGTACATGAGGTCGACGATCAGCTTGAGCTCGTGCAGGCACTCGAAGTAGGCGACCTCGGGCTGGTAGCCGGCCTCGGTCAGGGTCTCGAACCCGGCGGTGATCAGCGCGCTGGCGCCACCGCAGAGCACCGCCTGCTCGCCGAACAGGTCGGTCTCGGTCTCCTCGGCGAACGTCGTCCTGATGACGCCGGCGCGGGCACCGCCGATGGCCTTCGCGTAGGAGAGCGCGAGCGGGAGGGCGCTGCCGCTGGCGTCCTGCTCGACCGCGACGAGGCAGGGCACACCCTTGCCGTTCTCGAACTCGCGGCGCACCAGGTGGCCGGGGCCCTTCGGGGCGACCATCGCGACGTCCACGCCGGCCGGGGGCTTGATGTAGCCGAACCGGATGTTGAAGCCGTGGCCGAAGAACAGCGCGTCGCCGTCCTGCAGGTTGGGCTCGACCGACTCGGTGTACAGGTGCCGCTGCACGTGGTCCGGCGCCAGGATCATGATCAGGTCGGCCTCGGCGGCCGCCTCGGCGGGGGTGACGACCCGCAGCCCCTCGGCCTCGGCCTTGGCCCGGCTCTTGCTGCCCTCGGGCAGGCCGACGCGGACGTCGACGCCGGAGTCGCGCAGCGACAGCGCGTGGGCGTGCCCCTGGCTGCCGTAGCCCAGGACGGCGACGGTGCGCCCCTGGATGATCGAGAGGTCGGCGTCGTCGTCGTAGAAGATCTCGGCGGCCATGCTGTGGTGCTCTCCTTCTTTCGGTCCGGCGGTTTGTGCACAAACCGCCCGAGGGGGGTGGTGCGGATCAGGCGGTGCGCTCGACCGGGCGCAAGGTACCGGCGCCGGACATGGCCCGCGGGCCGCGGCCCAGGGCGACGGTGCCCGACTGGGCGATCTCCTTGATGCCCAGCGGCGCGAGCACCGCCAGCAGCGCCTGCAGCTTGTCGGGGGTCCCGGTCGCCTCGAGCGTCACCGTGTCCGGGTTGACGTCGACGACGCGGGCGCGGAACAGCTCGGCGGTCTGCAGGACCTGGGTGCGCTCGGCCATCGGCGCGCGCACCTTCACCAGCAGCAGCTCCCGCTGCACGGCGGCCCCGCCGTCCAGCTCGACGATCTTGATGATCTCGACGAGCTTGTTCAGCTGCTTGGTGATCTGCTCGAGCGGCTGGCTCTCCGCGTCGACGACGATCGTCATGCGGGAGAGGTCGGGGTTCTCGGTCGGCCCGACGGCGAGGGACTCGATGTTGAAGCCGCGGCGGCTGAACAGCGCCGAGACGCGGGCCAGCACCCCGGACTTGTTCTCGACCAGCACCGAGAGCGTGTGCCGTGACATCGCAACGTTCCTTTCGTGCGCACCGCCATCAGCCGTCGGCCCCGCTTCAGGGGCCCGCCGCCGAGCGGAGCGAGGTGGTGGGGGGAAGCGGGGTCCTTACACCTGCCCGTCGCCGAAGACCGGGCGCAGGTCGCGCGCGGCCAGGATGTCGTCGTTGCTCGCCCCTGCGGCCACCATCGGCCACACCTGGGCGTCGGCCCCGACCACGAAGTCGATGACCACCGGGGCGTCGTCGATCTCCATCGCCTTCTGGATGACCGCGTCGACCTCCTCCTTGGTCTCGCACCGCAGCCCCACGCAGCCCAGCGCCTCGGCCAGCGCCACGAAGTCGGGGATGCGCACCGGCTTCGGGGTGCCGTCGGCGTTCCGGGCGTGCAGCCTGGTATTGGAGTAGCGGCCCTCGTAGAACAGGGTCTGCCACTGCCGGACCATGCCGAGGTTGCCGTTGTTGATGACGGCGACCTTGACCGGGATCCCCTCGATGGCGCAGGTGGCCAGCTCCTGGTTGGTCATCTGGAAGCAGCCGTCGCCGTCGATGGCCCACACGGTCGTCTCCGGGCAGCCGTACTTGGCGCCCATCGCGGCCGGCACGGCGTAGCCCATCGTGCCCAGCCCGCCGCTGTTGAGCCAGGTGCCGGGCTTCTCGTAGGCGATGAACTGCGCGGCCCACATCTGGTGCTGGCCGACGCCGGAGGTGTAGATCGCGTCGGGCCCGGCGATGGCCCCGAGCCGCTCGATCACGTACTGCGGGGACAGCGTGCCGTCCTCGGGCCAGTCGTAGCCGAGCGGGTAGCGCCGGCGCCAGTCGTCCAGCTGGGCCCACCAGGCCGTGAGGTCGGGGGTGCGGCCGGCCTCGTGCTCGGCGCGCAGGGCCTCGACGAGCTGGGCGATGGTCTCCTTCGCGTCGCCCACGATCGGCACGTCGGCCTTGCGGTTCTTGCCGATCTCGGCCGGGTCGATGTCGGCGTGGACCACCAGCGCCTCGGGCGCGAAGCTGGACAGCTGGCCGGTCACGCGGTCGTCGAACCGCGCGCCCAGGGCGACGATGAGGTCGGCCTTCTGCAGCGCGGTCACCGCCGCCACCGTGCCGTGCATGCCGGGCATGCCCAGGTGCTGGGGGCTGCTGTCGGGGAACGCACCCCGGGCCATGAGGGTGGTGACCACCGGGGCGCCGGTCAGCGCGGCGAGCGCGGCCAGCTCCTCGGTCGCCCGCGCCTTGAGCACGCCGCCGCCGACGTAGAGGACCGGCCGGCGGGCCCCGGCGATCAGCCCCGCGGCCTCGCGGACCTGCTTGCCGTGCGGGCGGGTGGTCGGCTTGTAGCCGGGCAGGTCCAGCCGCGGGGGCCAGGCGAAGTCGGTGGTCGCCTGCAGCACGTCCTTGGGGATGTCGACCAGGACCGGGCCGGGGCGGCCGGTGGCGGCCAGGTGGAAGGCCTCGGCGATCCGCTGCGGGATCTCCTCGGCGTGCGTCACCAGGAAGTTGTGCTTGGTGATCGGCATCGTGATGCCGCGGATGTCCGCCTCCTGGAAGGCGTCGGTCCCGATGGCGGCGCTGGGCACCTGCCCGGTGATGGCCACGACCGGCACCGAGTCCATGTAGGCGTCGGCCAGCGGGGTGACCAGGTTGGTCGCGCCGGGGCCCGACGTCGCCATGCAGACGCCGACCCGGCCGGTGGCCTGGGCGTACCCGGTGGCGGCGTGACCGGCGCCCTGCTCGTGGCGCACCAGCACGTGGCGGACGTGGGAGTCGAAGAGCGGGTCGTAGGCCGGCAGGATCGCCCCGCCAGGGATGCCGAAGACCACGTCGACGCCGACCGCCTCGAGCGAGCGGACGAGGCTCTGCGCGCCGGTGATGCCGGCCGCCGGCTGGGCGGCGGCCTCGGCCACGGAGCGGGCCGTGGTCTCGACGCCGGTCAGCGCCGCCGCGGCCTCGCGGGTGGCGGCCTCGGAGCCGGGGGCCTCGTGGGGGGTGCTGGTCATCGCGCGGATCTCCTGTGCCTTGCGGCGTGGTACGGGCTGGTGCGACGGGCGGCGTGCTCGCTGTGCGGCAGGTCACGGCCAACAAAAAACCCCTCGTGCCGCAGGCACGAAGGGTCAGCGCGTCGGTCGGTGACCGGACGCGCTAGGCGAGTACGAGGACGCCGGAGGTGCGGGCGTCGGCGAGCATGCGGGTGCGAGGCACGGGGACACTGTGCGCCCGCGGCCCGCCCGGCGTCAACCGTCCCGTCCCACCAGGTGGACACCTCGGTCCATTTCCGACGTCGCGAGGTCCGTGACGTCCAGCACCGAGCCGTCGAAGCCCGCCAGCAGCGCGCGCAGCTCGGCGAAGGGCATCGGCCGCCCGAAGAGGTAACCCTGCAGGTAGCGGCAGTCCATGGCCTGCAGCTCGGCGAGCTGGGCCTCGGTCTCCACGCCTTCGGCGACGACGTCCATGCCGAGCGACCGGCCGAGCTCGACGACGCTGGCCACCAGGGCGAGGCCGCGCGGGTCGGTGTCGATGCCGGCCACGAACTCGCGGTCCATCTTGAGGATCTGCACCGGCAGCCGGGCGAGGTACGCCAGCGAGGACCAGCCGCGCCCGAAGTCGTCCAGCGAGAGCACGACGCCCATGCCGCGCAGCGTCCTCAGGTCACCCAGGGCCCCCTCGTGCGCGTCCAGCAGCACCGACTCGGTGATCTCCAGGACCAGCTTGCCCGCGGGCAGCTGCGCCGCGGTGAGCGCCGCGGCGACGTCCGGGGCGAGGCAGCCGGCCTGCAGGTGGCGGGGCGAGATGTTGACGCCGGTCTGCACGTCCCAGCCGTCGGCCAGGAGCACGGCCGCGTGCTCGGTCGCCACCCGGAGCACCCAGCGCTGGAGGGGGACGATCAGGCCGTCCTCCTCCGCCAGCGGGATGAACTCGTCCGGCGGCACGGTGCCCAGGAGCGGGTGCTCCCAGCGCACCAGCGCCTCCAGCCCCAGCACGCGGCGGTCGTGCACGCCGACGACGGGCTGGTACAGCACGCGCAGCTGACCCTCGGCGATCGCCGCGGGCAGGTCCCGGGCCAGCCGGGTGCGCCGGCCCACCGCCGCGTCGACGGCCTCCCCCGAGGAGCGCACGCAGCGCTTGCCCGCGGCCTTCGCCGCGCGCAGGGCCAGGTCGGCCTGCCGGACGGTGGCCGACGGGTCGTCGGCGGGGTCCAGCTCGGCCAGCCCGATGCTCCCGGAGACGGCGAACCGCGGGCCGACGCCCTGCCCGTCGGGCGACGGGGCCCGGAACGGGCGGTCCAGGGCCACCACCAGCCGCTCGGCCAGCCCGGTGGCCTCCTCGATCCCGCCCGGCACGAGGAGGGCGAACTCGTCGCCGCCCAGCCGGGCGACGAGGTCCTGCTCGCGGGCGCCGGTGCGCAGCTGGTGGGCCACCTGCGTGAGCAGCTCGTCACCGGCCTCGTGCCCCGCGACGTCGTTGACGGCCTTGAACCCGTCGAGGTCGACCAGCAGCACGCAGCTCGCGCGGCCCGCGGCGGCGCGGTCGTGCGCCTCCTCGAGCGCGGCGAGGAACCGGGCCCGGTTGGGCAGCCCGGTGAGGAAGTCGGTCCAGGCCATGCGCTCCAGCTCGCGCTGGGTGGAGCGGTGCGCCGTGACGTCCCGCAGGTGGAGCACGAGCCCCGACCGCAGGGCGCTCCCCGGCACCCCGGCGCGGGCGGCGCCGGAGAGCTCGACGTCGCGCCGGTCACCGCCGCGGGTGGCCAGGCGCACGGTCGGCGGCAGGGCGCCGGGCTCGGCGGGCAGACCCTCGCGCACGACGGCCTCCAGCACCGCGCGGTCGTCGGCGTCGACCAGGTCGGCCAGCCGGCGTCCGGTGAGCTCGCGCTCGGACCAGCCGAGCTGGCCGTCGACGGCGCCGGACACCCAGTGCACCCGGCCGTCGCCGTCCAGCACCACGGTGACGTCCTCCGCACTGGCGGCCAGGGCGCGGAAGTACGCCTCCGTCTGCACCAGCCGGCGGGTCAGCCGTGCGTCGTCGGCAGCCCAGAGCAGCCCGCGCGCCGTCATGAGCAGGACGAGCACCACCACCAGCACCTGCTCGAGGCGGGTGAACGAGTGCCCGGTGCTGAGCAGCGCCACCACGATGCCGGCCACGCCGTAGCTGGTGAGGTGCCCCAGGACGACACCGAGGAGCACCGGTACGGCCGGTTCCACGGCGTCGTCGGCCGGCAGGCCGGGGTCGTCGTCGACGGCCCGGACGGCGGCGGTCAGCATGCCCGACCACGCCAGCACGGTGAGCACGCCGGAGGCGGTGCCACCGAGCACGTTGGCGAGCGCGCCGGCGATCGCGACGACGACGAGGGCGACCATGGTGACCAGCAGCCAGACCGCCGAGCGCCGGCGCGACCGCGGTACGCGCGAGACGGTCATCAGCGCGACCCCGCAGAGGAGCGCGCCGGAGACGGGGTAGCCGACGGTCAGCAGCGCGCCGACCGCACCGCGGCTGCCTGCGACGGCACCGGAGAGCACCAGCGAGGCGACGAGCACCAGCGCCACGAGCACGACGGCCCCGTCGAGGAGCTCACGCACGCCCAGCCGGCGGACAATGCGGGGCGGGAGGAGCGAGAGGCAGCTCGCCACCGCGAGGGGGACGGCGAGGACCTGCGGCAGGTGGGCCCAGCCGCTCTGCGCGTGGGCGCCGCCGGGGTCGGCGACCGACACCAGCTGCCCGCACACCAGGAGCGCGGCGACGAGGGCGAGGGCGCGCCAGGGCCGGCGCGACCGGCGGTCGAGCCGGTCACCGTGCCGGACGACGGCCACCGCCGCGACCGCCGAGGAGAGCGCGAGCAGCAGCGGGGTGGTCCGCTGTGCGAGGGGGCCGGCCAGCAGCTGGAGGGCGACCGTCAGCGCGGCCAGCACCCCCAGGACCACGAGGACCGTGGCCGACTCCCGCCGGGCGCGGGCGTCCTCGCGCGCGGCCGGGACCGGCAGCGCGACGGGCAGCCGCGGGGCAGGGCGCAGCCAGGTGCGCGGCGGCACGGCGACCTGCCGTCCGCCGGTCTCCTCCGGCCAGGGATCCACGGCCACCAGATCGGCACCGGGGCGGCCGCGCTGAGGCACGGCCGCCCCGGGGTCACCCGGACGGATGGCTCACCCGCAGATCGCGCCCTGCGCCGCCGACCCGACCAGCTTGGCGTACTTGCCGAGCACGCCGGTGGTGTAGCGCGGGGGCAGCGGCTCCCAGCCGTCCTTCCGCCGCGCCAGCTCCGCGTCGTCGACCAGCAGGTCGAGGGTGCGCGTGGTCAGGTCCAGCCGGACCCGGTCGCCGTCGCGCACGAACGCGATCGGGCCACCGTCGGTCGCCTCCGGTGCGACGTGCCCGATGCACAGACCCGTGGTGCCCCCGGAGAACCGGCCGTCGGTGAGCAGGAGGACGTCCTTGCCGAGGCCGGCGCCCTTGATCGCGCCGGTGACCGCGAGCATCTCGCGCATCCCCGGCCCGCCGCGGGGGCCCTCGTAGCGGATGACCACCACGTCGCCGGGCTGCAGGGTGCCGTCGGTGACGGCGTCCATGGCCCCCTGCTCGCCGTCGAACACGCGGGCGGTGCCCTCGAAGACGTCGGCGTCGAAGCCGGCCGACTTCACGACCGCGCCCTCGGGCGCCAGCGACCCGCGCAGGATGCTCAGCCCGCCGGTGCGGTGGATCGGGTCGTCCATCGCGTGCACGATCGTGCCGTCGAGGTCCGGCGGGGCGATCTCGGCCAGGTTCTCGGCCATCGTCTTCCCGGTCACGGTCAGCGCGTCCCCGTGCAGCAGCCCGGCGTCGAGCAGGGCGCGCAGGACGACCGGCACCCCGCCGACCCGGTCGACGTCGGTCATGACGTACTTGCCGAAGGGCTTCACGTCGGCCAGGTGCGGGGTGCGGTCACCGATGCGGTTGAAGTCGTCGAGGGTGAGCTCCACCTGCGCCTCGTGCGCGATCGCGAGCAGGTGCAGGACGGCGTTGGTCGAGCCGCCCAGGGCCATGACGACGGTGATGGCGTTCTCGAACGCCTCCCTGGTCATGATCTGGCGGGCGGTGATGCCCTTGCGCAGCAGGTTGACCACGGCCTCGCCGGAGGCGACCGCGTAGGCGTCGCGCCGGCTGTCGGGGGCCGGCGGCGCGGCGCTGCCGGGCAGCGCCATCCCGATCGCCTCGGCGACGCTGGCCATCGTGTTGGCCGTGTACATGCCGCCGCACGAGCCCATGCCCGGGCAGGCGGCCTTCTCGATCGCGTCGAGCTCGTCCTGCGTGATGAGCCCGCGGGCGCACGCGCCGACGCCCTCGAAGACGTCGATGATCGTCAGGTCCCGGTCGCCGAGCTTGCCCGGCAGCGTGGAGCCCGAGTAGAGGAACACGCTGGCCAGGTCCAGCCGCGCGGCGGCCATGAGCATGCCCGGCAGGGACTTGTCGCAGCCGGCGAGCAGGACCGAGCCGTCCAGCCGCTCGGCGAACATGACCGTCTCCACCGAGTCGGCGATCACCTCGCGGGAGACGAGCGAAGCCCGCATGCCCTCGTGCCCCATGGAGATGCCGTCGGAGACCGAGATGGTGCCGAACTCCAGCGGGAAGCCGCCGGCGGCGTGCACGCCCTCCTTGACGCGCTTGGCCAGCCGGTCCAGCGACAGGTTGCACGGCGTGATCTCGTTCCACGACGACGCGACGCCGATCTGCGGCTTGGCGAAGTCCTCGTCCCCCATGCCGACCGCCCGCAGCATCGCGCGCGCCGGGGCCTTGGCCAGGCCGTCGGTCACCTCGTGGCTGCGGGGCTTGAGCGGGCTGTGGGTCGCGCCCGCGGGCTCGTTCCCTGGGATGAGGTCCTCGCCGATCGTCACGGGAAGCGATGCTAGGCCGCGGGTCCGGCGTCCCGGAGACTGCCGTGGTACTAGTACCGGCACCACCACCGAGCCGGGACCGAACGGGGAGCGCATGACCGTCGCCGCACGCCGTGAGCTGGGCGAGTTCCTCACCTCGCGACGGCGGCAGCTCGCCCCGGCGGCGGTCGGCCTCCCCGCCGGCGCGAACAGGCGTACTCCCGGCCTCCGCCGGGAGGAGGTGGCGCTGCTCGCCGGGGTGAGCCACACCTGGTACACGTGGCTGGAGCAGGGGCGCGACATCCGGCCGTCCCCGCAGGTCGTGGACGCCCTCGCCCGCACGCTGCAGCTGTCGGCGGCCGAGCGCGAGTACGTCCTGCGGCTCTCCGGCAACGACCCGGTGCGCTCCCACGAGTCGGTCGACGCCATGCCGGCCCACCTGCAGCGGCTGCTGGACTCCCTCGGCCCCTCCCCCGCGTACGCGATCACCTCGCGCTGGTCGATCGCCGGCTGGAACGCGGCGTACGCCCGCCTCTACCCGGGAGTGGCCCGGGTGCCGGCCGGGGACCGGAACCTGCTGTGGCTGGTCTTCACCGATCCGGCCGTGCGCCGGCTCCTCGGCGACTGGACCACCGACAGCCGGCGCTTCCTCGCCCAGTTCCGCGCGGAGGTCGGTCCTCGGCTGGCCGACCCGGAGGTGGCGGACCTCGTGACGCGGCTGCAGGCGGCCAGCACGGCGTTCCGCGAGGGGTGGGCGAGCCGCGACGTCGACCGGTTCACGTCCACCGAGCGCCGGTTCGAGCACCCGGAGGTGGGCACGTTGGTCCTCGAGCACCACCAGCTCACCCCGGCCGACGCCCCGGGTCTGCAGCTGGTCGTCTACACCGCGGCCCAGGCGGACAGCGCCGCCCGGTTGGCCCGGCTCGCCGGCTGAGCGGTCTGGGAGGATCGACGTCCGTGACCCCTCCCGCCCGCTTCCGCACGACCCGGAGCGCGCTGCTGCCCGTGGTCATCCTCGCGCTCTGCGTCCTGCCCACCGCCCTGGTCAGCCCGTGGGGCCTCTTCCTGCTGCTGGTGCCCGCCGCCGTCGCCGCGTGGGTGCTCCGGGCCGGGGTCGACGTCGGCGAGCAGGGCATCACCGCCCGCTCCCTGCTGGGCTCCCGCACCGTGCCGTGGTCCGGGCTCTCCGGCCTCCGCCTGGGCGGGCGCGGCGAGGTGTGGCTGGTGACCACGGGCGGCACCGAGGTGCGGTTGCCGGTGCTCCGGGTGCGCGACCTGCCCCGCCTCGCCGCCGTCTCGGGCGGGCGCCTCGCCGACCCCACGGCCCGCCCGGCCGGTCAGTAGGCGTCGACGACGTTCGCCAGCGGCTGCCCCGCCAGGATGCGGCCGATCTGCTCGGTCACCGCCGCCGTCGCCCGCTCCCGCGTCGCCGGCACCTCGCCGCCGATGTGCGGGGTGAGCAGCAGGCCGGGCGCGTGCCACAGCGGGTGGCCCTCCGGCAGCGGCTCCGGGTCGGTGACGTCGACCGCCGCGCGGAGACGCCCCGAGGTGAGCTCGGCCAGCAGCGCCCCGGTGTCGACCACCGGACCGCGGGCGGCGTTCACCAGGAGGGCGCCGTCGGGCATGGCCGCGAGGAACCGCGCGTCGACCATCCCGGTGGTCTCGGGGGTCAGGGGCACGAGCAGGACGACGACGTCGGCCTCGGGCAGCAGCTCCGGCAGCTCGGCCACCGTGCGCACCCCCTCCCGCGGCCGGCGCGCCACGTAGGTGAGCCGCACGTCGAAGCCGGCGAGCATGCGGCCCACCGTCGCGGCGATGTCACCGGCGCCGACGACCAGCACCCGGGCGCCGACCAGCGAGCGCTGCGTGGCGAACGACCACCGGCCGGCGTCGTGCTCGCGGACGAAGGACGGCAGCCCGCGCTGGGCCGCGAGCGTCGCCGCCACGACCCACTCGGCGGTGGCGGGGGTGTGCGCGCCGCGGGCGTTGCACAGCACGACGCCCTCGGGCATCCGCCCGGCGAAGCCCTCGGCGCCGGCGCTGGTCAGCTGCACCAGCCGCAGCCGCGGCAGCGCGTCCAGGAAGCCCTCCGGCGGCGGGGCCGAGCCGCCGCCGGCGACCCACACCTGCGCCTGCGCCGGCTCGCCCCGCGGCGGCCCCTCGGCGGGCACCACCCGGTGCGCCCGCACCCGCGGGGACAGCTCCTCCACCGCCTCGGCCAGCCGGCGGGAGGGGACCAGCACGTGCAGCGTCTCGTCCGCCGCCAGCTCCAGGGTCGTCACCGCCCCACGCTAGCCAGCGGCGCGCCCGCGCGCGCACGGCGGCCGCACGTACCCTGGGCCGGGTGAGGCCGACGAGGGCGCGGGGCGCACCGCGCGCGGCCGCCGTCCTGCTCGCCGGTGCGCTGCTGACCGGCTGCGGCGGTGGCGGCTACGAGCCCGCCGGCCCCTTCCGGCCGCTGCCCGAGGGTCCGCCGCCGCAGGTGGGGCCGCCCACGGCGACCCTCCCGCCGCCCGCGGACCCGGCGCAGCCGGGCTCGGGCGAGGAGGAGAGCGACCCGAACGTCGTCGCCACCGGGCTGGACGTGCCCACCGGCCTGGTGCTGCTGCCCGACGGCACGGCCGTGGTCGGCGAGCGGGAGACCGGGCGCCTGCTGCAGGTCTTCCCCGACCGGTCCCCCGCGGTGGAGCTCATGACCGTGCCGGGGGTGGACACCAGCGGCGACGGCGGGCTCCTGGGGCTCGCGCTCTCCCCCACCTTCCTCGAGGACGGGCTGCTCTTCGCCTACATCACCACGGCGACGGACAACCGCGTGGTGCGCTTCCCGATCGGGGGGACGCCGAACCCGGTCCTCACCGGCATCCCGCGCGGGGAGACCGGCAACGGCGGCGCGCTGCTGACCGGCGCGGACGGGAACCTCTACGTCGGCACCGGTGACACCGGCGACCCGGCGCTCGCGGCGGACCCCGGGTCGCTGGCCGGCAAGGTGCTGCGCATCGACGTCTTCGGCAGTCCGGTGCAGAGCCTCACCCCGGTGCACAGCCGGGGGTACCGGGACGTGACGGCGCTCTGCCAGGACGGGGAGCGGCTGTACGCCACCGACGAGTCGCGCCAGGGGCCCGACGAGGTCGACCTGGTCCAGGAGGACGGCGAGGGCGTCCCCCTGCTGACCGTCCCGGCCGGGGAGGGCGGGCTGGGCGGCTGCGCGGTGGCCAACGGCACCGTCTTCCTGGGCGCCCGGGACGGGCAGCGGGTGCACGTCATCACCCTCGACGAGAACGGCGTCCCGGTCGACGGCGCCGTGGACGAGGTGCTCACCGACCGGTACGGCCGGCTGCGCACCGTCGTCCTGGACGCCCAGGGCGCGCTCTGGGTGACGACGTCGAACCGCGACGGCGCCGGCTCCCCCGCCGAGGACGACGACAAGGTGCTGCGTATCCGCCCGCCCGGCGGCCAGCCGAACTCCCCGCTCTAGGAGTCAGCGCACGAACCGGTGGACGACGTGCTGCCGGGAGTCCACCGGGTTGTCCGGTTCCATCTCGCCGTCGGCGTACGAGGTGGCGCCCGCCCGGCGCAGGGCGCGCCAGGAGGCCTCGTTGACCGCGACGACCGGCACCAGCACCTCGGTGGCGTCCGGGTGGTCGGCGAAGTTCCGGGCCACGGCTGCCGCGATCATCCCGGCGCCGAGGCCGCGGCCGCGCACGGACGGCTCCCCCACCAGGTAGTCGATGCCCAGCGCCCCGGGTGGGACCGGGCAGACCCCCCGCAACTCGGCCGCCGACTCCGGCTCGTCGTCGAACCGGTAGACCCGCACCAAGCCGAACGGCTCACCGCCGTGCACCCCGAGGTCCACGGCGGTGGGGTCGTCCCCGTCGATGCTCGGGCCGTACTGCGCCTCCACCGCGGCGGGGTCGTCGTTCCACCAGCGGCGCACCAGCGGTTCGGCCAGCCAGCGCGCCAGCAGCGGCAGGTCGGCGCGCCGCAGCGGGCGCAGCTCGACCTCGGGCGACCCCACGCGGCAGAGGTTAGGAGCCGGTCAGCCGCTCCTCCAGCATCCGCTTCACGGTGGCGGCGTCGGCCTTGCCGCGGGTGGTCTTCATGACCGCGCCGACGAGCGCCCCGATCGCCTGGACCTTGCCGCCGCGCACCTTCTCGGCGACGTCGGGGTTGCCCTCGATCGCGGCGTCGACGGCGGCGACCAGCTCGTCGGACTCGCCCATGACCGCGAGGCCTCGGGACTCCACGACCGCCGCGGGGTCACCCTCGCCGGCGAGCACGCCGTCCAGCGCCTGGCGGGCCAGCTGGTCGTTGACCGTGCCGGCCTGCACGAGGCCCGCCAGCTCGGCGACCTGCCGCGGCGTGACCGGCAGCTCCGCGAGCTCGACGCCGGCGTCGTTCGCCCGCCGGGCGAGCTCGCCCAGCCACCACTTGCGCGCGTCCGCCGGGGTGGCGCCGGCGGCGACGGTCTCGCTCACCAGGCCGAGGGCGCCCGCGTTGACGATCCACGCCATCTCGGTGGCCGAGAGCCCCCACTCCTCCTGCAGCCGGGCGCGGCGGGCGGCCGGCAGCTCGGGCAGCGCGGCCCGGAGCTTCTCGATCCACTCCTCGTCGGGCGCGATCGGGACGAGGTCGGGCTCGGGGAAGTACCGGTAGTCGGTGGCCTCCTCCTTGCTGCGGCCCTCCGACGTCGAACCGGTGTCCTCGTGGAAGTGCCGGGTCTCCTGCACCACGCGCTCACCGGCGTCGAGGACCGCGGCCTGGCGGCGCATCTCGTAGCGCACCGCGCGCTCCACCGAGCGCAGCGAGTTGACGTTCTTGGTCTCGGTGCGGGTGCCCCACTCGAGGCTGCCGATCGGGGCCAGCGAGGTGTTGACGTCGCTGCGCAGGTTGCCCTGCTCCATGCGGACCTCGGAGACACCGAGCGCGAGCAGGATCTCGCGCAGCTCGGTGACGTAGGCGCGGGCCACCTCGGGGGCCCTGGCTCCCGTGCCGGGGATCGGCCGGGTGACGATCTCGACCAGCGGGATCCCGGCGCGGTTGTAGTCGACCAGCGAGTGGTCGGCGCCGTGGATGCGGCCGGTGGCGCCACCGACGTGCAGGTTCTTGCCGGTGTCCTCCTCGATGTGCACCCGCTCGATCTCGACGCGGTAGGTCTCGCCGTCCACCTCGACGTCCAGGTGGCCGGCGGTGCACAGCGGCTCGTCGTACTGGCTGGTCTGGAAGCCCTTGGGGATGTCCGGGTAGAAGTAGTTCTTCCGGGCGAAGCGCGACCACGACGCGATCCGGCAGCCGAGCGCCAGGCCGATGCGGATCGTCGACTCGATGGCGTCGGCGTTGACCACCGGCAGCGAGCCCGGCAGGCCCAGGCAGACCGGGCAGGTCTGGGTGTTGGGCTCGGCGCCGAACGTCGTCGAGCAGCCGCAGAACATCTTCGACGCGGTGCCCAGCTCGACGTGGGTCTCCAGGCCGATGACCGGCTCGTAGCGGGTCAGGACCTCGTCGAGGTCCACGAGGGTGTCGGTCACGAGGGGTCGTCCTCCTTCGGGGCGGCCGGGCCCGGCTGCTGGCGGCCGGTCACCACGGCGCCGACGGCGGTCAGCACGCCGAGGACCAGGAACACGGCGAAGACGGCCTCGCCGGTGACGGCCCAGCCGACGACGCCGGCGACGATGACGAACGCGGTGAGCGCCCAGGCGGCCTTGAGCGGGCCGTTCACGCCCGGCCCCCGATGGCGTCGAGCAGGGCGTGCCCGCGGGCGGCGTCCTGCGCGGCCTCCAGGGCGGCCGCGACGCGGTAGCACCGGTCGTCGGCCAGCGCTGGCGCCATGATCTGGAAGCCGACCGGCAGGCCCTCGGAGAGCCCGCACGGCACGGAGATGGCCGGGATGCCCGCGAGGCTGGCCGGCAGCGTGCACAGGTCGGCGGCGTACATGGCGATCGGGTCGTCGACGCGGGCGCCGATCGGCCAGGCCACCGTCGGGCTGGTCGGGCTGACCAGCACGTCGACGTCGTCCCAGGCGCTGGTGAAGTCGCGCGTGATCAGCGTGCGGACCTTCTGCGCCTGCCCGTAGTAGGCGTCGTAGTAGCCGCTGGACAGCGCGTAGGTGCCGAGGATGATCCGGCGCTTCACCTCGTGACCGAAGCCCTGCTCGCGGGTGAGCGCCATGACCTCGTCGAGGTCGCGGCTGCCGTCGTCGCCGACCCGCAGGCCGTACCGGACGCCGTCGAAGCGGGCCAGGTTGGACGACGCCTCGCTCGGGGCGATCAGGTAGTACGCCGGCAGGGCCAGGTCGAACGCCGGGCAGGAGACCTGCCGCACCTCCGCGCCCATGCCCTCCAGCAGTGCGACCGCCTCGGCCACGCGCGCCAGCACGCCGGGCTCGTACCCGTCGGTGTGGCCGTCGCCGCCCAGCTCGGTGACGACGCCGACCCGCAGGCCGGACAGGTCGCCACCGGCACCGCGGCGGGCGGCCTCGGCGAGCACGGGGACGGGCGCGTCGATGCTCGTCGAGTCGAGCGGGTCGTGCCCGCCGATCGCCTCGTGCAGCAGCGCGGCGTCCAGCACGGTGCGCGTCATCGGGCCGGCCTGGTCGAGGCTGGAGGAGAACGCGATGAGCCCGGAGCGGGAGACCGACCCGTAGGTGGGCTTGTGCCCGACCAGGCCGGTGACGGCGGCGGGCTGGCGGATCGAACCGCCGGTGTCGGTGCCGATGGCCCACGGGGCCAGGCCGGCGGCGACCGCGGCCGACGAGCCACCGGAGGAGCCGCCCGGGATGCGGTCGGTGTCCCAGGGGTTGCGGGTGACCCGGTAGGCGGAGTTCTCGGTGGAGGAGCCCATCGCGAACTCGTCCATGTTGGTCTTGCCGAGCAGCACCGTGCCGGCGGCCTTCAGCCGGGCGGCCACGGTGGCGTCGTACGGCGGCCGCCAGCCCTCGAGGATCTTCGAGCCGCTGGTCGTGGGCACGCCCTCGGTGACGACGACGTCCTTGAGCGCGAGAGGGACGCCGGCCAGCGGGCCGAGCTCCTCCCCCTTCGCGCGGGCGGCGTCGACCTGCTCGGCGGCCCGCAGCGCGGCCTCGGCGTCGACGTGCAGGTAGGCGCCGATGGTCGCGTCCTCGGCCTGGATGCGGTCCAGGTAGGCGCGGGTCACCTCGACCGAGCTGAGCTCACCGGCGCGCAGCGCCTCGCCGAGCGCGGCGGCGCTGGTGGTGGTGATGTCGGTGGCGGTCACGTCGCTCACGCCTCCTCCCCCAGGATCCGCGGCACCCTGAAGCGGTCGTCCTCCGCGGCCGGCGCGCCGTCGAGGACGACGTCGCGGGGCAGGCTGGGCCGGACGACGTCGGGACGCATGACGTTGGTCATCGGCACCGCGTGCGTGGTGGGCGGCACGTCGGCGACGTCGGCCTTGCCGACCTGCGCGACGGCGTCCAGCACGGCGGCGAGCTGGCCGGCGAAGAGGTCGAGCTCCTCGTCGCTCACCGCGAGCCGGGACAGGTGCGCCAGGTGGGCCACCTCGTCGCGGGTCAGTTGGCCCTTCGGGGAGGGGGTGCTCATGCTGCGGCGGAACTCCACTTCGGCAGTGCCCGGCGGCCAGCTCTGGCACCCGGGACGTGACCGGGCCACTCTACGTGGCGGCCCCCCGGCCCTGGTCAGCGTGAGAGGCTCCCTCCCGACCGCGATCGACGGAGATCGGCCCGAACCGGCGAGCAGTCCCCCGGAGGAACCGTGTCCTATCTCCTGCGCCTGGTCCTGCCCGACCGCCCCGGCATCCTCGGCGCCGTCGCGACGGCGCTCGGCACGGCCGGCGTCGACATCGTCTCGCTCGACGTGCTCGAGCGCGGCCACGGCATCGCGGTGGACGACGTCGTCGTGGACCTCCCCGGCGACCGGCTGCCCGACAGCCTGATCACCGCCGTCCGGACCGTGCCCGGGGTGCAGGTGGAGTCGCTGCGCCCCTTCGCCGGCCCGCTGGACACCCACCGGGAGCTGGACCTGCTGGACGCGCTGGCCCGCGGCGACCGCCCGCCGACCGCGCTGCTCACCGAGTCGCTGCCACGGGTGTTCCACAGCGGGTGGGTGGTGATCCTGGACGACTCGGGGCAGCCGGCCCCGCTCGCCGACGGCGCGGTGCTGGCCGCGTCCGAGGCGGCGCCGTCCTTTGCCTCCCTGACGCTGCCGTGGCTCCCGCTGGCGGGGCCGCGGCTGCTGCCCAGCGACGAGCCGTGGCTGCCCGAGCGGTGGCAGGAGATGGCCATCGAGATGATGGCGGTGCCCTACGGGGCCGGTCGGGCCATCGTCCTCGGGCGCTCCGGCGGCCCGGCCTACCGCCGGTCGGAGCTGCTGCGGCTGGCGCACTTCACCGGCATCGCGAGGACGGTGGCACAGCTGCCGCCCGGCTGAGCCCTGCCGCCCACCTGAGTCCTGCCGCTCGACGCCAAACCGCGCGCCGGGGCCGCTGACCTGCACTTCCGCACCGAGCCGCCTTGCCGCGACAGGTGTTCGAACGTATGATCGAACGCATGGCGCAGGTCGCGGAGCACATGGGAGCGAGCAGCCCGGCCGCGCCCCGGTGCGCCACCACCTGCACCGCACCGACCCGACCAGCGGTGGTCCCGCCGGCTGCCGGGTGGGCGACCGGCCCGCTCGGCGCAGTGCAGGCAGCCGACCGCGAGATCGCCCGCCAGACGGCCCTGCGCGCCCGGGCGGTCGCCGAGTTCGCCGCGAGCCGTCCCGCGGCGTCCGACCGGCCGGCGGGTCAGCCAGGGGCGATGAGCGAGGAACGCCGCGCCGCACGTCCGGAGGTGCTGGCCGAGGTCAGCGAGTGGGCGGCGCAGGAACTCGTGGTGGCGCTGTCCCTCTCCACCCAGGCCGCCGAGCAACTGCTCACCCGGTCGCTCACGCTGGTGCACCGGCTCCCCGCGACGTTGGACGCGTTGGAGCGCGGCGAGATCCACCCCGGGCACCTGTGGCCGATGCTGGAGCGGGTGGCGACCATCGCCGACGCGGCGCGGCGGGCCGCCGTCGAGCGCGATCTGCTCGCGTGGATGTCCGGCCGGGTGACCACCCCTGCGCAGCTGGGCGCCAAGGCACGCCGCCTCGGCCTGGCCCGGGACGCACGTGACGAAGCCGCACGGTTGGCCGCGTCGCTGCAGGAGCGGGGCGTCTCGGTGCGGTCGGATCGACGCGAGGGGATGGCGGCCTTCGGCGCACTGCTCACGGTGCCCGAGGCGCAGGCGCTGCTCGACGCGCTGGGCCGGTACGCCGACGCACTGGACGAGCCGGAGGACCCCCGTACCCGTGGCCAGAAGATGGCCGACTGCCTGCTCGACCTGGTGCTGCGGCCCGGGGAGAACGACCTCCCCGCCGTGCAAGCGCAGCTCACCGTGGTGGCCGGGGTGCGGAGCCTGCTCGGTGGCGACCAGCCCGGTGAGATCGGCGGCGAACCGGTGCCGGCCGAGGTCGTCCGTGCGCTCGCCCGGGCCCTGGGCCTGCTCCCCGGATCGCCGGCGGATGGCTGCGAGAGCACCGGGGATGCGCCCGCACCCGACCGCGCGCCGGCAGCGAACCCTCGCGCCGACGACCGACCGGGAACCGTTACCGCCGGCGCCACGCCGGGCGAGCTCTGCCCCACCGACGCCGCCACGCCTGCCGACGCTCGCTCAGCTGACGCCGGGCCGGGCGAGCTCTGCCCCACCGACGGCTGGCCCATGGACACCTGGCCCACGGAGTGGCGGGAGGCCGACGAGCGGTGGTGGGCGGAGGTCGAAGCGCGTGCTCTCCGGGGTGAGTGGGGCGGCGCCGAGTACACACCGGAGGAGGAACTGTTCCGGCGATGGGCCGAGGAAGCGCCCTACGTGGCCTGGCTCGAGAGCGTCGGCGCCTTCGACGATCCCGCGCCCGCCGCTGACCCCGATGCCGGCTCGGGACCAGGAAGCCACCCTGATCTCAGCTCCGGTTCGTCGGGTCGCCCCGACCCCGCTCCCGGTTCCTCCGGCCGCACCGACCCCCACCCCGGTTCGTGGTGCGCCTCCCCTGCCGATCCCGGACCAGCACCTGGCCACCGGCCCGTGGCGGAGCCGGCACCCGCGATGGACGACGGGGACGGCGACGCGCGCTGGGCCGGCGCTCATGAGTCACTGCAAGCCGCCGCGGATGCCCTTCTCGACCTGGACCGGGCGATCGGTCGCGCCCGGCGGGCACAGGCCGACGCGCAGCGCGCCGACCGCGACGACGAGGACACGTGGCTGCGCAGTCCCTCGGGTCGGGTCACCGGTGCGCCGAGCGACCTGGACGCGTGCGCCGCCGCCGGGGAGTCCCGCCGCGCAGCCCTCGCCGCGCTGCTCGATGCCAGCGCCGGCGGGGCGCTGGTCGACCGGCCACGGATCGCGGTGGTCGACGAGCTCACCGGCGCACTGCTCGCGCTGACCGACAGCCGTGAGCTCCGCCGCCTGGCCCGCTGCGACGACGCCGCCTGCCGCCGAGCGCGGGCCCGCTGCCCGCACGACCTCACCGGCCGCCCCGGGCTCGGCCCGCCCGGCCCGACCGACGGGTACCGCCCCGGCGCCGCGCTCGACCGGTACCTCCGTGCCCGCGACCGCCGGTGCCGCTTCCCCGGCTGCCGCCGGCGCGTGCCGCTCGGCGGGGAGCTGGACCACGACCGCCCCTGGCCCGAGGGTCCGACCAGCGCGGAGAACCTCGTCGGCTTCTGCACCGGTCACCACCGGGGCAAGCACCAGGCGCCGGGCTGGCGGTACGAACTGGCCACCGACGGGCAGCTGACGGTGACCACCCCCACCGGACTGGTCGCGACCACGACTCCCCCGCCCTACTGACCCGGTGAGCGCTTCGCCAGACGGGCCGCCGCAGACGTCACCGCGCGGGCGTGGTGAGGAAACGTCGGCTACTCGGTGCCGTCACCGATGGTCGCTACCTCGCGGGCAGCGTCCGGGCCCTGCTCCAGCAGCACGCGGAAGCCGTCGTCGTCGAGGATCGGCGCCTTCACCTGCACGGCCTTGTCGTACTTGCTGCCGGGGTCGGCGCCCACCACGACGAAACCGGTCTTCTTCGACACCGACCCGGTCACCTTGCCGCCGCGCTCCTGGATCGCCGCGATCGCCTGGTCACGGCTGAAGTCCCGCAGCGAGCCGGTGACGACGACGGTGACGCCGGTGAGCGGACCCGGCGGCGCGTCCTCCGCGGCGTCGGCCATCCGCACACCCGCCTGCCGCCACTTCTCCACGACGTCGCGGTGCCAGTCGACGGAGAACCAGTCGCGCACGGAGCGGGCGATCGTCGGGCCGACCCCGTCGGCCGCGGCCAGCTCCTCCTCCGTCGCGGCCGTGATCCGGTCCATCGAGCGGAAGTCGCGGGCCAGCGCCTGCGCGGCGGTGGGCCCCACGTGCCGGATCGACAGCGCGACGAGCACCCGCCACAGCGGGACGTCCTTGCGGGTCTGCAGGTTGGCGAGCAGCTTGGCGCCGTTGGCCGACAGGGTGCCGTTCTTCCGCGTGAAGAACGCACTGCGGCACAACTGCTCCTCGTCCAGGAAGAACAGGTCGCCCTCGTCGGTGAGCAGCCGGCTCTGCAGCAGCGCGACCGCCGCCTCGTAGCCGAGGTTCTCGATGTCGAAGGCACCGCGCCCGGCCACGTGGAAGACCCGCTCCCGCAGCTGCGCCGGGCACGACCGGGCGTTGGGGCAGCGGATGTCGGCGTCGCCCTCCTTCTCCGGCCGCAGCTCCGTGCCGCACTCGGGGCAGTGGCTCGGCATCACGAACTTGCGCTCGTCACCCGTGCGCGCGGCGACCACCGGCCCCAGCACCTCGGGGATGACGTCACCGGCCTTGCGGATGACGACCGTGTCCCCGATCAGCACGCCCTTGCGCTTGACCTCGCTGGCGTTGTGCAGCGTGGCCAGCTGCACCGTGGACCCGGCCACCTTCACCGGCTCCATGAACGCGAACGGCGTCACCCGGCCGGTCCGGCCGACGTTGACCCGGATGTCGACGAGCCGCGTCGTCGCCTCCTCCGGCGGGTACTTGAAGGCGATCGCCCAGCGCGGCGCCCGCGAGGTCGACCCCAGCCGGCGCTGCAGCGCCACCTGGTCGACCTTCACCACCACGCCGTCGATCTCGTGCTCCACCGAGTGGCGCTGCTCGCGGTAGCGCTCGATGAAGGCCCAGACGCCCTCGAGGTCGGCCACCACCTCGAAGCGGTCGCTCACCGGGAGGCCCAGTGCCCGCAGCCCCTCGTACGCCTCCGACTGGCGCTCCGGCTCGAACCCGGTGCGCGCACCCAGCCCGTGGACGACCAGCCGGAGCGGCCGCGACGCGGTGACCTTCGCGTCCTTCTGGCGCAGCGAGCCGGCCGCGGCGTTGCGCGGGTTGGCGAACGGCGGCCGCCCCTGCTCGACCATGGCCGCGTTGACGTCGGCGAACGCCGCCACCGGGAAGTAGATCTCACCGCGGACCTCGAGCAGCTCGGGCACGTCCTCCCCCGCGAGCTGCTGCGGGACGTCGCGCATCGTCCGGACGTTGGCCGTCACGTCCTCCCCGGTCACGCCGTCACCCCGGGTGGCGGCGCGGACCAGGCGGCCCTTCTCGTAGACGAGGTCGACGGCCACGCCGTCGACCTTGAGCTCGCAGAGGTAGCTGCCCCCGGCCGCGCCCTCCCGCTCGGCCCGCGCCGCCCACGCCGACAGCTCGTCGCTGCTGAACGCGTTGTCCAGGCTCTGCATCCGCTCCAGGTGCTGCACCGGGGCGAAGGTGGCGGTGAAGCCGCCGTTGACCTTCTGGCTGGGCGAGTCGGGCGTGACCAGCGCCGGGTGCGCGGCCTCGATCTCCTTCAGCTGCGCCATCAGCTCGTCGTACTGGCCGTCGCTGACCAGCGGCTCGTCCCGCACGTAGTAGGCGAACGCGTACCGGTCCAGCTCCTCGGAGAGGTCGCGGTGCCGGGTGCGCACGTCGTCGGGGACCTCGGTGAGGTCCTCGCGGTCGGCCACCGGGGTGACGGACGGTTCGACGAGGTCGGCGTCGGTGCTCACGGTCGAACGGTATCCGGCGGGTACGACGGTCAACCGGCGCTCACCCGTCCGGTGGTGCGGTCAGCCGGGCTGCAGGTACTTCGCGGCCTCGCGCACCTGGCGCATGGCCGCGCGGGCGTAGGCCGGCGTCGCACCGGCCAGCCCGCAGGCGGGGGTCAGCGTCACCGCGTCCGGCAGGCGGTCGGCGGCGAAGCCGAGCTCCCGCCACCACGCCTGCACCCGCGTCGCCGTCGCCCTGGGCGCGGGCAGCGCGGCATCGGTGCCGGGGACGACGCCGGGCAGCAGGTGCACCCCCGCGTCCACCGCCTCCCCCACCGCGTCGAGGTCCTGCACCAGGCCCAGGTCGAACGAGAGCCCGGCCGCACCGGCGGCGCGGAACAGCCCCAGCGGCATCCGGGGCGCGCAGCAGTGCACGACCACGGGCCCGGGCAGCGCGCGCACCACGGCCGCCAGCTCCTGCTCCACGACGTCCGCGGCGACCGCCGGCAGCTTCCCGAACCCGCTCGCCGTCGGCAGCGCGCCCTGGAGGACGGCGGGGACCGACGGCTCGTCGAGCTGCACCACCACCCGCGCCCCGGGGAGCCGGGCCTGCACGGCCGCCACGTGCGCGGTCAGCCCCTCCGCCAGCGACTGGCCCAGGTCCCGGCGGGCGCCCGGGTCCACGACCGCGCGGTCGCCGCGGGTGCGCTCCAGCCCCGCGGCGAGGGTCCACGGTCCGGTCGCCTGCACCTTGAACGGCCCGGTCCAGCCGTCCGCCAGGTCGTGCAGGGCGTCGAGGTCACGGGCGAGGAACTCCTCGGCCCGCTGCTGGTCGATGCCGGGCCGCGGCACCAGCCGCCAGCCCGCCGGGGTGAGGTCGACGGCGAGGTCGACCAGCAGGGCGGCGCTGCGGCCGAGCATGTCGGCCCCGGCGCCCCGGCCGGGCAGCTCGGGCAGGTGGGCGAATTCGGGCAGCTCCCCCACCACGGTGCGCACCGCCTCGGCGGCGTCGCTGCCGGGCAACGACCCGACACCGGTGGCGGGGCCCCACGTCCCGGGTGCCGGACGCCCGCTCTCGGTCGATGCAGCCATGCCACGACGCTAGCCCGCCGGTCGGACGCCCCGGACGACGGTCGGCCGGGTCAGCAGGCCAGGCGCTCCGCGGTGGCCACCACCCGGGCCGGCGCGGGCGGGTCGACCGGCGACCGGGCCGCGAGGTGCTCCACGAAGGCGTCGGACAGGTCCGGCCCGCGGACCGCCCCGGCACCGGAGGCGAAGGCCGTGTACCCGTCGCTCCCCACCCGCAGGTGCGAGGTCAGGGCGATCCGGTAGCTCCCCGCGGGGTCGACCCGCTGGTCGCCGAGGACGAGGGAGCACGGGTCGACGCGATCGCCGGGCGGGCGCGCGGGGTCGTACGAGTAGGCGACCCCGCCGGAGACCTCGAGCGGGAACGGCCCCAGCCCGCCGTCCTCGGTGAACTGCTGCTCGAACGCCTGCCGGATCGTCGCCCCGGGGACGGTGACGACGTCGACGGTGTACGGCAGCGACACGACGGCGTACACGTCCCGGCGCCGGACCTCGCCGGAGTCTTCGCGGGCCACCAGGTCGGCGCGGATGCTGCCGCTGCTGGTGAAGGCGGCGAGCGGCGCCGGCCCGGCGACCTCGGCGGTCGCCGCGGCCAGCATCGCGTCCCCGACGAGCACGCCCAGCGGCGACGACGGGCCGGGGCCGCGGCGGACGTCGCCCGTCAGCACGGCGACCGGGGTGTCGCCCCCCTCGTCCTCCGCCCGGGCGGTCCAGTGCTCGACGATCCGGGCCACCTCCGGGTCCGGCTCCGACCGGAGCACCGGCACGGCGGTCGAGGTGACGGTGTCCCGCCGCACGTCCCCGTCGGCACCGACGACGAACCGGAGGTCGACGACCGAGGTCCCGTGCGGGCCCGCCTGCACGACGGGACGCGGGAAACCGTCCGGGTCGGGGAGCCGGCAGTCGTAGGCGCCGTGGGTGTGACCGGTGACGACGACGTCCACGGCCGGTGCCACGGCGGCGTTGATCTCCTCGATGGCCGTGCCGGCCAGGTCGCCGGCGCACTCGTCGTAGCCACCGCTCTGCGCCCCGCCCTCGTGGACCAGCAGCACGATCGCCTCCACCCCGCGGTCCTGCAGCTCCGCCACGTAGCGGTTCGCGGCCTCGGCCTCGTCGCCGAACTCGAAGCCGGCGATCCCGGACGGCAGCACCATCCCGGGGGTGTCGGCGGTCACGACGCCCACGATGCCGATCTCGACGCCGCCGGAGGTCTGCACCACCGCGTAGGGCGGCAGGACCGGGTCGCCGGTCCGCTGGTCGACGACGTTGGCGGCCAGGTAGCCGAACGCCGCCCCGCTGAAGGGCTCACCGGTGCTGTCGGCGAAGCACCCGGTCTCCTCGGCGACGACACCGGCGCACGCCTCCACGTCGTCCGAGAAGCTGCCGTCACCGGCGGCCGAGAGCCGCAGCAGCTCCTGCACCCCGCGGTCGAACTCGTGGTTGCCGACGGCGGAGAAGTCCAGCCCGAGCGCGTCGAGGACCTCCACCGCGGGCTCGTCCCGGAAGGCACCGGAGACGAACGGCGAGGCGCCGACCATGTCCCCGGCGCCCAGCGTGAGCGAGTCCTGCGGCTCCCCGCCGAAGTCGGCCCGCCGGTCGGCCAGGGTCCGGGCCAGGTGCGCCGCGCCACCGACGAGCTGCGGACCGTCGTCCTCGGTGCCCGGCCGGCCGTCGGCACCCGGGCCGGGCACGCCCGTCTCGAGGGTGCCGGCGGGCCCGCGGGGCGGGCGCAGCTGCCCGTGGAAGTCGTTGATCGCGAGGACCTGGACCTCGGTGTCCGTGGGGGCGGCGGGCACGGCCTCCGGCGCGGGTGGCCCGTCGTCCCCGGGTGCGGCGCCGGCGCGGCAGGCGGCCAGCACGAGGAGCAGCACCACCGCCAGGGCCGCTCGGGCAGGACGGACCCGGGGCACGGCACCTCCCGCTCCTCGGAACCAGGTCCCTGCGAGGTGATCACGGCTCCCCGCGGCCCGCCACTCGGAGCCGTCGCGGCCACGCCGTCGTCGGCGGGTGTTCACCGGCCCGTGTGCGGGAGGTCCGACGGCCGGTGGGGGGTCTCAGCCGCGCGTCGCGGTGGCGCTGCGGACGGCGGCCTGGCCCAGGACGAGGTCGCCGCGCAGCGGGTCGGGCGCGTAGAGCACCGCGGACTGCCCGGCGGCCACCCCGCGCTGGTCCTCGTCCAGCAGGATGCGCAGCCCGCCGGCGTCGTCCCCGGTCACCTCGCAGGGCACGGGGGTGCCGTGGGCGCGCAGCTGCACCTCCGCCCGGAACGGCAGCGCCGGCGCCGTCCCGGTCCACGTGGGCGCCGCGGTGACGACGCAGCACACCCCGGCGAGGTCGGCGGTGCCGATGGTCACCGTGCGGCTCACCGGCTCGATGCCGAGCACGTAGCGGGGCCGCGAGTCGCCGGCGGTGACCCCGAGCCCCCGCCGCTGGCCGACGGTGAAGCCGTAGGTGCCCTCGTGCTCGCCGACGGTCGCGCCGGTGGCGGCGTCGACGACCGGGCCCCGGCGGCTGCCCAGCCGGCGGGCCAGGAAGCCGCGGGTGTCGCCGTCGGGGATGAAGCAGATGTCGTGCGAGTCGGGCTTCGCCGCGACGCCGAAGCCGCGCTCGGCGGCGATCTCCCGCACCCGGTCCTTGGTCATGCCGCCCAGCGGGAACGCCGCCGCCGACAGCTGCTCGGCGGTGAGCACCCCGAGCACGTAGGACTGGTCCTTGGCGGCGTCGACCGAGCGCCGCAGCTCGCCGTCGGCCAGCCGCGCGTGGTGCCCGGTGACCACGGCGTCGAAGCCCAGCGCCCGCGCGCGGTCCAGCACCGCCGAGAACTTGATCCTCTCGTTGCAGCGCAGGCACGGGTTGGGGGTGCGCCCGGCGGCGTACTCGGCGACGAAGTCGTCGACGACGTCCTCGGTGAACCGCTCGGCCAGGTCCCACACGTAGAAGGGGATGCCGAGCTCGTCGGCGACCCGCCGGGCGTCGTGGGCGTCCTCGACGCTGCAGCACCCGCGGGCCCCGCTGCGCAGCGCCTGCCGGTCCGGGGAGAGCGCCAGGTGCACCCCGGTGACGTCGTGCCCGGCGTCGACGGCCAGGGCCGCGGCCACGGCGGAGTCGACGCCCCCGCTCATCGCCGCCAGGACCCTCACCGGCGCCCCGTCCCGGCCCGCCGGGCCCGCTCGACCACGGGGGCGATGACGGCGAGGAGCGCGTCGACGTCGGCGTCGGTGCTGGTGTGCCCGAGGCTGAACCGCAGCGAGCTGCGCGCCCGCTCCGGGTCGGCGCCCACGGCCAGCAGCACGTGGCTCGGCCGGGCCACCCCCGCGCTGCAGGCGGAACCGGTCGAGCACTCGATGCCCTTGGCGTCGAGCAGCATGAGCAGCGCGTCGCCCTCGGCGCCGGGGAACGACAGGTGCGCGTTGCCGGGGAGCCGGCCGGGCCCCGAGCGGACGACGTCGTCCAGAGCCGGCCCGTTGAGCTGCGCGTCGGGCACCTGCGCCACGACCCCGGCCACCAGCCGGTCGCGCAGCCGGGCGAGCTCGGCGGCCCGCTCGACGCGCCCGTCCACCGCCGCTGCGGCCGCCACCGCGAGCCCGACGATGGCGGCGACGTCCAGCGTGCCGGAGCGGACGTCCCGCTCCTGTCCGCCGCCGTGCAGCAGGGGCGTGCACTCGGCGTCGCGGCGCAGCAGCAGGACGCCGGCGCCCATCGGGCCGCCCAGCTTGTGCCCGGTCATGGTGAGGGCGTCGACGCCGCTGGCGCCGAAGTCGACCAGCACCTGCCCGACCGCCTGCACGGCGTCGGTGTGGAACGGCACGCCGACGTCGTGCGCCACCGCGGCGAGCGCGGCGACGTCGCTCACCGCGCCGATCTCGTTGTTGGCCCACATGACGCTGGCGACGGCGACGTCGCTGCCGTCGCCGAGCGCCTCGGCCAGCGCGGCCGGGGTCACCCGCCCCGAGGGCTCCACCGGCAGCCAGGTCACCTCGGCGCCCTCGTGCTTGGCCAGCCACTCGACGCTGTCCAGGACGGCGTGGTGTTCGGCCGGGCTGACGACGATGCGGCGGCGGCGGGAGTCGGCCGCGCGCCGGGCCCAGAACAGCCCCTTGACGGCCAGGTTGTCGCTCTCGGTGCCGCCGCCGGTGAACAGCACCTCCGACGGGCGCGCGCCCAGCGCCTCGGCCAGCCGCTCGCGGGCCTGCTCGGCCGCACGGCGCGCCGCCCGGCCGCTGGCGTGCAACGACGAGGCGTTGCCCACGCGGCCGAGCTGGCCGGTCATCGCCGCCAGCACCTCGGGCAGCATCGGCGTGGTCGCCGCGTGGTCGAGGTAGACCGGATCCGAGTAGGTCATGACGCGCTCAGGGTAGTCGCGGGGACGGCGGGGCCGGTTGCCGCCGCCGGAGCACCACCCGCCCGTGGGGCCAGCACCGCACCCGCGACCGCGACGGCCGAGAGCAGCACCACACCGGCCAGCACCGCGACCGGGAAGGACAGCGTTCCGCCGGCCGCGGCGGCGACGAGCACACCGACCACGCCGACGCAGGCGGCGGCACCGGTGACGTCGGCGATCTGGAAGGCGGCGGAGTCCGCGCCACGGGTCTCGTCCGAGGACCGCTCGAGCAGGAGGACGCTCAGGCTCGGCATGCCCAGCCCCATGCCGAGACCGGCCACCGCCCAGCTCGCGTAGGCGGGCCAGCCGCCGATCCCGGGGACGGCGATGGCGGCCGTGGCCAGCAGCCCGGCGGTGAGCACGCCGAACCCGAGCCGCAGCAACCGCACCCGCGACCACTGCGGGTTGCGGCCCTGCAGCTGCGAGGCGGTGGCCCAGCCCAGCGCACCCGCGGTGAGCGGGACGCCGGCGGCGGTGGCCGAGTAGCCGTGCAGCTCGGTGAGGGCCAGCGGCAGCAGCGCGTCCATGCCGAAGAAGGCGCCGGCCAGCAGGCCGCGGCCGGCGACCACCGCGGGCAGCCCCGGGCGGGCGACGGCGGTCCCCGGGGGCAGCAGCGGGCGCAGGCCGGCGACGAGGGTCAGCAGCCCGGCGACGGCGATCCCGGCCGCCAGGAGGTCCAGGCGCTGGCCGGCGTACTGCAGCGCGGCGATCCCGACGCCGGCCAGCAGCGCCCACCACCGGCGGGCGGAGGCGGGCACCGCGGGCGCGGCGGGCCGCGGCAGCGCCCGGGCGGCGGGCAGCACCAGACCGAGGCCCAGCAGGATGAGCGGCAGCAGGCCGAGGAAGACCAGCCGCCAGGTGAGGTGCGTGGTGACCAGCCCGGCGACGACGGGGCCGACCAGCGCCGGCAGCACCCACGCGGCGGCGAACGCGCCGAACAGCCGCGGCCGCAGCCCGGGTGCGAACGCCTGCCCGGCCACGACGTACAGGGCGACGGCGATCGCCCCGCCGCCGATGCCCTGCAGCGCCCGGGCGGCGACGAACAGCGCCATGTCGCCCGCGACGCCGGCGGCCAGCAGCCCCGCCGCGAACACCGCCACACCGGTCAGCAGCGCCACCCGGGGGCCGCGGCGGTCACCGAGGTCGCCGCCGACCACCATCCCGACCACCGAGGCGACGAGGAAGGCGCTGAACGGCCACGCGTACCAGGCCAGCCCGTCCAGCTCGGCGACCGCGGTCGGCATCGCCGTGGCCACCGCCATCGCCTCGAAGGCGACGAAGGTGACCAGCATCAGCAGGCCGGCGGTGGTGAGCCGGTGCGCCCGGTCGAACAGCGCCGGGGGCGCGACGGTGTCCACGCGGTGCTCAACCACCCGCGCTCCCGGCTGCTTCCCGCTCCCGGACATGCGTCGAGCGCCGACCCCCTCCCGGGGACCGGCGCTCAGACGTTGGTCCGACCTGCGCGGAGTGTCTCCGCTCAGCCGGCCCCGTCCAGAGGCTCCGGGCGAGCGGAGCGAGGCTGGAGGGGGACGGGGTGTTTTATTTGCGGGCGTTGATCTGCTCGGTGGCGGCCGGGACGACGGTGTTCAGGTCACCGACGACGCCGAAGTCGGCCAGCTCGAAGATCGGCGCCTCGGGGTCCTTGTTGATGGCGACGATCGTCTTGCTGGTCTGCATGCCGGCGCGGTGCTGGATGGCACCGGAGATGCCGACGGCCACGTAGAGCTGCGGCGAGACGGTCTTGCCGGTCTGCCCGACCTGGAAGCTGTGCGGGTAGAAGCCGGAGTCGACGGCGGCGCGGGAGGCGCCGACGGCGGCACCGAGCGAGTCGGCCAGGCCCTCGATGATCGAGAAGTTCTCGGCGCTGGCCACGCCGCGGCCACCGGAGACGACGATCGAGGCCTCGGTGAGCTCGGGGCGGCTGCTCTTCTGCTCGACGACGCGCTCGACGACGCGGACCTGCTTGGCGGCGTCGCTCACGGCGACGTCCACGGTCTGCTCGGCACCGGCGGCCGGGGCCGGCTCGGCGGCGATCGAGTTGCCGCGCAGCGTGTAGATCGGGGTGCCGACCGTGACCTGCGAGTGCACGATCGTCGCGCCGGCGAACGCCACCTGGGTGGCGGTGCCGTCGGAGGCGATCTCGGTGACGTCGGTGAGGAAGCCGCTGCCGGTCTTGACGGCCAGGCGGGCGGCGATCTCCTTGCCCTCCGGGGAGGACGGGATGACGACGGCGGCGGGCGACTTCTCGGCCACCAGCTGCGCCAGCACCTCGGCCTTGGGTGCCACGAGGTAGTCGTCGATGTCGGCCGACTCGGCGACGTAGACCGTCGCGGCGCCGTACTCCGCGAGCTGGTCGCGGACGCCGGCGGCCGTGCCGGGCGCGCCGAGGACGACGGCCGACGGCTCACCGAGCGCGCGGGCCGCGGTCAGGGCCTCCAGGGTGGTCTTGCGGACGCCGCCGCCGGCCGGGTTGAGCTCGGCAAGGACCAGGACCTCTGCCATGGGTGTTCTCCTCTTCCTTCGATCCGGGCGGGGGTCAGACGATCTTCTGGCCGGCGAGGTAGTCGACGAACTTCTGCGCGCCGTCGCCCTCGTCGGTCACCTTGACGCCCTCGCCCTTCGGCGGGCGGCCGGCGAAGTCGAGGACCTTGCTGGTGGCGGTGGCCAGGCCGACGCTGCCCGCGTCGACGCCGATGTCGGCCAGCGTCTTGGTCTCGACCGGCTTCTTCTTCGCGGCCATGATCCCCTTGAACGAGGGGTAGCGCGGCTCGTTGATCGTGTCCCAGGTCGAGATGATCGCCGGGAGCGGGGCCTCCAGGGCCCAGAAGCCGCCGTCGGTCTGCCGCTCCACCTTCGCGGTGCCGCCCTCGATGGTGACCTTGCGGGCACCGGAGAGCTGCGGGATGCCGAGGCGCTCGGCGAGCAGGGCGGGCATGACCGACAGCTGCGCGTCGGTGGCCTCCGCGCCGCACATGACCAGGTCGTACTCCATCTGGCCCAGCGCCGCCGCGAGGACGGCGGAGGTCTGCACCGCGCACGAGCCGTGGATGGCGTCGTCGACGACGTGCACGGCCTTGTCGGCGCCCATGGACAGCGCCTTGCGGATGGCGTCGGTGGCGGAGTCGGGGCCGACCGTGAGCACGGTGACCTCGCCGCCCTGCGCCTCCTTGATGGTGAGCGCCTCCTCGATGGCGTACTCGTCCATCTCGTTGATGACGTTGTCGGCGGCGGCCCGGGCGACGGTGTTGTCGGCCGGGTCCAGCTTCCGCTCACTACCCGAGTCCGGGACCTGCTTGACAAGAACGACGATGTTCATCGCGCTGAACCTTCCTCAGGACGCGTTCAGGATGCGGGCACGCGGGCCCGCCTGGCTCCAAGGATGGAGGCTACTGCGGGGTAACGCCGCCGGGGTGCGAGGGGCGGGTGAGGCACGTCACGCCCGTGGGATCGGTGGGGCCGCCCACTCCCCCGTCGCGGCGAACCGCTCGAGCGTCGCCGCGTACGGCGCGAGGTCCAGGCCCTGGGCCGCCACCCAGTCGTCCGAGTAGTACGTCCGGGCGTACCGCTCCCCGCCGTCGCACAGCAGGGTGACGACGCTCCCGCGGCGCCCCGCGGCGACCATCTCGGCGACCAGCCCGAACGCGCCCCACAGGTTGGTCCCGGTGGACCCCCCGGCCCGGCGCCCGGTGACCCGCTCCAGGTGCCGCATCGCGGCCAGGGACGCCGCGTCGGGCACGGCGACCATCCGGTCGACGATGGTGGGCACGAACGAGGGCTCCACCCGCGGCCGCCCGATGCCCTCGATGCGCGACGGGGTGCCGGTCGTCCAGCCGGCATCGAGCGCGGCGTAGCCGGGGAAGAAGGCGGAGTTCTCCGGGTCGACGACGGCCAGCCGCGTCGGGTGCCGCCGGTAGCGGAGGTAGCGGCCGATGGTGGCGCTGGTGCCGCCGGTGCCCGCCCCGACCACGACCCACTCGGGCACCGGGTGCGGCTCGGCGGAGAGCTGCTCGAAGATCGACTCGGCGATGTTGTTGTTGCCGCGCCAGTCGGTGGCCCGCTCCGCGTAGGTGAACTGGTCGAGGTAGTGGCCCCCGCACTCGGCGGCCAGCCGGCGGGCCTCCCCGTAGATGTCGGGCGCCCGGTCGACGAAGTGGCAGCGACCGCCGTGGAACTCGATGAGCGCGACCTTCTCGGGGCTGGTCGAGCGCGGCACCACCGCGACGAACGGCAGGCCGAGCATCCGGGCGAAGTAGGCCTCGCTCACCGCCGTCGACCCGCTGGAGGCCTCGACGACCGTGCTGCCCTCGGTGATCTGCCCTGAGCAGAGCCCGTAGAGGAACAGCGACCGCGCCAGCCGGTGCTTGAGGCTGCCCGTGGGGTGGGTCGACTCGTCCTTGAGGTAGAGGTCGACGCCCCACTCGGGCGGCAGCGGGTAGACCAGCAGGTGGGTGTCCGCGCTGCGCCGGGCGTCGGCCTCGACGACGGCGACCGCCCGGTCGACCCACTCCCGCCCGCCCGGGTCGGACCGGTCGACGACGTCGTCCACCGGGGTCAGCGGCCGGAGAACTCGGCCTGGCCCGGACCGCTGTCCAGGAACGAGCGCATGCCGGCCTTCTGGTCCTCGGTGTCGAACAGCTCGGCGAACAGCCGGCTCTCCAGGTCCAGCCCCTCGTCGAGCGACAGGTCGAGCCCCTCGTCGATGGCGCGCTTGGCGGCGGCCAGGGCCAGCGGCGGGCCGGCGGCGAGCTTGCGCGCCATGGCCAGCGCGGTGTCGTAGACCTCCGCGTCGGGGACGACGGCGTCGGCCAGCCCCATCTCCAGGGCCTCCTCCGCACCGACGTGGCGGCCGGTGAAGACCAGGTCCTTGGCCCGGGCCGGGCCGACCAGCCGGGCCAGCCGCTGCGTGCCGCCCGCACCCGGGATGACGCCGAGCAGGATCTCGGGCTGGCCGACCTTCGCGCCCGCGCCGAGCACCCGGAAGTCCGCGCACAGCGCGAGCTCGTAGCCACCACCGAGGGCGTAGCCGGTGACCGCGGCGATGACCGGCTTCGGGATGCGCGCCACCGCGCGGAAGGAGTCCTGCAGCTCGCGGCCCCAGGCGACCATCGACCGGCCGTCCAGCTGCGACATCGCCTTGATGTCGGCGCCCGCGGCGAAGACCCGCTCGCCGCCGTAGAGGACGACGGCGCGCACGTCGGCCCGCTCGCCGGCCTCGAGCGCCGCCGCCCGGACCTCCAGGTGCAGCTGCTCGTCGATGGCGTTCATCTTCGGCCGGTCGAGGCGGATCGTGCCCACCCCGTCGGCCACCTGCAGGGTCACGAACTCGGGCGTCGATGCCATGGAGCGCACCTTAGCGAGCCCGCCGTGCGGTGAACCGCCCGTCGGTGCGGGTCAGCTCGAGGGGGAGCCCGAACGTGTCCGACAGGTGCCCGGCGGTGAGGACGTCGTCGGCCGCGCCGGAGGCGACGACCTCGCCCTCCCGCAGGAGCAGGGCGTGGGTGTAGCCCGGCGGGATCTCCTCGACGTGGTGGGTGACCAGCACCTGCGCGGGCGCGTAGTGGTAGCGGGCCAGGTCCGACAGGCGGGAGACGAGGTCCTCGCGCCCCCCGAGGTCCAGCCCGGCGCCGGGCTCGTCGAGCAGCAGCAGCTCCGGGTCGGGCATCAGCGCGCGGGCGATCTGGGTGCGCTTGCGCTCGCCCTCGCTCAGGGTGCCGAACGGCCGGTGCGCGTACTGGGCGACGCCCCACTGCGCCATGAGCATCCCGGCCCGGGTCAGGTCGTGGACGTCGTAGCGCTCCCGCCAGCGGCCGACCACCGCGTAGCCGGCCGAGACGACGACGTCACCGGTCTTCTCCGCCGGCCCGATGCGCTGGGCGAGCGACGCGCTGGTCAGCCCGATGCGCGGCCGCAGCTCGAAGACGTCGACGGCGCCGAGCGTCTCGCCCAGCAGCCGCACCTCGCCCTGCGTCGGGTGCAGCTGCGCGGCGGCGAGCTGCAGCAGCGTGGTCTTCCCCGCCCCGTTGGGGCCGAGCACCACCCAGCGGTGGTCCCCCTCCACCGCCCAGTCCACGCCGCGGAGCAGGTGGTTCCCGCCCCGCACGACGTCGACGCCGGTCATCCGTACGACCGCCCCCGCGAGGGCGTCAGCATTCGGCACGCCCCCATCCAACCAACCCCCGCGCCGGTCGGTGCGCCCGCTCCGGGCCAGGACCAGGCACGATCGCCCGGTGACCGAACACGCAGCGGCCGGACACCTGGTCCCCGACGTGCTGCCCGGCGCGCCCGCCCCCCTCGGCGCGGTGTGGGACGGCCGCGGGACGAACTTCGCGCTGTGGTCGGCCGGCGCCTCCGCCGTCGACCTGTGCCTGTTCGACCCCGACGGGACCGAGCACCGGCACCGCCTGGAGGAGACGACCCACCAGGTGTGGCACGGCCGGCTGCCGGGCGTCGGCCCGGGGCAGCGCTACGGCTACCGCGTGCACGGCGGCTACGACCCGGCCTCCGGCCACCGGTACAACCCCGCGAAGCTGCTGCTCGACCCCTACGCGCGGGCCGTCGACGGTGAGCTGCGGCTGCACCCCGCGCTGTTCGGGCACCCGTTCGACCACCCCGACTCCGCCGTAGCCGACGACCAGGACTCCGCGCCCCACGTGCCCCGCGGCGTCGTCGTCCACGACCCGTTCCCCTGGGACGGCGACCGCCCGCTCCGGCGCTCCTGGTCGGACACCGTCGTCTACGAGGTGCACGTCAAGGGCGCCACCGCCCGGCACCCCGGCGTGCCGCCGCACCTGCGCGGCACCTACGCCGGCCTCGCGCACCCGGCGTTCGTCGAGCACCTGCTGGCGCTGGGGGTGACGGCGGTGGAGCTGCTGCCGGTGCACCACTTCGTCAGCGAGCCGCACCTGCTGCGCCGCGGGCTGACCAACTACTGGGGCTACAACACGCTCGGCTACTTCGCGCCGCACGCGGCCTACAGCGCCTCGGGCAGCGGCGGCCAGCAGGTCACCGAGTTCAAGACGATGGTGAAGGAGCTGCACGCCGCGGGGATCGAGGTGGTCCTCGACGTCGTCTACAACCACACGGCCGAGGGCGACCACACCGGCCCGACGCTGTCGTTCAAGGGCATCGACAACCCCGGCTACTACCGGCTCGACGGCGGCAACCCCGCCCGCTACACCGACTACACCGGCTGCGGGAACACCCTCGACGTGCGCCGGCCGGCCGTGCTGGGCCTGCTCATGGACTCGCTGCGCTACTGGGTCACCGAGATGCACGTCGACGGCTTCCGCTTCGACCTCGCCTCCGCGCTGGCCCGCTCCATGCACGACGTCGACCGGCTGTCGGCCTTCTTCGACGTCGTGCACCAGGACCCGGTGGTCAGCCAGGTGAAGCTGATCGCCGAGCCGTGGGACGTCGGCCCCGGTGGCTACCAGGTGGGCAACTTCCCGCCGCCGTGGACGGAGTGGAACGGCAAGTACCGCGACACCGTCCGCGACGTCTGGTCGGGAGCACACGTCGGCGTCCGTGACCTCGCCTACCGGCTGACCGGCTCCTCGGACCTGTACCGCTCCGACGGCCGGCGGCCGTTCGCCTCGATCAACTTCGTGACGGCGCACGACGGCTTCCCCATGGCCGACCTCGTCACCTACGAGCACAAGCGCAACGAGGCCAACGGCGAGGAGAACCGGGACGGCGAGAGCCACAACCGGAACTGGAACTGCGGCGTCGAGGGCCCCACCGACGACCCCGAGGTGGTCGCGCTGCGGGCCCGTCAGGTGCGCAACATGCTGGCCACGCTGCTGCTGTCCACCGGGGTGCCGATGCTCACCGCCGGCGACGAGCTGGGCCGGACGCAGGGCGGCAACAACAACGCCTACTGCCAGGACAACGAGATCTCGTGGCTGGACTGGGCGGCCACCGACGAGGACCTGCTGGCCTTCGTCACCCGGCTGGTCCGGCTGCGCCGCGGGGCGCCCGTGCTGCGGCAGGAAGCGTTCTTCGAGGGGCACGAGCTGGCGGGCACCGGCGGCACGCGGGACCTGGCGTGGTTCGCCCCCGGCGGCGGCCAGCTGACCACCGGGGACTGGTTCGACACCGGGCTGCAGACGATCGGCATGTACCTCGACGGCCGCGGCATCCGGCACCGCGACGAGCACGGCCACCCGGTGGTCGACGACTCCTACCTGGTGGAGCTGCACGCCGGGCCCGACCCGGTGACCGTCGAGCTGCCCGGCCCGCCGTGGGCCGACGGCTACGAGCTGGTGGTCGCCACGGAGTACGCCCGTGGCACCCCGCCGGCGCTCACCTTCCTGCCCCCGGGGCCGGTGGAGCTGCCCGGCCGGTGCGTCTGGCTGCTGCGGGTCGAGCGCCGTCCCTGATCAGCGCGGGCCCAGGCGAACGGGGTGGTCCAGGCCCGGGCCGAAGTCCCAGGGGTACAGGTCCTCGTCTGACTCCTCCACGACCTCGACGACGTCGGTGAGGGCGTTGATCCCGATGCCGCTGCCGGCGGCGTCCGCGACCAGGGACAGCGGACCGGACCCGTCCGGGGAGTCGTCCAGGTAGTGGATCAGCCGTGCGTCCTCGACCTCCCCGCCGTCGCCGGCGAGCCGCACGGACGACCCCGGTCGCGGCGATCCGGGCGGCACCGGCCCGGTCGGTGCGGCGAACAGCCAGTGCACCGTGGCACCGTGGGCGCCGTACTCCAGCGTCTCGCCGGGGTACCAGACCACCCACGTCGGTCCCGTGATGTCGCGGCGTCGCCCCCTGGTGTCCCGCACCCACATCCGCCCCGACAGCAGCACCAGCAGGACCGTCTGCGAGAGCCGGCGGGCGGTTGCCGGGAGCCGGGTGGGCGAGCTGAGCGCGAGCTCGTGGGCGGAGTCCAGGTGCACGCCGTGATTGTCCGGCACCGTTGAACGCCGGAGGCCCGGAACCTGGTCGGTTCCGGGCCTCCGGCGTGCAACGCTCCGCGTCAGTCCTGGGGCTGCTCGAAGGTGATGACGGTCCAGCCGAGGAGGAGACGGTCGCCGTCGGAGAGCGGGTGGGCCACCCCCGGCTCGAGCTGGGTCCACTCGGTGGCCTCCGGGCCGGCGACGTGGGTGCCGTTGAGCGAGCCCAGGTCCACCAGCGACACCTCGCGGCCGTTGCGGGTGAGCGCCGCGTGGGCCGACGAGAGGACGTTCTGGGTGTCCGCGATCGGCACCGCGCGGGCCGAGCCGCTGGAGACCATCTCGTGGTTGTCGGGACGCCGGCCGAGCACCAGGTCCTCGTCGATGGTGACGACCATGCCGTCGTCGAAGCGCAGGATCGGCGCCGCCTCGTTCGCCTCGGGCCGCCAGAAGGCGGTCTGCTCGCCCGAGTCGGGGCGGGCCGCGGAGGAGCCCCGGCCGGCGCCGAAGCCGGAGTCCGTGCTCGCCGAGAACGACTGCGCCGGGGCCGGGGCCGCCGTCGCAGCAGCGGCGGCGGGCGCCGCGCCGGCCAGGTGCAGCGTGGCACCACCGCCGGGCACGGTGCCCTCGACCAGGTCGAAGCTCACGCCCGGCGGGGTGCGCGGCGCGGACTGGCCGGGCCCCACGTACAGCGACTGCCCCAGCGAGAAGCCGGTGGCGAGGGTGCCCCCCTCGATCGACGAGCCGGAGACCGGGACGCCGTCGACGGCCGGCTGGCCCTTGCCCGCCCACAGCGCGACGCCGGTGCCGGAGTCGGAGGTGAGGACGAGGGCGAACGAGGCGCCGCCGGAGGCCAGGGAGCTCACCTCACCGGCCACGGCGGCCAGCACCCGGTCGGCCCCGGGGCCCGACACACCCAGGCAGGCGTGCAGGGCCGACACGAGGGCGGGCGAGCCGGGAGCGTCGACCCACAGCAGGCCGCCGCCACGGCGAGCGACGACGGCATCTCCGGGGAGGACTTCACAGCGGTCGGGCATGGCGTCCAGCCTAGTGATGCCCGAGCGTTCTGGCTGGCCGCGGGCCACCGCCACGCCGGGGCGCGACGACGTCACACGAGGTCACTGTGACCGGCGTGGCCCGAGTGCCCGCTGGTTCCCCCTCAGGCGGTGCTGACCACGCCGAGCTCCGCCGGGTCGGCCAGGTGCTCGGAGTGCGGGAGCACCCGCACCGTGTAGCCGAAGGCACCCGTCCGCTCCAGCGGCAGCGTGGCGGTGAACCAGTGCCGCGAACCGTCGGTGTGCTCGTGGCTCATGGGCACCGTGGTCACCTCGTGCAGCCCGTCGGCGTCGTCGACCCGGCCGTAGGCGGCCTGCACCTCGACGTCGTCGGGCTGCAGCCCGGGCAGCTCCACCTCCGCGCGCAGCGCCAGCGTCGAGCCGATCTCCGGGGTGTCGCCGGCGCCGGTGGCCTCCACGTGCGCGACCCGGACGTCGTGCCAGTGGGCCAGCAGGTGCGCCCGCCATGAGGCCTCGGTGCGCGCCGGCGCGTACCCCTCCGCGGCCATCGCCCGGGCCGAGCCCGCGGCCGGCACGTACAGGTCGCGGACGTAGTCGCGCACCATGCGGGTGGCCAGCACCCGGGGGCCGGTCTCCCGCAGCGTGTGCCGCACCATCTCGACCCACCGCCCCGGGATGCCGTCGTGGTCGGTCCCGTAGAACCGCGGCAGCACCTGGGTCTCGAGCAGGTCGTAGATCGCCCGGGCCTCGACCTCGTCGCGGCGGTCGGGGTCGGCGACGCCGTCGGCGGTCGGGATCGCCCAGCCGTTCTGGCCGTCGAACCACTCGTCCCACCACCCGTCGCGGATGGAGAGGTTCAGCCCCCCGTTGAGCGCCGCCTTCATACCCGAGGTGCCGCAGGCCTCCAGCGGGCGCAGCGGGTTGTTCAGCCAGACGTCGCAGCCCCAGTAGAGGTAGCGGGCCATGCCGATGTCGTAGCCGGGCAGGAAGGCGATGCGGTGCCGGATCTCCGGGTCGTCGGCGAACGTGACCATCTGCTGGATCAGCTTCTTGCCGCCGTCGTCGGCCGGGTGGCTCTTGCCGGCGATGACCAGCTGGACCGGCCGCTCGGGGTCCAGCAGCAGCGCCTTGAGCCGCGCGGGGTCGCGCAGCATCAGGGTGAGCCGCTTGTAGGAGGGCACCCGCCGGGCGAAGCCGATGGTGAGCACGTCGGGGTCGAAGACGTGGTCGGTCCAGCCGACCTCGGCCTCGGTGGCCCCGCGCGAGAGCGCGGTCTCCCGGACGCGGCGGCGCACCTCCTCGACCAGGCGGGCGCGCAGCATCCTGCGGGTGCCCCACAGCTCCGCGGCCGGGATGCGGTCGACCCCGTCGAAGTGCACCTCGCCGTCCACCTCCACCGGGTCGCCCTGGCTGGAGGTCTGCGTGCCCATCTCGACCAGCTCGCGCGCGGTCCAGGTGGGGGCGTGCACCCCGTTGGTGATCGAGCCGATCGGCACGTCGCCCTCGTCGAACCCGGGCCACAGGTCCTTGAACATGCCGCGGCTGACGTGCCCGTGCAGCTGGCTGACGCCGTTGGCCCGCTGGCCCAGGCGCAGCCCCATGTGCGCCATGTTGAACTTCGCCGGGTCGTCCTCGGCGCCCAGCGGCAGCAGCTGGTCCATCGGGACGCCGAACCCGGCGAAGTAGCGCTCGATCAGCGCCTTGGGGAACCGGTCGATGCCCGCCGGCACCGGGGTGTGCGTGGTGAAGACGGTGCCCGCGCGGACGGCCTGGAGCGCCTCGCCGAAGCCCAGGCCGTGCGCCTCGCTGAGCTCGCGGATGCGCTCGACCCCCTGGAAGCCGGCGTGGCCCTCGTTGGCGTGGAAGACCTCCGGCTGCGGCGTGCCGGTCAGCGAGCAGTGGGCGCGCACCGCCCGCACCCCGCCGATGCCCAGCAGCATCTCCTGGCGGAGGCGGTGGTCCTCGTCGCCGCCGTAGAGCCGGTCGGTGACGAGCCGCTCGGCCGGCGCGTTCTCCTCGATGTCGCTGTCGAGCAGGAGCAGGGACACCCGCCCCACCTGCGCCCGCCAGACGTGCGCGTGCAGCGTGCGCCCCTCGGGCAGCGGCACGGTGATGACCACGGCCGAGCCGTCGGCCTGGCGCACCAGCTTGATCGGCAGGCCGTGCGGGTCCAGCGACGGGTAGTGCTCGAGCTGCCAGCCGTCGGCGGACAGCCCCTGGCTGAAGTAGCCGGCCCGGTAGAGCAGGCCCACACCGATCAGCGGGACCCCCAGGTCCGAGGCGGCCTTGAGGTGGTCACCGGCGAGGATCCCGAGCCCGCCGGAGTACTGCGGCAGGACCTCGGTGATGCCGAACTCGGCGGAGAAGTAGGCGATGCTCCGCGGCGCCTCGTCGCCCAGCGACTGGTACCAGCGGGGCGTGGAGAGGTACTCCTGCAGGTCGTCGACGGCGTCGGTGAGCCGGCGGACGAAGCGCCGGTCCTTGGCCAGGGTGGCCAGCCGCTCGGCCGAGACCTCGCCGAGCGCCTTGACCGGGTCGCCGCCGCAGCGGCGCCACAGGTCGGGGTCCAGCGCCTCGAACAGGTCGCGGGACTCCGCGTGCCAGGACCAGCGGAGGTTCGACACCAGCTGGGACAGCGGGAGGAGCGGCTCCGGCAGAGCCGCGCGGACGGTGAACCGGCGGAGTGCTCGCACCGGGCGAGCCTAACCAGTCCCGGGCCCACCGGCAGGTGCGTCGCGCACGGCCGCGCGGGCCCACCCCCCAGCCCGGACGGGTGAGCCGCGGGGGCCGGATCGGCCGCCGAGATGCTGGTGAGGCGGCAGCTCAGTAGCGTGGTCGGCGATGACTGGCCGCGCTGATCTCCGCCTCGGCATCACCGATGTCGCCCCCGTCGTGTCCTGCGGGTCCTTCTCCGCCCGCGCCGTGATCGGTGAGCACGTGCCGATCACGGCCACCGTCTTCCGCGAGGGCCACGACGCCGTCGCGGCCAACGTCGTCTGGACGCCGCCGGGCGGCGACGAGGCGACCGGGCCCTTCCTCCGCATGGCGAAGCTGCCGCCGGAGCCCGACCGGTGGCTGACCACCGTCGTGCCCGACCGCGAGGGTCTGTGGACCTTCCGCATCGAGGCGTGGAGCGACCCGCTGGCCACCTGGCGGCACCACGTCGAGGTGAAGGTCGAAGCCGGGCAGGGCCCCGACGAGCTGGCCAACGACCTCGAGGAGGGCGCCCGGCTGCTCGACCGGGTGGCCGCCGAGGCCGAGGAGGACTGGCGCGGCCGCGTCGAGGCCGCCGCCGCCGCTCTGCGGGACACCTCGCAGGAGCTCACCGTCCGGATCGCCCCGGCGCTCGCCGCCGGCCTGCAGCGCTACCTGCACGAGCACCCGGTGCGCGAGCTGGTCACCCGCTCGCAGCCCTACGAGGTCTGGGTGGACCGCAAGGAGGCGCTGTTCGGCTCCTGGTACGAGTTCTTCCCGCGGTCGGAGGGCCCGGTGGTGGCCGGGAGGCCGACCCACGGCACCTTCACCACGGCCGCCGACCGGCTGCCCGCCGTCGCCGGCATGGGTTTCGACGTCGTCTACCTGCCGCCGATCCACCCGATCGGCACGGTCAACCGCAAGGGCCCGAACTCCAGCCAGTTCCCCGGCGGCAACCCGCACGAGGTCGGCCCGGACGACGTCGGCTCGCCGTGGGCGATCGGCAGCGCCGAGGGCGGGCACGACGCCGTCCACCCGCAGCTCGGGACGATGGACGACTTCCGGGCCTTCGTCGCCCGCACCCGCGAGCTGGGCATGGAGGTGGCGCTGGACTTCGCGCTGCAGGCCGCCCCGGACCACCCGTGGGTGGCCGAGCACCCCGAGTGGTTCACCACCAAGCCCGACGGCACGATCGCCTACGCGGAGAACCCGCCGAAGAAGTACCAGGACATCTACCCGGTCAACTTCGACAACGACCCCGAGGGCATCTACGCCGAGTGCCGCCGGGTGGTCCAGGTGTGGATCGACGCCGGGGTGAAGATCTTCCGCGTCGACAACCCGCACACCAAGCCGTTGAACTTCTGGCACTGGCTGATCTGGGACGTCAAGCAGAGCCACCCCGACGTGCTCTTCCTCGCCGAGGCCTTCACCCGGCCGGCGATGATGCACCAGCTCGCCCGGCTCGGCTTCACGCAGTCCTACACCTACTTCACCTGGCGCACGGGCCGCGAGGAGCTGGAGGAGTACGGCCGGGAGCTGGCGTCCAACAGCCACTACATGCGGCCGAACTTCTTCGTGAACACCCCGGACATCCTCCACGAGTCGCTGCAGTTCGGTGGCCCGCCGATGTTCAAGATCCGAGCCGTCCTTGCGTCGATGATGAGCCCCACCTGGGGCGTCTACTCCGGGTTCGAGCTCTTCGAGCACGTGGCCGTGAAGCCCGGCAGCGAGGAGTACTACGAGAGCGAGAAGTACTCGTTGCGCCCCCGCGACTGGGCCGGCGCCGAGGCGTCGGGCCGCAGCCTGGCCCCGTACCTGCGGCGGCTCAACGAGGTGCGGCGGGCCCACCCGGCGCTGCAGCAGCTGCGCACGCTGCGGTTCCACCAGGTCGACAACCCCAACCTGCTCTGCTTCTCCAAGACCGACCCGGCGTCCGACGACGCCGTCCTGGTCGTCGTGAACCTGTCGAGCAGGGACACGCAGATCGGGACGACGTCGCTGGACCTCCCGTCGCTCGGCCTGGACTGGCACGAGCGCTTCGGGGTCACCGACGAGCTGACCGGCGCCCGGTACGACTGGGGCCAGTTCAACTACGTGGAGCTCGACCCCTACCGGGAGCCGGCGCACGTGTTCGCGCTGAGCTTCCCGCGCTCCGTCCAGTTCCCCCCGCCCGTCGCCTAGCGAGATCGATCTCCGGCCCCGTCCCGGGTCCCACCCCGAGCCTCCGAGGGGTGGGACGACGGGGTCCTCCCACCGAGAGGGGAACCCGCTCCCGATGTCCGTTCCCGTCCCCGACGCACCCGCGAGCCGCTCCGCCCTGCCCCCGCCGGGCACCGACCCCGAGTGGTACAAGCGCGCCGTCTTCTACGAGGTGCTCGTCCGCGGCTTCGCCGACAGCAACGCCGACGGCGTCGGCGACCTCCGCGGCATGCGCGACAAGCTCGACTACCTGCAGTGGCTCGGCGTCGACTGCCTCTGGCTGCCGCCGTTCTTCGCCTCCCCGCTGCGCGACGGCGGCTACGACGTCAGCGACTACACCGCGGTGCTGCCCGAGTTCGGCACCATCGAGGACTTCAAGGAGTTCCTCGACGAGGCCCACGCCCGCGGCATGCGCGTGATCATCGACTTCGTCATGAACCACACCTCGGACCAGCACCCCTGGTTCCAGGCCAGCCGCAGCGACCCCGACGGCCCCTACGGCGACTTCTACGTGTGGGCCGACGACGACAGCGGTTACGCCGACGCGCGGATCATCTTCGTCGACACCGAGAGCTCGAACTGGACCTTCGACCCGGTGCGCAAGCAGTACTTCTGGCACCGGTTCTTCTCCCACCAGCCCGACCTCAACTTCGAGAACCCGAAGGTGCGGGAGGCGATCGTCGACGCCCTGCGCTTCTGGCTCGACCTCGGCATCGACGGCTTCCGGTTGGACGCCGTGCCCTACCTCTTCGAGGAGGAGGGCACCAACTGCGAGAACCTGCCGCGCACCCACGAGTTCCTCAAGGAGGTGCGCAAGGTCGTCGACGCGGACTACCCCGACCGCGTGCTGCTCTGCGAGGCCAACCAGTGGCCCGCCGACGTCGTCGAGTACTTCGGCGAGAACGGCGACGAGTGCCAGATGGCCTTCCACTTCCCGGTGATGCCGCGCCTGTTCATGGCCGTGCGGCGGGAGCAGCGGTTCCCGATCTCGGAGATCATGGCGCAGACGCCGGACATCCCCGACAACTGCCAGTGGGGTGTCTTCCTCCGCAACCACGACGAGCTGACCCTCGAGATGGTCACCGACGAGGAACGCGACTACATGTGGGCCGAGTACGCCAAGGACCCCCGCATGAAGGCCAACATCGGCATCCGCCGCCGGCTGGCCCCCCTGCTGGACAACGACGTCAACACCCTCGAGCTGTTCAACGCGCTGCTGCTGTCGCTGCCCGGGTCGCCGGTCCTGTACTACGGCGACGAGATCGGCATGGGCGACAACATCTGGCTCGGTGACCGCGACGGCGTCCGGACGCCGATGCAGTGGACCCCGGACCGCAACGGCGGCTTCTCCACCGCCGACCCGCAGCGCATGTACCTGCCGCTGAACCAGGACCCGGTGTACGGCTACCAGGTCACCAACGTGGAGTCGCAGCTCCGGAACACCAACTCGCTGCTGCAGTGGGTGCGGCGGATGATCCAGGTCCGCGGCCAGCACCCCACCTTCGGCCTGGGCACCTTCGAGGAGGTCGGCTCCCGCAACCCGACGGTGCTGTCCTTCGTCCGCAGGTTCGGCGACGACATCGTGCTGTGCGTCAACAACCTGTCGCGCTTCCCGCAGCCGGTGGAGCTGGACCTGCGCGAGTTCGAGGGCTACACGCCGGTCGAGCTGACCGGGCGGGTGGAGTTCCCGCAGATCGGCGTCCTGCCGTACATGCTCACCCTCGCCGGGCACGGCTTCTACTGGTTCGAGCTCTCCAAGCCGACCGAACCGGCTCCCGACGAGCACGAGGACTGGGCCAGCGCGACGTCCAGCGCGGTGGCCGACACCCTGCTGGCCGCGGGCGTGGTCAGCGCCGCCGACGAGCCGTCCGACGAGTCCGGAGCGCCCCGATGAGCGCCGATTCCCGCACCGCGCTGACCGACCTGTTCCGCGACTGGATCCCGCACCAGCGGTGGTTCGGCGGGAAGGGCCGCGAGTGGGCCGAGGTCACCGAGGACGGCTTCTTCCTCGACCGCGGCAACCCGGTCCTCTCGGTGCACCGGGTGCGCATCCGGTACACCGACGACGTCGTCGAGACCTACCTGGTGCCGCTGTCCTGGCGCGACCACCCGGCCGAGGACCTGGAGACCGCGCTGGTCGGGGCGGTCTCCAACGAGGGCACCGAGACCTACGCCTACGACGCCATGCGCGACCGGGAGTCCACCGCACCGTGGCTGATCCACCTCGCGCAGGGCTCGGCCATCGGGCCGATGCGGTTCACGCCGGCCGGTGAGGGCGACATCCCCGAGGGCCTCCCGGGCGACATCGTCTCCACCGAGCAGAGCAACACCTCGCTGGTCTACGGCCAGGAGGCGATCATGAAGCTCTTCCGCCGGCTGGAGCCGGGGCTCAACCCCGACGTCGAGATCCACGACGCGCTGCGCCAGGCGGACAACCCGCACATCGCCGCGCTGCTGGGCCACATCGAGATCGACGACCCGCAGGGCGGCGCCCCCGCCACGGTCGCGATGCTGCAGACCTTCGTCCCCAACGCCAGCGACGGCTGGCGGCTGGCCACCGCCAGCGTCCGCGACCTCTACGCCGAGGGCGACCTGCACGCCGACGAGGTCGGCGGCGACTTCGCGGCCGACAGCGAGCGGCTGGGCGCCGCGACGGCCTCGGTGCACGCCGACCTGGCGCGGGTCCTGCCCACCGAGCAGGCCGAGCCGGGCTGGCTCGGCGCCACCGCCCAGCAGATGTCGGACCGGCTCGACGCCGCGGTGGAGATCGTGCCGCAGCTGCGGGAGCACGCCGACGCGCTGCGGCAGGTGTACGCCGCCGTCGCCGGCAGCGAGGAGCCGGTGGTGCGCCAGCGCGTGCACGGCGACCTCCACCTCGGGCAGGTGCTGCGCACCGCCACCGGCTGGATCATCCTCGACTTCGAAGGCGAGCCGGCCCGCCCGCTGGCCGCCCGTCGCGAGCTCGACAGCCCGCTGCGCGACGTCGCGGGCATGCTCCGCAGCTTCGACTACGCCGCCCGCCACCTGCTCGTCGAGCTGCCGGAGGACTCCCAGCGCGAGTACCGGGCCCAGGAGTGGGCGGCCCGCAACCGGGCGGCGTTCTGCGCGGGCTACTCGGAGGCGAGCGGGATGGACCCGTGCGGTGACTCACCACTCCTTCGGGCGTTCGAGGCCGACAAGGCGGTTTACGAATGCGTCTACGAGGCGAGGAACCGTCCGCACTGGCTGATGATCCCGCTCCAGTCGATCGCCCGGCTCGCCGGCCACGACTGAGCCCCCGAACCGACGGACCAGAGCACCGAGAAGCGACGAGGACGGCGAGACGATGACGACCGACGACCGAGGCGACAGCCCCGTGGCCGGCAAGGACGATCTGCAGCGCGCCGTGGAGGAGAAGGTGGCGCAGGCGGAGGCGGCCGCGGGCAGCGAACCGCCGGTGAACGCCGAGCCGGCCAAGAAGACGACGAAGCGCGCCGCGGCCAAGAAGGCAGCGCCCGCGAAGAAGACCGCGGCCGCCAAGAAGGCTGCCCCGGCGAAGAAGGCGGCTCCGGCGAAGGCCGCGGCCGACAGCAAGCCCGCCGCTGCGAAGCGGGCGACGGCCAAGAAGGTCGCCGCCGTGCCCACCGCCACCGAGGCCACCCCCGAGCAGGGCGGCGAGGACACGCCGGTCACCGCCAACCCGGTGGTCGCGCCCGCGCCGATCGCGGAGCCCGGCTCCCCCTCCGGCGCGCCGGCCGGTCAGCCCGAGGCGCCCGACCCCGACCCCGCGACGCCGCCCACGCCGCAGGCGCCGGACGAGGACCGGGCCGGCTCGGACGGCTCCGCGGAGCCCGCAGCGCCGGTCGCCCCCGCGGCTCCGGTCGCCCCCGTCGGCGTAGCCGCGCCCACCGGTGACGCCGCGCCCGCCGGCGGGACCACCGCCGGTGCGGCCGGGGACAGCGGCGTCGAGGAGTTCGACGAGGAGGACCTGCGGGCGATCGTCGAGGGCTGGTCGCGCGACCCGCACCGCATCCTCGGCGCCCACCGCACCGCCGACGGCTGGGCGGTGCGCACGCTGCGCCCGGACGCGGTCAGCGTCGCCGTCCTGGACGAGGACGGCAGCCGCCACGAGGCCGAGCAGGTCCACGGCGGCGGCATCTACGAGGCCGCCCTCCTCCGCCAGCCCGGGGACTACCGGATCGAGGTCGTCTACGGCGACGGCCAGGGCGGGACGACGACGCACACGGTCGACGACCCCTTCCGCTGGATGCCCACCCTGGGGCCGGTCGACGAGCACCTGATCCGGGAGGGGCGCCACGAGCGGCTGTGGGAGGTGCTCGGCGCGCACGTGCGGCGCTACGAGACCCCGCGCGGCACCGTCGAGGGCGTCTCCTTCGCCGTCTGGGCGCCCGGCGCGCAGGGCGTCAAGGTCACCGGCGACTTCGACTACTGGGAGGCCCGCGCCTACCCGATGCGGATGCTCGGCTCCTCCGGCGTCTGGGAGATCTTCGTCCCGGGCGTGCAGGTGGGCACCCGGTACCGCTACCACGTCCTGGGCGCCGACGGCACGTGGCGGGAGAAGTCCGACCCGCTCGCCTTCGCCACCGAGGTCCCCCCGCTGAACGCCTCCGTCGTCACCGAGTCCAGCTACGAGTGGGCCGACGACGCCTGGCTCGAGCAGCGCGCCGAGGCCGGGTGGCACCAGCGGCCGATGAGCGTCTACGAGGTGCACGCCGGCTCCTGGCGCCAGGGCCTCAGCTACCGCGAGATGGCCGACCAGCTCGTCGACTACGTCCGCGACGCCGGCTTCACCCACATCGAGTTCATGCCGCTCGCCGAGCACCCCTTCGGCGGCTCCTGGGGCTACCAGGTCACCTCGTACTACGCGCCGACGTCCCGCTACGGCAGCCCGGACGACCTGCGCTACCTGATCGACCGGGCGCACCAGGCCGGCATCGGCGTCATCGTCGACTGGGTGCCCGCCCACTTCCCCAAGGACGAGTGGGCGCTGGCCCGCTTCGACGGCACGTCGCTCTACGAGCACGGCGACCCGCGCCGGGGCGAGCAGCTGGACTGGGGCACCTACGTCTTCGACTTCGGCCGGTCCGAGGTCCGCAACTTCCTCGTCGCCAACGCGCTGTACTGGTGCAAGGAATTCCACGTCGACGGCATCCGCGTGGACGCGGTGGCCTCGATGCTCTACCTGGACTACTCGCGCAGCGAGTGGGTGCCCAACAAGTACGGCGGGCGGGAGAACCTGGAGGCGGTCGCCTTCCTGCAGGAGTTCAACGCCACCGTCTACCGCGAGGTCCCCGGCGTCATGACGATCGCCGAGGAGTCCACCGCGTGGCCGGGCGTCACCCGGCCCACCCACCTGGGCGGCCTGGGCTTCGGCTTCAAGTGGAACATGGGCTGGATGCACGACTCGCTCTCCTACGTGGAGCGCGAGCCGATCTACCGCAGCTACCACCACGGCCAGCTCACGTTCTCGATGCACTACGCGTACAGCGAGAACTACGTCCTGCCGATCAGCCACGACGAGGTCGTGTACGGCAAGGGCTCGATGCTCCGGAAGATGCCCGGGGACCGGTGGCAGCAGCTGGCCAACCTGCGCGCCTACCTGGCCTACATGTGGGCCCACCCCGGCAAGCAGCTGCTGTTCATGGGCTCGGAGTTCGCCCAGGACTCGGAGTGGGCGGAGAGCCGGTCGCTGGACTGGTGGCATCTCGACGACCCCGCGCACCGCGGCATGCTGCAGCTGGTCACCGACCTCAACGGCCGGTACAAGGCGTGCGACGCGCTCTGGTCGCAGGACGTCGACCCGGCCGGGTTCCAGTGGATCGACGCCAACGACGCATCGGGCAACGTGCTCTCGTTCCTGCGCTACGGCGCCGCTCCGCAGGCCGCCGGCACCGCCGAGGCCACCGAGGCCACGCAGGACGCCGGAGCCGCGGAGGGCTCGGTGCTGGCCTGCGTCGTCAACTTCTCCGGCTCCCCGCACCACGAGTACCGGATCGGGCTGCCCCGCCCCGGCCACTGGCGAGAGGTGCTCAACACCGACGCCGAGGGGTACGGCGGCTCCGGCGTCGGCAACTACGGCGGCGTCGAGGCCGAGCCCGAGCCGTGGCACGGCCAGCCGTACTCGGCGACGATCTCCGCCCCGCCGCTGGGCACCGTCTGGTTCCTGCACGAAGGCTGATCCCACGCCGACCCACCCGGCCCGCGCCGCTCCGGTGCGGCCGGGGTGGTGGCCGGTCCGCGGGCGCACCGGGCATGCTGTGCGGCGCACGCCCGCCCGCCCGTGGAGGAACCACCCGATGAGACGCCTGCTGCACCGGGTGGCCCCCGCGGTCGTCGCGGGGCTCGTGCTCACCGGCTGCGCCACCGCCACCGTGCGCGGGCAGGCGACCCCGCCGGACGGCGGGCCGGTCGACGTCGCGGAGGACGGGTTCGCCGTCACCGGGGCCGGGGACGAGCCGATCGACCAGTTCGCCCGCAACGCCCTGGCCGACCTCGTCGACTTCTGGACCGACGCCTACCCGGAGCACTTCGGCGAGGAGTTCACGCCGCTGCGGGGCGGCTACTTCTCGGTCGACTCCGAGGGCCTCGACGAGAGCGCCTACCCGGAGACCGGGATCGGCTGCGAGGACTCCTACACCGCGCCGGAGGAGGTCGCCGGCAACGCGTTCTACGACCCCGCCTGCGACGTGATCGCCTACGACCGCGCCCTGCTCCAGGAGCTCTCCGACGACTACGGCCGCTTCCTGGTGCCCGTGGTCATGGCGCACGAGTTCGGGCACGCCATGCAGGGCCGCTTCGGGTTCGCCGAGTCCGGGCGCAGCATCCAGGACGAGACCCAGGCCGACTGCCTGGCCGGCGCGTGGACGCGCTGGGTCGCCGACGGGCAGGCCACCCACCTCTCGCTGCGCGAGCCCGAACTCGACGACGTCGTGCGCGGGTTCCTCCTGCTCCGCGACGACGTGGGCAGCGATCCCGACGACGTCGAGGCGCACGGCTCCTACTTCGACCGGGTCTCGGCGTTCTACGACGGCTTCGAGCGCGGCCTGGACACCTGCCGCGACGCCTTCGGCGAGGACCGGCTGTTCACCGCCGCGGAGTTCACCCCCTACGACCTGGACCAGGGCAACGCCGCGTTCGACGACATCGTCGACTGGGTCGGCGCCACGCTGCCGGCCTTCTGGGGCGAGGTCTACCCGGTCGCGTTCGGCGGGGAGTTCGACGAGCCCGGGATCGCCGGCTTCGACGGCTCCGCGCCGGGCTGTGCCGGGTTCGACGGCCGGGACCTCGGCTACTGCGCCGAGGACCGCACCGTCTACATCGACGAGACCGACCTGGCGGTGCCCGCCTACGACGAGATCGGCGACTTCGCGCTCGCCACGGCCGTGGCCCTGCCGTACGCGCTGGCGGTGCGCGACCAGGCCGGCCTCTCGGTGGAGGACGGCGAGGCGATCCGCTCGGCGGTCTGCCTCACCGGCTGGTACCAGGCCCAGTGGTACAACGCCGAGTTCACCGACGTCGTCGGGGCCGAGATCAGCCCCGGCGACCTCGACGAGGCCGTCCAGTTCCTGCTGCGGTACGGCGTCGAGGACGACGTCTTCCCCGGCACCGACGCCTCGGGCTTCGAGCTGGTCGGCGCCTTCCGCAACGGGTTCCTGGACGGCGGGGTGGCCTGCGGGATCGGCGGCTGACCCCGCCGCCTAGAAGAGCGCGGCGGTGAGCTGGCGGCGGGCGGTCGCCACGCGGGGGTCGGCGTCACCGACGACCGCGAAGAGCTCCACGAGGTGCTTGCGGGCCGCGTCCCGGTCCTCTCCCCCCGTGCGGCGGACCACGTCCAGCAGCCGGTCGAACGCCCCCTCGATGTCGCCGGTGCCGAGGAGGAAGTCGGCCGCCCGCGTCTGCGCGGCGACGTCGTCGGGCGCGGCGTCCGCGGCGGCCAGCGCATCGGGGCCGGCTTCCTCGGCCCGCCGGAACAGCTGCACCTGGCGCAGCGCGATGCCGGCGTCGGGGTGGTCGGGCTCCTCGGCGAGGATCGCCTGGTACGCGGCCTCCGCGGCGGCCAGGTCACCGCGCTCCAGCGCGGCCTCGGCGGCGTCGAGGCGAGGGTCCTCCACCTCGGCCTGCGGCTCCGCGCCGGGGACGGCCCCGCCGGTGGTGGCCTGGACCAGCTCGGTGACGAACTGCCGCGCCTGCTCCTCGGGGATCGCCCCGGTGAACTCCGCGACCAGCTGCCCCTGCCACACCGCCTTGACGGCGGGGATGCCCTGGACGCGCAGCCCCTGCGCGAGCGCCGGGTTCGCCTCGACGTCGACCTTCGCCAGCACCCACGAGCCGCCACCCTCGACGGCCAGCCGCTCCAGCACCGGGGAGAGCTGCTTGCACGGCCCGCACCACTCGGCCCACAGGTCGAGCACGACCGGCACCTGGAACGACCGGTCCAGCACCTCGGCCTGGAAGGTCGCCTCGGTGACGTCGACGACCGCACCACCGGGGGCACCGGCCGGCGCGGTGGCGCTCGGCGGCGGGGCGGCCTGGGCGCGCGCGGCGGCCTCCGAGCGCGCCTTGACGGCGGCGAGGTCGACGGCGCCGGCCATGGCGGCGGCCATCTGCGCCTGCTGGGCCTGCGCGCGCGGGTCGGGACGTCCGGGGCGGGTGGGCTGCATGACCTCGATCATCCCACCGCAGGTCCGGGTGCGTCCGGGGCGGGGCTCAGCGCTCCACCCGGCCCCCTCAGAAGCGGGCGGGCTCGGTGTAGCCGCCCCACTCCGTGCGGAGGGCGTCGCAGATCTCGCCGAGGGAGGCCTCGGCGCGCACGGCGTCGAGCATCGCCGGCACCATGTTCGCGTCGGTCCGCGAGACCTCCACCATGCGCGCGACCGCGGCACGGGCGGCGTCGTCGTCCCGCTGCTGCCGGCGGCCGGCCAGCTCGGCCTTCTGCTCGACCTCCACCTCGTGGCTCACCCGGAGGATGTCGAGCTTGTCGTGGGCGTCCACCGAGCCGACCAGCGTGTTCACGCCGACGACCTTCTTGTCGCCCTTCTCCAGGGCCCGCTGGTAGACGAACGCGGCCTCGGCGATCTCCCCGGTGAACCAGCCGTCCTCGATCCCGCGCAGGATGCCGCTGGTCATCGTCCCGTCGGTGCCCATGTCCTTGATGCGGGCGAAGATCTCCTCCGCCTGGCGCTCCAGCTCGTCGGTGAGCGCCTCGACGTACCAGGAGCCGCCGAGGGGGTCGGCGACGTTCATGACGCCGGTCTCCTCGGCGATGACCTGCTGGGTGCGCAGCGCGATCTGGGCGGCCTTGGCGCTGGGCAGCGCCAGCACCTCGTCGAGGGCGTTGGTGTGCAGCGACTGGGTGCCACCGAGGACCGCGGCGAGCGCCTCCACCGCCGTCCGGGTGATGTTGTTGTCCGGCTGCTGGGCGGTGAGGCTGACCCCGGCGGTCTGGGTGTGGAACCGCAGCTGCTGCGCCTTCTCCGTCGTCGCCCCGTAGACATCGCGCAGCCAGCGGGCCCAGATGCGGCGGGCGGCGCGGAACTTGGCGATCTCCTCGAAGAAGTCGATGTGCGCGTCGAAGAAGAACGACAGCCCGGGGGCGAACTGCTCGACGTCCAGGCCGCGGGAGAGCCCGAGCTCCACGTAGGCGAAGCCGTCGGCCAGCGTGTAGGCGAGCTCCTGCGCGGCCGTCGAGCCGGCCTCGCGGATGTGGTAACCGGAGACGCTGATCGGCTTGTACGCCGGGATGTTCTCGGCGCAGTACTCCATGAGGTCGCCGATGAGGCGCAGGTGCGGCTCCGGGGGGAAGAGCCACTCCTTCTGCGCGATGTACTCCTTGAAGATGTCGGTCTGCAGCGTGCCGTTGAGCCGGCCGATGTCGGCGCCCTGGCGCTCGGCGGCGACCAGGTACATGCAGAACACCGGGACGGCGGGGCCGCTGATGGTCATCGACGTCGTGGTGGCCCCGAGGTCGATGCCGTCGAAGAGCACGTCCATGTCGACGGCGGTGTCCACGGCCACGCCGCAGTGCCCGACCTCGCCGAGGCTGCGCGGGTCGTCGGAGTCGCGCCCCATGAGCGTGGGCATGTCGAAGGCCACGCTGAGCCCGCCGCCGCCCTCGGCCAGGATCATCTTGTAGCGCTCGTTGGTCTGCCGGGCGTTGCCGAAGCCGGCGAACTGGCGGATCGTCCAGGCCCGGCCGCGGTAGCCGGTGGCGTGCAGGCCCCGGGTGAACGGGAACTCGCCCGGGTAGCCGATCCGCTCGAAGCCCTCGACGGCGCTCTCGACGGCCGGGCCGTACACCGGGTCGACCTCCACCCCGGAGAGCGTGGTGAAGTCCGCGTCGCGGACCCGGCCCGCGGCCAGCGCCGCGTCGTACCGCTGCTGCCACCGCTGACGGGCGTCGTCGCTCATGCCGAGATGCTAGGACGTCCAACTATCATGTGTCGAGCGTCACGGGACGTCGTCGGCCACGTCCCCGGCCCCCAGCCGGACACGGCGCAGCGTCGTGAACAGGAGTTCCTGCTCGTCCACCGCGAGGTCCGCCAGCCCGAAGTCGAGCACGGTCAGCGCCCGGGTCCCCTCCTCCACCACGGCGCGCCCCCGGTCGGTGATCGCGGCGAGGACACCGCGCCCGTCGGCCGGGTTCGGGCGGCGGTCGACGTACCCGGCGGCGGCCAGCCGGTCGATGGCGTTGGTGATGCTGGTCGGGTGCACCATCAGCCGGCTGCCGATGACCTTCAGGGGCAGCTCGCCCGACCGGCTGAAGGTGAGCAGCACCAGCACCTCGTAGCGGGCGAAGGTCAGCTCCAGCGGGCGCAGCACCTCGTCGAAGCGGGCCAGCAGGATCTGCTGCACGCGGAACACCGACGTCGCCGCCCGCATCGCCGACGACGGGCCGAAGTGCTTCTCCCACTTCTCCCCGGCGCGCTCGATCGGGTCGAACGGCAGCCCCAGCGGTCGGACCATGCGCGGCACGGTACCGGGGCGGTGCCCCGCCGATCCGGCCCCTGGCCGGTCCGCCGCGCCGCCGGCACGCGCACGGACGTCGGTATCCGGCCCGCAGAACGACGGCCGTGCGCACGCGGGCGTCGCCGGGCGGAGCAGGCCTGTGGACGACGTCCGCGCGCCGGCGCCCACCCGCGGCACAGTGCCCCGGTGACCCGCACCCCTGCCCGCCCACCGGCCCTCCGCGGCACGATGTTCCGCGGCTCCGAGCAGGTCCGCGCCGGCGTCCTGACTCCTGCCCAGCTGCGCAGCTCGGCGTGGCAGCGGCTGTTCCCGGACGTGTACGCCTGCGCTTCGCTGCCGATCACCCACCACCGCCGCGCGCGGGCGGTGGCCCGGCTGCTGCTCCCCGGCGCGGTGCTCAGCGGGCGCAGCGCCGCCGTCCTCTGGGGAGCCGACGCGGCGGCGAGGGACGACCCGGTCGAGTGCACGCTGGCTCCGGACCGGCGCTGCGGCGCCGTCCGCGGCGTCCTGGTCAGCCGCCGCCACCTGCCCGACGACGCCGTCGTCCAGCGGCACGGCGTCCTCGTCACGACTCCCCTGCGGACGGCGCTGGACCTGGCCCGCACCGAACCGGCGGACGAGGCGGTGGTCCGCGTCGACCAGTTCCTGCAGACCGGGCTGGTCACCCTGGCCGAGCTCCGCGCTGCGGCCGCAGGCGCGACCGGTCCCGGGTGCCGCCTGGTCCGCCGGGCGGTCGACCGCGCCGACGGGCTCGCGCAGTCCCCCCAGGAGACGCGCCTGCGCCTGCTGCTGCAGCGCACGGCCTTCCTGCAGGGTCCCACGGCGAGCCTGCGAGTGGTGGGGGGCAGCGAGGTCCTTCCGTTCGGGTGGCCCGCGCAGAGGGTCCCCCTCGAGTACGACGGCGTGTGGCACGGCGAGGCCCAGCAGGTGGGCAAGGACCGACGACGGCTGAACCGGCTGACCGCGGCCGGATGGACGGTCGTCTTCGTGACGGCGGCGGATCTGCGAGACCCGGCTGCGCTCGTCGGCCGCATCTGGGCCGCGCTGCGGACACAGCGATACGTCTGACCGCGGTTCTGCGGGCGCGATAACCGCGTACATCCGCATGCTCAGCGGAGCGGCGGGCTCAGCAGAGCGGCGGGCTCAGCAGAGCGGCGGGCTCAGCAGAGCGGCGGGCTCAGCGGAGCGGCGGGCGCAGCGGCGGGACGTGCCGCACCCCGAACACCTCGCGCAGGGCGACGCGCGCGGCCTGGTCACCGCAGGCGCCGTGCACGGCGGGGCCGGGCGGGGTCGCCGACGAGGCCAGGTACACCCCCGGGACCGGCGTCTTGTAGGTGTTCCAGCGCGGGACCGGCCGAGCCAGCATCTGCCGGAGGGTGGTCTGCCCGTTGGAGATGTCGCCGCCCAGGTAGGTCGGGTTCCACTGCTCCATCTGGACGGCGTTCTTGGTGTGGCGGTCGACGACGGTGTCGCGGAACCCGGGTGCGAACCGCTCGATCTGCCGCTCGATCGCGTCGGTCATGTCGACGTCGGAGCCGTGCGGGACGTGCACGTAGGCCCAGAAGACGTGCCCACCGTCCGGTGCGCGGCTGGGGTCGGGCACCGTCGGCTGCACGGCCAGCACGTAGGGCCGGTCGGTGACCCGCCCCTCGTTGGGTGCCCGCTCCCCCTCGATCGTCTCGGCCAGGGTGCCGGCGACGTGGACGGTCCCGGCGCGGCGGGTGTCGGCGTTCGCCCACGGCACCGGCTCCGAGAGGATCCAGTCGATCTTGAAGACGCCGGCGCCGTGCCGGTAGCGCCGCACCCAGCGGCGGTAGCCCTCGTGCACCCGGTCGCCGGCCATCGCCACGAACGCGTCGGGCGTGGTGTCGAGCAGGACGGCGGGCACGCCCTCGAACTCGCGCAGGTCGGTGACCAGGTGCCCGGTGACGACCTCGCCGCCCTGCTCCTCGAGGGCACCGACCATCGCGTCGGCGAGCTTCTGCGACCCGCCCTCGACCAGCGGCCACCCGACGTGGTGGGACAGCATCGCGAGCAGCATGCCCAGCGCCGAGGTCAGCGGGCGGCGCAGGTCGAGCATCCCGTGGGCCGCGGCACCGCCCAGCAGCGCCCGCGCCTCGTCGGTGTCGAAGTACCGGTGCGCCAGCCAGCGGACGTCGGGCAGGCCGGTGAGCCCGAACCGGGCGATCTGCAGGGGGCTGCGCGTGGGCAGGCTGCGCAGCCGGCTGGTGAGGAAGAAGTCGACGATGTCGCCGCCGCGCTCGACCAGCGGCTCGAACAACCGGCGGTAGGCGTCGGCGTCCGCGCCGAGCCCGGCCGCGGTCCGCTCGAGGGAGCGGTGCGAGACCGCCGCCCGGCCGCCGTCCAGCGGGTGCGCGAAGCTGACGTCCGGGTGGACGAGGCGCACCCCGCGAGCCTGCAGGTCGAACTCGCGGAAGAACGGGGCCGCGGCGGCCAGCGGCTGCACCGTCGAGCAGACGTCGTGGTGGAACCCCGGGCGGATCAGCTCCTCGGTGCGCATCCCGCCACCGGGCCGCCCGGCCGCCTCGACCACCTGCACCCGCAGGCCCGCGGCGGTCAGGCGCAGCGCGGCGGCCAGCCCGTTGGGCCCGGCCCCGACGACGACGGCGTCCGGCGTGCCGTTCACTGCCGCAGTCCGTTCACCCGTCCCATCCTGGCCGGTGGGCGCCCGACCTGCTCGGTCAGCGGCTAGATGTAGCGACCAGGGACGTTGTTGACAGTCGGCGTGGTGGCTTGATCACGGCGGAGACCTCCGGCAGGAGTGGCGGTGCTTGACGTCGCCGTTCCCAACC
>NZ_SSXA01000130.1 GCF_021698975.1 Blastococcus sp. KM273128 | reverse complement strand
GCTGGGCGGTGGCCGAGGCCTTGCGCAGCGCCTGGACCGGATCACGCTCGGCCAGGCAGGTGACGACCCGCGCCACGCCCTCGACGCCGCGGGCCGCGACGTCGAGGATCTCCTGCCCCGCGGCACGGACCAGCGCCTCGACCTCCCGGCACGCGGTCACGTCGCCGGACCCGCCGGCGGGCCGGGCGAGCGCGTGCACGAGGTGCAGCGGTGCCTCGCGCCGCCGGGCCTCGTCCGCGGCGAAGGCGACCGCGCGCAGCGCCGCCTCCGAGGCGTCGACACCGGCGAGCACGGGCCGGGGGTGCGGGGCGGTGGTCATGGTCGCTGCTCCCGTCGGTGGGGGTCGGGCCGAGGCTAGGGCGGAGGTCACCGGTCGCCGCAGGGCCGCGGGGACCGGATCGGCGGGACGTTGGTCCCCGGGGTGGCGGGACATCGGGCCGCGGTGCCTGCCGCACCGTCCGGCGACGCTGGGCGCGGCGCCACCGCCCCGACAGCGAGGAGAGACCCGTGACGCAGACGACGGCCCAGCAGCCGACCGGCCCAGGGGGCGCTCCCGGCCGGGCACGCCTCGTGGTGGGCATCGACGGGTCCGACCACTCGCGCGGGGCACTCGGCTGGGCCCTGGCAGAGGCGGCCCGGCGCTCGGCAGCGCTCGACGTCGTGACCACCTTCCCGGTGGACTCCTACTGGAACGACGCCTACCTGGTCGACGAGAAGCTGGTCGACCGCATGCGGGCGGCGACCGAGGCCAGCGCCCGGGCGTTCCTGGACGACGTGCGACGCGCGACGGGGCAGCCGGACGGGGACGTGCCCGTCGCCCTGCACGTGGGGGCCGGGCGGGCGGCCGAGGAGCTGGTGCGGTGGTCGGACGGGGCGGGGCTTCTGGTCGTGGGCAGCCGTGGGCGCGGCGCCGTGCGCAGCACCGTGCTCGGCTCGGTGGCGCTGCAGTGCTCGGTGCACGCCCGCTGCCCCGTGGTGGTGGTGGTGCGCTCCGCGGAGCAGCCGCACGACGGCCGCGTGGTCGTGGGCCTGGACGACTCGCCCGCCGGCCGCGCCGCGTTGCTGCGGGGGGCCGAGGAGGCGCGGCGTCACGGCGGCCGGCTCGAGGTCGTGGTCGCGAGCACGCCGGTGGACACCTGGACCGAGTTCGCGCCCTACAGCGGCCCGTCGGAGCAGGAGCTGCGCGAGGACGCCGAGCGGTTCGGGCGGCGGGTGGCCGACGAGGTGCTCGGCGTCTCCGCCGGCGCGGACGTCGCGGTGGTGGCCGGCATCGGGCCGGCCGACGACGTGCTGGTCGAGCGGTCCCGCGGTGCGGCGCTGCTCGTCGTGGGCAGCCGCAGCCGCAGCCGGCTCGCGGGGCTCGTGCTCGGCTCCGTGGCGTTGCGCACCGTGGTCCGGGCGGAGTGCCCGGTCATGGTGGTGCACCCACCGCGGACGGGGGAGGCGGTCGGGCTCACAGGGCGGACCGGTGCTCGAACCGCGTCGTGAGCCCGGCACCCGTCGCGGCGGGCAGCCAGAAGGTGAGCAGCCGGAAGAGGACCACCGCGGCGCAGGCGGCGCCCAGCGGCGCCGCCAGCGCGGTCAGCGCCAGCAGCAACGCGACCTCGGCGGCCCCGGGCGCAGCGGTCGCGGGCACCACGGACCAGAGCAGGTGCAGCACGCCGTACACGCCGGCGGTGGCCAGCAGGGCGACCTCGCCGCCGACGCTGTGCAGCGCGGCGGCGAGGACGGCGGCCTCCAGGAACACACCGGTGACCGTCCACGCCAGCTGCGCACCGCGGCGCCGCGGCACGCCGTCCGAGCCGGACGGCCGGACGGCCAGCAGGTCGCGCAACGCCCGGGCCACGTCCCCCCGGAACTCGGTCCGGACCGGTGCCGCGCCCGACCGGCGCAGGGCGAGCCACTGCCCGGCGAGCACCAGCCCCCACGCCCCGAGCCCGACGACGACGGCCGGTACCAGGGCCTCGGGCGTGCGCCAGCCGGTCAACCGGCCGTCCACCGCGGCGAGCACGAGGGTGACCGCGGCGACCACGACGGCGGAGACGACGGCGCCCGCGGTGAACCGGGCCAGCGCCGCCGTGGCCGCGTCCGGCAGCACCCCGGCCCGTTCCAGGAACCGGGCAGCGGCGCGCCGCCAGCCGTCGCGGCCGCGCAGCAGCCCTGCGCTGTCGGCCACCATCCCCGCGCCGTAGGTGCGGCCCAGGGCAATCCGCCGCTCCACGGTGAGCAGCGCGCCGGCGGCCATGGCGGTGCGGGCCAGGACGGCGAGCGCGACCGCCGCCCCGAGCCACCGCCAGCCGCCGCGCCCGACCGCCTCGGCCATGGGGCCGGCCCCGGCCAGCAGCGGGACCCCCACCAGCACACCGATCGACCCCACGGTCACCGCTGCCCGGGCCGGCCACCCGGCCGGGGCGAACTCCGGGCGGTCGGGGTCGGGCAGGCCCAGCCGTGCGCGCACCTCCGCCCGGAGCGCGGCGAGCCGCTCCGGCCGGGACCGCAGCAGCGCGCGGGTCGGGGAGGAGAGGCTGAGCGGCGCGAGGGCGGGCAGCGCCGCGGCGACCGCGTCCCGCCCCAGCCGGTCCAGGGCCGTGCCGACGACGGGACCGGGCTCGACCAGCAGCACGAGCGAGGCCATGAGCTCGGCGACGTCACCGGCGAGCGCGTCGTCTGAGGCGCCGGTGAGGGCGTTGCCGAAGTCGACGACCCACGGCCGGCCGCCGTCGTCCACCACGATGCTGCGCGCCACGAGGTCGTGGTGGGCCACCCGGGCCTGGCGCAGCCGGCCGACCTGCTCCCAGACCCCCGCCAGCAGCGCGGGGGTGAGCGCCCCGGGCGGCAGCCGGTCGAGGGACTGGCCGGGGAGGAACTCCTGCACGACGAGCGCCCCCCGGTCGTCGCCGCGGGCGAGCAGGATGCGCGGGGTCCGCACGCCGCGCTCGCGGGCGGTCATCGCGGCGACCGCCTCGTGCTCGGCCTGCTGCCCCAGCGGCGCCACGGCGTCGGCGTCCTTGACGTCCCGCACGGCGAGGAGCCGGTAGAGCCGGTAGAGCCAGTCCCGCTCGACGCGGTCGGGTTCGAGGTACTTCACGTACAGCCGCTGGCCGGCCGGCGTGGTGGCCTCGAAGGGGTGGGAGCTGCGGGCCTCCACCGCGGCCGGCCGGACGTCGAGGACGGGCAGGCCCAGCCGGGCCAGCAGCCGGCCGAGGCGGTGCGGGTCGAGTTCGCGGCGCGGCACGCCGAAGACCCAGTGCACCAGCGAGCCGATCGCCCAGCCCACGGCCACGCCCCCGACCACGTCCAGCGGGAGGTGCGCGCCGACGTAGACGCGGGCCAGTGCCACCGACCAGGCCAGCACCCAGGCGACGCGGCGCGTCCGCCGGGAGAGGTAGGGCACCGCCGCCGTCGCCAGCGCGGCGGCGACCGCGGAGTGCCCCGAGACGAAGCCGAGGCCGCCGACCGGGCCCTCCGGGAAGTTCACCTCGACGGCGAAACCACCGGGCCGCTCGCGTCCGACCACGCCCTTGACCAGGTCGGCCGTGACGTAGGCCAGCAGCCCGGCGATCAGCAGGTCGCGGGCCATGCGCACCTGCCGGGCGACCAGCGCCGCGGCCGCGAGCCCCGGGACGGCCACCGCGTTGCCCAGCTGCATGACGACCCAGACGAGCGGGAAGACCGCCGACGGCAGGCCGTTGACCAGCTGGAACAGATCCCGCTCGAAGGTGGGCAGCTCGCCGCGCTGCGCGACGAGGAAGCCGAGGCCGAGCACGGCGGCGCCGAGGAGGACGCGGACCAGGTCGACGGGGTGGCGGTGGACCGGGGAGCGACCGGCCCCGGAGGCGGCGTCACCGGGGGGGCCGACGTCCGGGCGGCCCGCCTCCAGCTGCGTGGTCACCGCACGAGTGCACTCCTCGGAGGCCCTGGTCAGCAAGGTCTTCCGACCCTGACCGGCGCCCCCTCCGCGGGGCCCGGAGAGGGTTCGGCACGGGGCCGGGTGACACCATGCCGGCATGGCATCGCCGGGAACGGCCGGGCAGGGGAGGACGGCGTTCGTCCTCGGGGGCGGCGGGGTGCTGGGCGCGGCCGAGGTCGGCATGCTGCAGGCCCTCGTGGAGGCCGGGATCCGGCCCGACCTGGTGGTCGGGACGTCGGTGGGCGCGATCAACGGGGCGCTCATCGCCGCCGACCCGACCGCGGGGGCGGTGGGCCGGCTGCGTGCGGTGTGGGAGGACGTCGCCGAGCGCGGGATCTTCGCGGGTTCCGTGCTGGCCCGGCTGGGCACCCTGGTGCGCACCCGCACCCACCTGCACCCGCGGGAGCCGCTGCGCGGGCTGCTGGAGGAGCACCTGCCGGTGCGCACCTTCGGCGAGCTCGCCGTCCCGTTCCAGTGCGTCGCCTCGAGCATCGAGCGGGCCGCCGAGCACTGGTTCACCGAGGGTCCGCTGGTCGACGCGGTGCTCGCCTCCTGCGCCGTCCCCGGGCTGCTGCCCGCGGTCGAGATCGACGGGGCGCACTACCTGGACGGCGGGCTGGTGCACAGCATCCCGGTGGGCCGGGCCGTCGCCCTCGGTGCCGAGACCATCTACGTGCTGCACGTCGGCCGGATCGACCGGCCGCTGCGCCCGCCGGCCCGCCCGTGGGACGTGGGGCTGGTGGCCTTCGAGATCGCCCGCCGGCACCGGTTCGCCGCCGACCTGGCCGCGCTGCCCCCGGGGGTGACCGCGCACGTGCTGCCCTCGGGCGGGGTCGCGCCGTTCGGGGCGGCCGACCTGCGCTACCGCGACTTCTCCGCCGTCCCCGCGCGGATCGAGCAGGCGTACACCGCCGCGCGGGAGTACCTGGCCCGCTCCGGTGGCGGGACGGCCTGACGTGCTGCCCCCGCGCCGGGTGCGCCGGTTCACCGGGCCGCTGCTGGTCGTGGCGCTCGTGGCCGCCGTCCTGCTGCTGCCCGTGCTGGTGCCGGTGGCGGCGGTCGCCTCGCTGTGGCTGCCGGGGCACTGGCGCGGCCTGCGGCTGCTCTGCCTCGCGCTGGCCTACCTCGCCCTGCAGGTCACCGGCCTCCTCGCCGCGGGCGGGCGCTGGGTGCTCGG
>NZ_SSXA01000129.1 GCF_021698975.1 Blastococcus sp. KM273128 | reverse complement strand
AGGGGGAGCCGAGGGAGACGACCTGCCGGACCAGCCGGGGGGAGCGCTCGGCCAGCCGGCGGGCGAAGATGCCGCCGAGGCTCTGCCCGACGATGCTCACCGGCCCGCCGTGCTCGTCGGCGAGCCGGCGCACCAGGTCCCGGACGCCGTCGACCACCTCGGGTCGCGGGCCGTGGTTGCGGCCGAGGTCCCAGCCCACCACCGGGTAGCCGAGGCGGCGCAGCCAGCCGCGCAGCGTCCGGGTGGAGACGTCGGAGGCCAGCCAGCCCGGGAGGACGACGACCGGGTGCGGCTCGCCGCGCGGCGCCAGCCGCAGCAGGGGCGTGCCGGCGGCCAGGGCGCCGGCGCTGACCAGCGCGCGGGCCGGCTCGGTCAGCGCCAGCAGGTCGTCGGTGCGGGCGGCTCGGGGACGCCCGGACGGGGTGCTCACCCGCGGTGCATGCCCGCGCGGGGGCGCGGTCAGTCGCCGGGGGGCAGCACGCGCGGCACGAACACCTCGTCGATCGGCCGCGGGCCCACGTACTGCCGGCAGGTGCACGGCACCCACTGGTGCCCCGACCAGCGCCCGCGCTTGTCGTAGGTGTCGCGGCGCAGCTCGGCGTAGCAGGTGTTGGTCTCCGTGTCGTGCTGGCTCAGCGTGTGCCCGCAGCCGCACAGCGGGGTCATCGGCGGGGGTGGCGCGCTGCCCCGGTTCCGGCCCAGGCGCCCGGCGACGAAGCCGGCGCCGAGCAGCCCGGCGCCCACCAGCAGGCTGATCGGATCCATCTGCGTGCACCTCCCGCGCGAGCCTCGACGGTAGCGCGCCGGCGCCGTCCCGGGCGGTGCGGGTTGCGACCGGTCGCGACCCGGATTCGCCCGATCGTGGGGGTTGAGCGGAAGTGATCCGGGGCACGTGTGACCCGTGGACACGTACGCCGTGGGATTCGCCCGCCCCGACCGCTGGTCGGCCGGGCAGCGCACCGAGCAGAGCTACCCGTGGCACGCCGTGGAGGTCCACCGTCCGCCGGCCGAGCTGGACGGCGAGGTGGAGCTGGCCGTGTGCGGCGCCATCGTCCAGATCTGGGGCACGCAGAAGTGGGAGCGCGTCGGCGTCGGCCGCACCGGCTGCCCGGAGTGCGCCCGCGCCACCGCCGTCGACAAGCGGCTGACCACCGCCCGCTGACCGCTCAGCTCTTCTCCGGCCTCCGGCCGCTGATCGCCGACAGCCCGGTCACCGCACGCCCCACGATCAGCGCCTGCACCGAGTCGGTGCCCTCGAAGGTGAAGATCGCCTCCATGTCGGCGTGGTGGCGGGCGATGTGGTGGTCGAGCAGGATCCCGTCCCCGCCGAGGATGTCGCGGGCGTCCGCGACGATCGCCCGGGCCTTGGCCGCGTGGTTCATCTTCGCCAGCGACGCCATCGCCGCCGTCATCCGGCCGGCGTCGGCGAGCTTGGACAACCGCCAGCACATCAGCTGCATCGCGGTGATCTCGGCGAGCATCCGGGCGAGCTTGTCCTGCACCAGCTGGAACCCGGCGATCGGTTGGCCGAACTGCTCCCGGCGCAGCGCGTGGGCCAGCGCCAGCTCGTAGGACGCCGTCGCCAGCCCCAGCGCCCGCCACGCCACGGTGTAGCGCGTGCGGTCCAGCATCTGCGAGACGTCCTTGAACGAGTGGCAGTTGGCCAGCTTGTTCTCGACCGGAACCCGGACGTCGGTGAGCGTGATCTCCGCCTGCCACACCGCCCGCAGCGCCGTCTTGCCGGTCATCACCGTGGCCTCGTAGCCGGGGCTGCCCTTCTCGACCACGTAGCCGCCGACGGCGCCGTCCTCACCGCGGGCCCAGATGATGACGTAGTCGGCGATCGAGCCGTTGCCGATCCACTTCTTCTGCCCGTTGAGCACGTAGGCGTCGCCGTCGCGGCGGGCGGATGTCTCCAGGGCCACCGCGTCGGAGCCGTGCGCGGGCTCGGTGAGGCCGAAGGCGCCGATCTTCTCCAGCCGCGCCATCTCGGGCAGCCAGCGCTCCCGCTGCTCCTCGTCGCCGAGGACCGCGATCGACTGCATCGCCAGGAAGCTGTGCACCCCGTTGAAGGTGCCGATGCTGCCGTCGGCGCGGGCCAGCTCCGCGGCGACCAGGCCGGCGGCGACGTTGCTCATGCCGGGGCAGCCGTAGCCCTCGATGGTTCCGCCCACGATGCCCAGGCCGGCGAGCTTCTTCGCCATCGCCAGCGGGAAGTCGGCGCGGTCCCAGTAGTCGTTGATGTGCGGCGTGACCTCTGCGTCGCAGAAGGCGCGCACCCGGTCGCGGAGCTCGATCTCGGCGGGCTCGAGGAGGTCCTCGACGGCGTAGAAGTCGGGGCTGTCGGCGGTCACGACCCCGAACGTACGGCGAACTGCGGGATGCTGCCCCTCGTGCACGTCCTCATCGCACCCGACTCGTTCAAGGGCAGCCTCGACGCCGACCGCGCCGCCGAGGCGATCGCCGACGGCCTGCGGCGGACCCGGCCGGACGCCGAGGTGGTGCTGCGCCCGGTCGCCGACGGCGGGGAGGGCACGGTGGCCGCGGCTCTCCGCGCCGGGTACCGGGCCCGGACCGCCCGGGTCACCGGGCCGGACGGCCGGCCGGTCGACGCCGTGTTCGCCCTCGACGGGACGACGGCGGTGCTGGAGCTGGCCTCGGCGGCCGGGCTCGGTCAGCTGGCGGAGCCCGCGCCGCTCACCGCGACCACGTACGGCGTCGGCGAGCTGGTCCGCGCCGCCCTGGACGCCGGGGCCCGGCGGATCGTGCTCGGCGCCGGCGGCAGCGCCACCACCGACGGCGGGGCGGGCCTGCTGCAGGCGCTCGGCGTCCGGCTGCTCGACGCCGACGGCGGGGACGTCCCCCCCGGGGGCGCGGGGCTCGCCCGGCTCGACCGCATCGACATGGGCTCGCGGGATCCCCGGTTGCAGGAGGTGGAACTGGTCGTCGGCGTCGACGTGGACAACCCGCTGACCGGGCCGGAGGGGGCCGCCGCCGTCTTCGGGCCGCAGAAGGGGGCGACTCCCGAGGACGTCGCGGTGCTCGACGCCGCGCTGGGCCGGTTCGCCGCCGTCGTGCAGCGCGACCTGGTCGCAGACGTAGCGCGCCCCCGAGCCGACGCCCTGGTGGTCACCGGCGAGGGCTCGCTCGACGAGCAGACGCTGCGCGGCAAGGCCCCGGCGGAGGTCGTGGCGCGGGCGTCGGCGGCGGGCGTGCCCTGCCTGGGGCTGGCCGGCGTCGTGCGGCTGAGCCCCGAGCGCCTGCGCGCCGCGGGGTTCGTGGCCGGGCACGGGCTGACCGAGGTGGAGCCCGACGTCGCGCGCTGCCTCGCCGAGGCCCCGCGGGTCCTGGCCGAGCTGGCCGGGCGCGTGATCAGCACGCACCTGCCGCCGGGGCCGCCGCGGTAGCTTGCGTCGTCCGCTTCCCGCCCCAGGAGCTCCGTTGCCGTTCTTCGTCCACTTCGCCCGCTTCGTCCGGCTGCGGCTGAGCGGGTGGCGGCTGCCGCTGGCGGTCGCGGTGTCGGTCTTCCTGTCCAGCTGGCTGGCGATGGCGCTGACCGAGCCGGCCGGCAGCACGATCACCGCGCCCGGCACCTACTGGTGGTACTTCCTGGTCACCGCCGCGACGGTGGGCTACGGCGACGTCTTCCCGGCCTCGACGGCTGGGCGGCTGGTCGGTGCCTACGTGATCGTCGGCGGCATCGTGACCCTGACCCTGCTGTTCACGCAGCTGTCCGAGGCCCTGCAGTCGCTGCGGGGCCGGCGTCTGAGAGGTGTGGTCCCCCTGGAGCTGTCCGGCCACGTGGTGCTGCTGGGCTACTGGCCCGGTCGCACCGAGCGGATCGTCGCGGAGCTGACCGCCGAGGGGCGCACACAGGTCGCGCTCTGCGCCTGGGACGACGTCGCGGAGAACCCGATGGCCGACGAGCCGGCCGTGCACTTCGTCCGCGGCGACCTCACCCACGAGGACGTCATGCGGCGGGCGTGCGTGCCGCAGGCCCGGGCCGTGGTCGTCGACGTCCGGGACGACAACGAGACGCTCGCCGTGGCGGTCGCCGTCGAGCACGCCCACCCGGGGGTGCACCTGGTCGCCGCGCTGCGCGACCTGGAGCGGCGGGACACGCTCCGCTACGTCAGCGCCGGGGTGCAGGCCGTCCAGTGGCACATGCCCTCGCTGCTCACCGAGGAGGCGAACGACCCCGGCATCACCCAGGTCTACAGCGAGCTGATGACGCACGGCGGGCGCAACACCTACTCGCTCACCGTGCCCCCGGGCTTCCCGCACGGCACGTACGGCGAGTGCCAGCGCCACTTCGGCGCCACCTGGGGCGCCACCGTGCTGGCGGTGCGCGGCCCCGACGGGCTCGCGGTCAGCCCGCCCTGGGAGACGCCGCTGGCCGTGGGGACGACGCTGTACTACGTGGCCGAGGGGCGCATCCCGGCCCGGCAGCTCACCGGCGGGTCGCGGACCTAGGAGGGGTGGCCCTCGAGGTCGCCCTCGTCGCCCTGCGGCGCCTCGCGGGGAGCGCTCTGCTCCTCCAGGGACGCCGCCATCTCGGGTGACTCCTGCTCGAGGGCGATGTCGCGCGGCTGCGGCGTGTCCGAGGGCGTCGTCATGCCCCCACCCTGCCGCAGCGCGAGGTGCCCCGCTCCCTCAGCGCCGGCTCAGGGCAGCCACGCCGGGCGGAAGACGACCGTGCCCGACCGCGCCGGCACGTCCAGCACCACGGTGCCCGTCACCGACGAGGACGGGGCGAGCGGCGCCGCCGGGAGGGCGGCCGCCCCGGTGTCGCAGAACCCCGCGGGTGCGCCGCCGGAGAGCACCGAACCGTCGTCCGCGACGAGGCGGAAGTCGACCGGCGAGATGCCGTGCCCGCCACCGAGGACGGCGAGGTCAGCGCCGGTGGTCACGGTGAGCCGGACCGCCACGAGCGTCCCGTTGCCGGCGACGACGGAGGCGTCCGCGCACGAGGCGCCGGCGACCACCTGCTCGAGCGCGACCGAGAGGGCCGGGGTGCCGGTCGCGGGGTCGAGCACCGACATGGCCGCGCCGGCCGCCAGCGCGGGCTCGGGCTCGGGCTCGGGCTCGGGCTCGGGCTCGGCGGGCGGCGGCTCCACCGGAGGCTCCGGTGCGGGCGGCGGCGGTTCCTCGGTGGGGGGTGGCTCCTCGGTGGGCGACGGGTCGGCCGGGGT
>NZ_SSXA01000128.1 GCF_021698975.1 Blastococcus sp. KM273128 | reverse complement strand
CCGCGCAGACGCGCACTGCGCTCAAGCATCGCCGGCAGCGGCCCCGGCAGCGGCCCCGACCCCCGGCCTCCCGGCTGTGGCTTGACATAGGAGCATCGCGGAGCTCGACCGCCCACATCGGCGCTAATCGCCTACATCGACGAGCACAGGGAGGAGTTCGGGGTCGAGCCGATCTGCCGCGCGCTCACCGTCGCTGGCGCCAAGATCGCCCCGAGCACCTACTACGCCCACCGCGCCCGACCTCCCTCTGCCAGGGCCGTCGCCGACGCCCAGCTCAAGGCCGAGATCAGCCGGGTGCACGAGGCGAACCTGGGCGTCTACGGCGTGCGCAAGGTCTGGCGGGCGCTCAACCGCGAAGGCGTCCCGGTCGCCCGCTGTCGGGTGGAGCGGCTGATGCGCGAACTAGGGCTGGCCGGCGCGGTGCGGGGGAAGGTAAAGCGCACCACAGTGCCCGCCGACGTCGCCGCCCGCCCCGGCGATCTGGTCGACCGGAACTTCACCGCGCCCGCGCCGAACCGGCTGTGGGTGGCCGACCTGACCTACGTCGGCACCTGGTCCGGCTTCGTCTACGTCGCCTTCGTCATGGGCCCGTCGAGTACGAGGACAACCACTACCGTTCGATCGCCGGCCTTACCGAGGACCAACCGGCAGAACCCAGCCTCCACTGAACCCGGGGCGGTTCACTCAGGCGGAGACGTCCTCGTGGGTGTTCACCCCGGGGATGCGCCGCACCGAGCCCCAGCCGAACCGCGCCCACACCACCAGCAGGTTGGCCCCGACCAGCGACCCCAGCGAGTCGCGCACCAGGTCGCCGTTGGTGTCGTCGTTGTCGATCGACAGGTCCGTGCCCAGCCACGCGTCGGAGCGCCACTCGTACACCTCCCACAGCGCGCCGATCGAGATGCCCAGCGCCGCGGTGACGACGGCGATCCCGACGTAGTGCGGCAGGTGCGTCTCGTCGCGCGGGTCGGGCACCACCTCGGCCCGCGCCAGCGCGATGTAGACCACCGGCGCGGTCAGCATCGGCAGCGTGAAGTGCACCAGGTCGTCGAAGCGCACCCACTCGTCGTACAGGCCGAGCACCTCGCCGAACCCCTGCAGCGCCATCGCCACGGTCAGCGACAGGTCGTAGGGCCGCGGCAGGTTCAGCAACCGGGCGACCAGCGTGATGCCGAAGAAGAACGCCAGCAGCGCCGCCGCGCCCCAGTCGCCGGCGACCGCGTACGCGACGGCCCCGCCCAGGAGCACCAGCCGCAGGACGTCGATGCCGTCCCGGATCACCGGCGTCCAGTCGCCCAGCAGCAGGGTGCGCGTGTCCACGGGGGTGACGTACCACCGGGGGGACGGGAGAACCCACGAGCCGCACCCCTCGGCCCCTGGTGCAGAAGGAAGACCAGGCCTACCGTCGCGGCAGCGGGGGCCGTCCGACGCCATCGGAGCTCCCATGTCCGTGCCGCTGATCCTCGCCGTCGACGACGAACCCACCCGCCTCGCCGCCGTGGAGCGGGAGCTGCGCACCCGGTACGAGCCCGACTACCGGGTCTGCTGCCTGCGCACCCCGGCCGCCGCGCTCGCCGCCCTCGAGCGGCTCGCCGCCGACGGCGAGGACGTCGCCCTGGTGCTCGCCGCCGACGAGCTCGCCGGCGCCCCCGGCGCCGACCTCCTCGGCGAGGTGCCCGCCCTCTTCCGGCACGCCCAGCGCGCCCTGCTCGTCGACTGGGCCAGCGTCGGCATCGCCGAGGAGGGCGACGCCATCTTCGAGGCGATCGCCGGCGGCCGGATCGACCACTACGTCATCCGGCCCGCCCCGCCGCCGGACGAGCTGTTCCACCAGGCGATGTCGACCTTCCTCCTCGCCTGGGCCGAGGAGCGCCGCCGCGCCCCGCACACCATCGACGTCGTGGGGGAAACGTGGTCGGGACGGGCGTACGAGCTGCGCGAGGTGCTCGGCCGCTGCGCCATGCCGCACCGGTTCTGCCTGGCCGCGTCGGACCAGGGCCGCGCCCTCCTCGGCGAGGCGCCGCCGCGCCGGCTGCCGGTGGTCGTCATGCCCACCGGCCACGTCATGGAGGACCCGAGCGACGTCGACATCGCCCGCTCGGCCGGCACCCTCATCGAGCCCTCCGGCGAGCACTACGACCTGGTCATCATCGGCTGCGGCCCCGCCGGCCTCTCCGCCGGCGTGTACGGCGCCTCCGAGGGGCTGCGCACCGTGGTCATCGACTCGGGCAGCCTCGGCGGCCAGGCGACGTCGAGCTCCTCGATCCGCAACTACCTCGGCTTCCCGCGCGGCGTCACCGGGGCCGACCTCGCCCGCCGGGCCTACCAGCAGGCGTGGGTGTTCGGCGCCCGCTTCGCCTTCATGCAGGAGGTCACCGACCTGGCCGCGGACGGCGAGGGCGTCGTCGTCCGCCTGCACACCGGCGGGGTGGTCGTCGCGGGCGCCGTCGTCCTCGCGACCGGTGCGGCCTACCGGCGGCTCGACGTCCCCGCGCTCGAGGCGCTGCACGGCGCGGGCGTCTTCTACGGCGCCGCCGCCTCGGAGGCGCCGCTGGTCGCCGGCAAGGAGGTGTTCATCGTCGGCGGCGCCAACTCCGCCGGGCAGGCCGCGATCCACCTCGCCGGCTACGCCGACCGGGTCACCCTCGTCGTCCGCGCGGGCAGCCTCGAGGCGGGCATGTCGCACTACCTCGTCCACCAGGTGCGGGAGACGCCGAACATCGAGGTGCGCACGGGCACCGAGGTCGTCGACGGCGGCGGTGACGGCTGGCTGGACCACCTCGTCCTGCGCGACCGGGCGACCGGCGCCGAGGAGAAGGTCGACGCCTACGCGCTGTTCCTCATGATCGGCGCCCAGCCGCACACCGCCTGGCTGCCGCCGCACCTCGAGCGCGACCCGGCCGGGTTCGTCGTCACCGGCGCCGAGCTCGGCGACGCCGGGATCGACGCCCTCGGCCGGCGCCCGTTGCCGCTGGAGACGAGCATCCCCGGGGTGCTCGCGGCCGGCGACGTCCGGCACGGGTCGGTCAAGCGGGTCGCCTCCGCCGTCGGCGAGGGCGGGATCGCCATCCAGCACGTGCACCGGCTGCTCAAGGTCTGAGGGTGCGGCGCGGCAGCCGACACCCCGGACGCCCCACTCGTCACAGCCGACCTGCACCTTCGACCGGGGTCCCGCGAACCGTCGGGGTCCGCTCGTACGCTGGCCGAAACCCTCCACGGAAGGACACGGTGTGGGCAAGCACCTGCTCGACGAGACGGCCGAGTTCAAGATGCCTCAGCCGGGGCGGCACGCCGCTCCGGAGACGGCCGAGCTCGAGGCCACCCAGCGGTTCGACGCCGGTCTGCAGCGACCGCGCCCCGTCGTCCCCAACTCGCAGTTCGGCAAGGACGCCGAGCAGCGCTGAGCGCCGCGCCGGGAGCCCCGTGCGGGCTCCCGGCGTGCGGCGCCCTCAGGCGGTGCCCTCCGCCGCGATCAGGTCGGTGACCTCCTGCGGCGGGGACGAGCAGTCGTCACCCGAGGGCTCCTGCTCCGAGGCCATCCCCGTGACGCCGGCGTCCTCGACCGGGGTGAAGCCCAGCCGGTCGAGGTGGCGCGGCACCCGCGCCTGCGCGTTCAGCACGTGCGAGCGGGACAGCCAGCCCATCCCGTCGTCGACCTGGAAGTCCATCCCGCCGCCGGGCGCCCGCTGCACGTGACCGGGTGAGGGCAGCAGCCCGACCAGCATCACCGCCTCGTCGGCCGTCAGCTCGGCCGGCGGGGAGTCGAAGTAGTACCAGCCGGCCGCGCAGACCCCGTAGATCGTCGGGCCGAACTGCGCGTAGTTGACGTACAGCTCCAGCATCCGGCGGTCGTCGATGAACGCCGCGAGCTCCACCGCCAGCGCCGCCTCCAGGCCCTTGCGCCAGGCGCTGAGCTCCTGGTTGAGGAACAGGTTCTTCGCCACCTGCTGCGGGATGGTCGACCCCGACGGGTCGTCCTCGCCGGAGAGGTGCGCCGTCGCGCGGTTCCACAGCGCGTCCCACTCGAAGGCGCCGTCGCGGTAGGGGAGCTGCGCGTCCTCGTGCGCGATCACCGCGGCGAGGAAGTTCCGCGACACGTGCTCGACCGGCACCGACTGCTGGATCGCGCCCCCGGGGTTGGCCGCCATGAACGCCGTCGTCGGCGGGTCCACCCAGCGCAACGACAGCACGACCAGCGCCTGCACGACGCCGAGCACCGCCAGCACCTTCACGATGCGGCGGAACAGCCCCCGGCGGCGCCGCGGCGCACGCAACCGGCGACGGCGCCCGCGCTCGGGCCCGGCCGGCGGGGCCGGCGGCGGGACCGGACCCTGCGGCGGCGGGTACGCGCCCCGCGGCTGCGGGAACGGACCCCGTTGCGGCGGGAACGGGCCGCGCGGCGGCGGACCACCCGCGGGGGGCGGCCCGGCGTACCAGTCGTTGCCCTCCGGCGGCGGCTGGTCGAAGCGCGGGCGGCGGGGCGGTTCCTGCTGCGGCAGCGGCTCGGTGGGCCGACGGCGGAGCCAGCGGGTGGAGCGCGGGTCGGGCGGGACGGAGGCCACGAGGCGGTGCTCCTCAGGTCGGCGTCGAGAGTCGATGGTACGGCGGCCGGCCGGGGGAGCGGCCTACCCGACGCCGACCCGCTCCCGCTCGGCCGGGACCGGCGGCTCCTCGGCCCCGGCCGGCGGGAACAGCTCCCACACCAGGAACGCCGCCGCGGCGAGCACCAGCAGCGACACCGCCGGGTCGCCCGCGACGACGTCCACCAGCGGCTGCAGCACCGACGCGCCGGCCGTGAGCGCCGCGACCCACGAGGCGCCCGCCACCACCACGCCGGCGCCGGCCACCACGGCCCGCACCGCCGCGTGCACCCGCGAGCGGCTCACCAGCACGGCCAGCGGCAGCCCGACCACCACCGCCACCACCAGGGCGAGCGCCGTCCCGGGGACCTCCGCGGGCGCGAGCAGGGCGCCGTGCCCCAGCCCCGCCACCCCGGCGAGCCAGCCCGAAGCCCGCGGCGCCAGCGGCCGTACCGCGTGCACCGCCGCTCCCGCGACCGACGCGGCGACCAGCACCTCCGCCGCCGTGCCCCCGACCGGCAGCACCGCCCCGAGCGCCAGCCCACCGAGGACGAGGGCGGTCAGCAGCCCGGCCCGGGCCAGCGCCCCGGGCAGCGACCGCTGCCCCCGCCACCGGCGGCCGACGGCGACCAGCGGTGCGGTCAGCAGCAGCAGCGCCAGGAAGGCCAGGTGCTCCGCGGTCAACACCCTGCACCCGCCACGGAGGGCGACCGCAGCACCGGGTCGGGTCGCGGGATCACCCGGCCGACGATGGCGGCCCCGCTTGGGACCGGCCTGGGCAGACCCTGTGCATCCGGTGTGAAGCCCCGGGTCAGAGAGCGGGCGGCACTCCCCGCAGCCGGACGACGGCGGCGCGGAAGTCCCGCCGGCCGACCGCGCGCCAGGCGGTGCGGACGGCGGGGGGCAGGGCGGCGAGCACGCGGGCGCGGTCGATGGCCGAGGCGTCCTCGAGCACCAGGCCCAGCATCAGCATCTGCTCCCGGCCGGGGAGCGCGGCCCCCGTCGCCCGGACGACGGCGGCCCACTCGCCGGCCGGCAGGTGGACGGCGAGCAGCGGCATCAGATCGGCCTCGTCCGCCGCGGCCGAGACGACGACGGCGTCCGCGGCGACCCGGCAGGCCACGACGAAGGCGTCCCGCGCGGGCACCGTCCCGCTCCCGGCCCACTCCCGCGCCGCGGCCGCGAGGTCGCGGAGCAGGCAGTCCAGCGGTGCGGTCCGGGCGGCCCACGCGGCGACGTTCCACCGCGCGCCCTCCACCTCGGCGGCCGGCAGCGAGCGGAGCAGCGCGGGCCACAGCCGCTCCCGCTCGACGGCGTGGTGCCCGAGCAGCACCCGCGCGACCAGGTCGGCGTGCCCAGTGAGCTCGGTGGTGCGGGC
>NZ_SSXA01000127.1 GCF_021698975.1 Blastococcus sp. KM273128 | reverse complement strand
GATGGTACTGCCCTGGAGACGGGGTGGGAGAGTAGGACGCCGCCGGACAACCATTCACGAAGGGCCCCAGCCACCAGGCTGGGGCCCTTCGTCGTCCCCGGATGTACTCAGCGCCGGATGCACGTCGGCACGATCCCTGCCGGCCGGCCGCGCAGGGGTGGTCGACCGAGCGCCAGTGGTCGGCCACCCCCGGGCGGCCGGTCCGCTACACGAGGACGGAAGAGCCCGTTCCGTCGGGTGACGGAACGGGGCTCCGGTCCTTGATGAGCTCCTCAGGGAACGACGCGACGGATCCCCGGGAAGGACGCCAGCGCCACGACGAGGGCGACGGCCGTCGGGAGCGCGATCGTCAGCGTCGCGGTCGACTGCTCGCCGAACCAGGCGCCGACGCTCCCCCAGGCCTCGAGCCAGGTGATCACGATGCCGAGCCCGCCGAAGAGGGTCATGGTCCCGATGATCAGACCCCAGGTGCCGGCCTGCCCCCAGCGCTGGTGCACCACGCCCATCCCCACGCCGACCGAGATGAACGCCAGCATCGGTGCTCCCGAGGTCAGGACCTGGAGGAAGAAGTTGTCCACCTCGAAGGGCCCCGGCGCCCAGTAGCTGAGCCCCGCGCCCCACCCGCCGGTGGCGTTCTCGATCGCGACAAGGGTGGCCAGCGCGATGCCGTAGTACAGCGACTGCGCCAGCGCGAACAGCGCCGTCCCCAGGTAGAAGGTGCGCCGGCTGATGCTCAAGCCCATCGCGAAGGGCAGGAGGTGGGTGACCGACTGGATGTAGACCACGAGGGCGGTGATGTAGAGGGCCAGGACGCCGCCGCTGAAGCCCCCGTCGTCCTCTCCGGCCGGCGTCAGGTGCCAGACGGCGAGGTTGATGGCGAAGCTGATGGACACCACCAGCCACGGGATGCCGAGGCTCACCAGCGGGTTGACCAGGTGCAGGCGGGCTACCTGCAGGACGCGGCTCATCAGGAGACCTCCTCGAGGTCGGTGCTGGGGGCGAGGTGGAGGGCGCGATCGGCCGGGTCCTGCAGGCTCATCGCGACGACCAGCTGCTGCAGGGGCGTCGGCTCGACCGCGAGGCCGGAGCCGGCCGCCGCACGCCGGGCTGCGGCCTCCCGGATGCGGACGACGGCTCGGGCGTGGCCGCCGAGCGCCTCCGTGTGCAGCAGCTCGTGCTGGCGGGCGAACTCGAGCACCTTGTCCCGCGGACCGCTCACGGTCACCGCGCTGTCGCGCAAGGACTCGCTGTCGGCGTCGAGCAGCACCCGCCCGCGGTCGATGAGCAGCACGCGCTCCAGCAGCGGGGCGATCTCCTCGATGAGGTGGGTGGAGAGGACGACGGTCCGCGGGTTCTCGGCGTAGTCGGCGATCAGCCGGTCGTAGAAGAGCTGCCGCGCGACGGCGTCCAGACCCAGGTACGGCTCGTCGAAGACGGTGAGCGGTGCGCGGGAGGCCAGGCCGATGACGATGCCGACGGCCGACGTCATGCCGCGGGACAGCTTCTTGATGGTCCGCTTCGCCGGCAGGTCGAAGTCGCGCAGGAGCGAGGCGGCGAGGTCGGCGTCCCAACCCGGGAAGAGCATGGACGCCACCGACAGCGCATCGCGCACCCGGAAGTGGTCGGGGTAGCGCTGCCCCTCCTTGATGAAGCAGATGTCGCGGAGGACGACGTCGTGCTCGTACGGATTGCCGCCGAACACGCGGACGCTCCCGCTGGTGGGCACCCGGTGCCCGGCGACCAGCTGCATGAGCGTGGTCTTGCCGGCGCCGTTGCGGCCCAGCAGGCCGGTGATGGCGTCCTTCTCGAACGTCGTCGTGATGCCGTCGAGCGCGGTGTGCTCGCGGAAGCGCATCGTGATGTCCTGCAGGGTGACCGCTGCGGTCGTCGAGCCCGTGGTCATCACCGGCCCTCCCATTCGTCGATCATGGCCGCGAGCTCGCGGGCGGGGATGCCGAGCTTCCGTGCCTCGGCCATCAGGGGGCGGACGTACTGGTCGGCGAACTCGCTGCGGCGCCGCTTGAGCAGCTGTTCGCGAGCGCCGGTGGCGACGAACATCCCGACTCCTCGTCTCTTGTAGAGGACCCCGTCGGCCACCAGCTCGTTCAGTCCCTTGGCGGCGGTGGCGGGGTTGATGCGGTGGAAGGCGGCCAGCTCGTTGGAGGAGGGCGCCTGGGCCTCCTCGGCCAGCGAGCCGTCGACGATCGCGTTCTCGATCTCGGCGGCGACCTGCCGGAAGATCGGGCCGGCGTCCTCGTTCACGACACCGACCGCGGGGCACCAGGGCTGCGCCGGTCCCTGGGTTCATTACTCATGTAGGGAACCATAGGGGTGGCGCGTCGCCGGGCGCAAGACGGTTGCCGAGCGGCGCCGGCCCCAGGCGCGACGAGACCCGGCGGCCCGGTGCGCTCGACGGCGGGTGGGTGCACCGCACGCTTGGGCGACCTCAGAGCGCGGCGGCGAGCGCTTCCAGGTCCTCGACGGTGGCGTCCAGGTGCGGTGAGACCCGCAGCACCGGCCCGGTCATCTCCCCGGGAGCGCGCTCCGGCCCGAAGGCGCTGACCACGATGCCGTGCTCGGTCAGCAGCCGGGCCCGCGTGGCGACGACGTCGACGCCGTCCGGCGGGCGCAGCGTGGTGGTGGCCGTCGGCTCGTCGAGGGGCTCCACGACCTGCCAGCCGGACACGCCGCCCAGGAGCTCGCGGGTGGCCCGGCCGAGCCCGGCCAGCCGCGCGCGCACGCGGTCGGGCCCGGCGGCCAGGTGCTCACCGATGGCGACCACGAGCCCGATCCGGCCGGCCACGTGCGCCTCCCCCGACTCGAAGGCCCGCATCGGCGGCACGTCCGCCGGCTCGGGGAGCACCGGCACCAGCTGCGCGGCGACGTGCGGGCGGGCCATCAGCACCCCGACACCACGCGGCCCGGCCAGCCACTTGCGCGACGTGCCGTAGACGACGTCGGCGCCGAGGTCGACGTCGACGTGCCCCAGGGACTGCGCGGCGTCGAGGACCAGCGGGACCCCGGCCGCGCGGCACAGCACCGCGACCTCCCGGGCCGGCTGCACCGTCCCCCGGTGGCTGGCGACGTGCGTCAGGTGCACCACCCGCGGCGGATCGGTGGCCAGCAGCCGCTCGACGCGGTCGAGGTCGGCCCGCCCCAGGTCGTCGACCGGCAGCGGTTCGGGCCGCAGCCCGGCGGCGCGCAGCTGGGCGACGTTCGGCGCGAACTCCCCGGGCAGGCAGGCGACCCGCGCCCCGGCCGGCAGCCGCCAGCCGCTCAGCAGGGCCACCAGCGCGGCCTGGGCGGACTCCACGAAGGCGACGTCGGCGGCGGCCATGCCGGCCAGCCCGCCGAGGACCGAGCGCCCCTGCTGGAGCAGGTCGTCGGCGGTCGCCTCGGCGACGTACCCGCCCAGCTCCGCCTCGTGCCGGGCGTGGTGCGCGGTCGCCTCGAGCACGCGGTGGCTCTGCCGGCTGCACGAGGCGCTGTCCAGGTGCCGGCCTGCGGGGCGCGGCCGGGCCTTGCGCCACTGCGTGCCCAGCTCTTCGCCGGGGGGCGTCACGCGGCGGACCCGGCGCAGGGGCCCGCAGCGGGCGTGCGGGTGGTGAGGGGCACGGGCTCCGTCAGCTCTCGATCTGGCCCCGGGCCACGGAGACCCCCGAGTGCGTCGGGTCGCCGTCCAGGGGCTCGACCGAGACGTCGACGATCGGGTACGCCGCCAGGTCCAGCCCGGTCGGCAGCTCGAAGGTCTGCGTCCCCGGGCGCACGACGCCCAGCGGCACCATGTCCACGACCCCCGGCTCGATCAGCCAGATCTCGTAGTACGCGTCCTCCACCGCCGGCGCGTCGAGGTCGACCTCGAGGGCGCGGGAGCCGTCCGGGCGGACCACGACCTCCGCCCGGCCCGACGCCGGCTCGCCGTCGAGCGGCTCGAGGGCCACGGTGGTGAGCGGCTCGAGCGAGTCCTCGCCCTGCAGCAGCGCCACGGCCCCGGCGCCCGCGACGGCGCCGGTGATCGCGGCGGCCGCCATCAGCACCACCGTGCGGCGGCTGCGGCGGAGCGGGAGCACCTGACCGCCGGCCGCGGCCGGGGCGGGTGCGTAGGCGGGCGCGGCGGCGGGCACCGGGGTGGCGGGGACGGCGGCCAGGGCAGCGGGCGCGGAGCCCCCTGGCGTCGCCTGCACCCCGGTGGCCGCGGCGATGCCGGCCCACACCGAGGCGGGCGGCGCCACCGGCGGCCCCGGCTCGGCGAATTCGGGGATCGCGACGGCGTCGACGGCGCGCTGGAGGCGCGCGACCTCGGCCCGGCACTCGGCGCACGAGCCGAGGTGGGCGGCGTCGTCGGCCGGGAGGGGCTCGCGCAGCGCGGCCAGGGCGAGCTGCTCAGGCTGGCAGTGCGGCACCGTCCACCTCCAATCGTGTCCTCAGGCGTTCGAGCGTGCGGCGGATGTGGGATTTCACCGTGCCCAGCGGGATGCCGGTGCGCTCCGCGATCTGGGCATGGGTGAGATCGGCGAAGAACGCGAGCTCGATGATCCCGCGCTGCGGCTGGCCGAGGCGCTCCAGCTCCTCGAGCACGAGCATCCGGTCGGTCACAACGCCGTCGACCGGGGGCGTCGTCCCGCCGGCCGGTGTGGCCTGCGCCTCGGAGACGGCGGCCTCGGCCTCGCGGCGCTGCCGGTCCCGCCGGGCCCAGGTGTCGGCGATCTTGTGGCGGCAGACGCCGACCAGCCAGGCGGGCAGGGGGCCCTGCTCCGGGTTGAAGCGGGCGCGGCCGGTCCAGGCGGAGATGAAGGTCTGCTGGGTGACGTCCTCGGCGTCCGGGCCGGGGCCGAAGGCGCGCACCGCCATGCCGTGCAGCTGCCCGGCCCACCGCTCGTAGGCGAGGGCGAGCGCCTGCTCGTCGCCGGCGGCGAACCGGCGGCCCACCTCGGCGTCGTCCGGCTCCGCGGAGCCGTGCGGCACCGGAACGGGGTCGGGGTTCACGGTACCGACGCTACCCAGGTGCGCGGCCCGGTCCAGCACCCCGGTCACGGCGTGGTGCCCGGGAGGGGCTCGGCGACGACGACGACGTTGTCGCGGTAGCTGCGGAACTCGGGCAGGAAGGGGCCCCCGCAGGTGATGACGACCAGCCTCGGCGGGCCGTCCCGGCGGAAGATCTCGTCCAGCGGGAGGACGTCCTTCTCGATCACCTCGCGGGAGACGACCCGCCAGCGGGTGGTCCCGCCGGCGGCGTCGGTGACGGTGATCTCCTGGCCGGGCTCGGCCGTCCGCAGGGGGAACAGCGCGCCGGGACCCTGCTCCCGGTCGTCCACGTGGCCGGCGATCACGGAATTGCCGGCCGCGCCGGGCTCCGGGCCGAAGCGGTACCAGCCGACGCGGTCGACGTCCTCGGGCAGCGCCATCTGCCCGTCGCCGGCGATGCCCATGGGGTCCACGGGTGCGGTGACGCCGAGACCGGGGACGTCGATCCGCGCGGGCGGGGCGGCCGCGGGGGC
>NZ_SSXA01000126.1 GCF_021698975.1 Blastococcus sp. KM273128 | reverse complement strand
GGCCACCCCGTCATCTGCAGCTTCGAGCCGGGCGCCGGCCACCTGCCGCTCCTCGCCGAAGTCCCAGAACCACTCCTCGCCCGGCTCGAAGCTGCAGATGACGGGGTGGCCGGTGGCGGCCGCGTGCGCGCGGGCGTGCCGGCTCGGCGAGGAGTCGCAGCACCCGATGTGGCCGCACCGGGCGCAGCGGCGGAGGTGGAACCACCAGCCCCCGTCGGCCTCGCACTCGAGGCAGCCGGTGCCGCTGGGCGGCGCCTCGGGGTCGATGGCAGGTGCTGTCATGGCCGGCCTCCGCGACGGACGGGCTGATCCGGGGACGCCGGCAACGCTAGGGACGCCGCCCCGGGCCGCCAAGGGGCGCGACGGGGCTGTGCCGCCGGGTCCGGGCGGGCTAGCGTCCTGACCGGCAGCGCGGGAGCAGGACGACGGACCGGTCCCGAGCGTGTGCGGGCCCGGCGCGGTCGCGGGCGGTCGCCGACGGGAGTCGAGATGGGCAAGCCGGTCCTCCTCAGCGTCGACGACGACCCCGGGGTGTCCCGGGCCGTCGCCCGCGACCTGCGGCGGCAGTACGGCGAGCAGTTCCGGGTGATGCGCGCCGCGTCGGGGCAGGAGGCGGTGGAGGCGCTGCGCGAGCTCAAGCTGCGCGGGGACGCCGTCGCGGTGCTCCTGGCCGACTACCGGATGCCGGGGATGAACGGCATCGAGTTCCTCGAGCAGGCCATGGACCTGTTCCCGCGGGCCCGCCGGGCGCTCCTGACCGCGTACGCCGACACCGACGCCGCCATCCAGGCGATCAACCTCGTCGACGTCGACGCGTACCTGCTCAAGCCCTGGGACCCGCCCGAGGAGAAGCTCTACCCGGTCGTCGACCAGATGCTCCAGGCCTGGCGGGCCGGCCCGGACGTGGTCGCCGACGACGTCCGGCTGGTGGGCCACCGGTGGTCGGCGCCGTCGTTCCGCGCGCGGGACCTGCTCGCCCGCAACGCCGTGCCCTACCGCTGGTACAGCGCCGAGGAGCCCGAGGGGCAGCGCCTGCTGGAGGCCGCGGGCGCCGGCCCGGACGACGTCCCGGTCATCGTGACGCCGGAGGGCGTCGTGCTGAAGGCCCCGACCGAGAGCGAGCTCGCCGCCGTCGTCGGGCTGAGCACGGCCCCCGAGACGGACTTCTACGACCTCGTCGTCGTCGGCGGTGGGCCGGCCGGGCTCGGCGCCGCCGTCTACGGGGCCTCGGAGGGGTTGCGGACCGTGCTCGTCGAGCGTGAGGCGACCGGGGGCCAGGCCGGGCAGAGCAGCCGGATCGAGAACTACCTCGGCTTCCCGAACGGCGTCTCGGGCAGCCAGCTGGCCGACCGGGCCCGGCGGCAGGCGCGCAAGTTCGGCGCGGAGCTGCTGCTGACCCGCGACTGCGTCGCGCTGGAGGCGCACGGGCCCAAGCGCGTCGTGCGGTTCGACGACGGCAGCTCCGTCGCCGCGCACGCCGTCGTCCTGGCCACCGGCGTCTCCTACCGCAGCCTGGGCGTGCCCGGTGCCGACGACCTCACCGGCCGGGGCGTCTACTACGGCTCGGCCATGACCGAGGCGGCGGCCTGCGCCGGGACGGACGTGTTCATCGTCGGGGGCGCGAACTCGGCGGGGCAGGCGGCGGTCTTCTTCGCCCGCTACGCGAGCTCGGTGCACCTGCTGGTCCGGGGGCCGGCGCTGGAGGCGTCGATGTCGCACTACCTCGTCGAGCAGCTGGCGGCGATCGGCAACGTGCACGTGCACACCTGCACGACGGTCGCCGAGGCGCACGGCGACGGCCACCTCGAGCAGGTGACGCTGCAGGACGCGCGGACCGGGGAGCGGACCACCCACGACGCCGGCCACCTGTTCGTCTTCATCGGCGGGGAGCCCCGCACGCACTGGCTGGACGGCGTCGTGATGCGCGACGAGCGGGGCTTCATCCCCACCGGGCCGGGGCTGCTCGACGACGGCCGCCGCCCGCGCGGGTGGGCCCTGGACCGCGACCCCTGGTTGCTGGAGTCCAGCCTGCCGGGGGTGTTCGTCGCCGGTGACGTGCGGGCCGAGTCGGTGAAGCGGGTGGCCTCCGCGGTGGGCGAGGGCGCGATGGCGGTCACCCTCGTGCACCGCTACGGGGGGGAGCGGTGACCGCGACGGGGCGCCGGCTGGCGCCCGCGGAGCTGCGGGAGCTGTTCCTCTTCGAGGACCTCGACGACGAGCAGCTGGCCTGGGTGGCGGCGAACGGCGACGTCGTGGACTGCCCGGCCGGCACCGAGGTCTCGGTCGAGGGGGAGCCCGCGGAGTGCTTCTTCGTCCTGCTCGAGGGGACGATGACGATGGTGCGCCTGGTCGGCGGCAGCGAGGTGGAGACGGTCCGGACGTCGCACCGCGGGGTCTACTCCGGTGCGGTCCAGTTCTACTTCGGCGACCGGCTGGAGCAGCGGTACCCCGCGACCGTCCGGGCGGTCACCGACGCGCGGTTCCTGGCGCTGCCGGCCGGCCCGTTCGCCGAGGTGTTCCGCCGCTGGTACCCGATGGCGGTGCATCTGCTCGAGGGCATGTTCGTGGGCCAGCGCAACTCCGCCGAGCTCGTCGGGCAGCGCGAAAGGCTGCTGGCGCTGGGAAAGCTGACCGCCGGGCTCACCCACGAGCTGAACAACCCGGCGGCGGCCGCCGCCCGGGCGAGCGACGCGCTGCGCGACCGGTTCGCCGGGATGCGGCACAAGCTGGCGCTGCTCTCCGAGGGCACGATCGACGGGTCGGTGCTGCGCGCGCTGACCGGGCTGCAGGAGGAGTTCGTGGCGCGGGTCGGCGGCGCCCGGGAGCTCTCGACGCTGGCGCGCGCCGACCTCGAGGACCGCCTCGGCGAGTGGCTCGAGGAGCGCGACGTGACCCAGCCGTGGGAGCTGGCCGCCGTCTTCGGCGCGGCCGGGCTGGAGCCGGAGGACCTCGAGCGGGTGACCGGGGCGGTCGCGCCGTCCTTCCTGGAGCCGGCCCTGCGCTGGCTCGCCTACACGGTGGAGACCGAGACGCTGCTCGTGGAGATCGCGGACAGCACCAGCCGCATCTCCGGCCTCGTCGACGCCGCCAAGCAGTACTCGCAGATGGACCGGACGCCGCACCGGCCGACCGACCTGCACGCCGGGCTGGACGCCACGCTGGTGATGCTCGGCGGCAAGTTCCCGCCGGGCGTCACCGTGGTCAAGGAGTACGACCGCGGCCTGCCCGAGGTGCCGGCCTACGCCGGGGAGCTCAACCAGGTGTGGACCAACCTCATCGTCAACGCCCTCGACGCGATGGCCGGCGAGGGCACCCTGACCGTGCGGACGGCGCGCGAGGGCGACCGCGCGCTGGTCGAGATCGCCGACACCGGCCCCGGCATCCCGGCCGAGCTGCGCTCGCGGGTGTTCGAGCCGTTCTTCACGACCAAGCCGGTCGGCCAGGGCACGGGCCTGGGCCTGGACGTGTCGTGGCGCGTCGTCGTCAAGCGGCACGGGGGAGACCTGCGGGTGACGTCGTCGCCCGGGGACACCCGGTTCCGGGTGCTGCTGCCGCTCACCGAGCCGGCGACCTGACCCGGCGGGCGTCGCGCTGGGACAGTGGGGGCGTGTTCGACGTCGACTGGATGGGGCTGCTGACCCGTGAGGTGCTCCGCGAGCGCGGTGCCGCCCTGATCGCGGAGACCTGCGCGTGGGCCGTGGGGCTCTCGGACCGCCCGCACCACCGGCGGCGCGCCGGGCGGGTGGTGCCGAGCGGGCTGACCGTGGGGGAGCGGGCGGCCACCGGGCAGCGGCTGGCCAGCGAGGAGGACGGCCGCGTGGACCTCGGCGACGCCGCGCCGGGCAGCTTCCAGGACGCGCTCGACATGATCGGCGCCGACGGCCGGCTGGTCGCCGAGCGGTTCGACGACGAGGTCCTGGTGCCGTTCGTCGGCGAGACCTGCCGGCTGGCCGGGGAGCGCGCCCGGGAGAACCGCCGGGCCGCGTGGGTCGAGCTCGCCGACGACCTCGGCGAGGACCCCGACGACGTGGCGGGCGTGGTGCGGGCCGGTGACTGGGCGGCCCCGCTGCGCATCGACGCCGAGCACCTGGTGCTGGCCGCGCTGCGCGATGTGCCGCTGATCGAGGTGGAGGCCGAGGGGCTGCCGCTCTCGCTGGTGCGTGCCGCGGAGGCGGCCACCCGCTCCGCCGTCGTCCCCGAGCCGGCGCCGGTGCCCGACGAGACGCTGGCCGGCGCGCTCTTCCTCGCCCGCGCCGCCCTGGAGGGCTCCGGCTGCACGGTGCCGGTGCCGCCGGAGGAGGCCGACCTGCTGCTGGCCGCGTTCGGCGACACCGGGCTGGAGCCCGAGGAGGTGCCGTCGGTGCTGCCGCACCTGCCGGTGGAGGAGGCGACGATCACCCGGATCGCGGCGGCGCTGGAGCGCTGAACCGCCCGCGGTCCGGCGGGCGATGACCCCCTGGCCGGACACCCGGGGTCGCCGGATGCCCGGCAGCGGGGCATTGCCCCGGGCGGTCAGACCTCCTCGACCGGGAAGGTCCGGGTCGGGGAGACGAATTCGTCCTGCGCGGCGACGAGCAGGATCTCACGGGAGCCGGCGTCCTCGGTGCGCTGCAGGAGGCCGAAGACCGACGCCGCGGCGCGCCCGAGGGCATCGGCCGCCGAGCGGGTCTCCAGCCAGTGCGCGAGGAACAGCGCGGCGATCGCGTCACCGGCCCCGTTCACCGAGACACCCAGCCGCGGGGTGCGCACCCGCCAGTGCCGGCCACCCTCGGAGGCGAGCAGGTCGACGGCGTCCTCGGGGGTGTCCTCCGCGACCAGCGACGTGGTGAGCACGACCCGCGGGCCCAGCGCCTGCACCGCGGCGACGGCGTCCTTCACCGAGGCCGGCGAGCGGGTCGTGCTGCCCGAGAGCAGGTCGAGCTCGTAGTGGTTCGGCGTCACCAGGTCGGCGGCCGGGACGGCGACCTCGCGCATGAACTCCTCGATGCCCGGGCGCACGAACACCCCGCGGCCGACGTCGCCGATCACCGGGTCGCAGCAGTAGACCGCCGCCGGGTTGGCCGCGCGCACGCGGGCCACCGTGCCGACGACGGCGTGCCCGATGTCGGCCGAGCCGAGGTAGCCCGACAGCACCGCGTCGCAACCGGCCAGCACACCGCGGTCGGCGACGCCCTCCACGAGCTCCTCGATCGACTGGCCGTCGTACACCCGGCCGGTCCACTCGCCGTAGCCGGTGTGGTTGGAGAACTGGACGGTGTGCACCGGCCACACCTCGACGCCGAGGCGCTGCAGCGGGAAGACGGCGGAGCTGTTGCCGACGTGGCCGTAGGTGACGTGCGACTGGATGCTGAGGACGGCGGTCACGGCGAGAACCCTGGCACACCCCCCTCCGGCCGGGTCCATGTGATCGCCCCAGCGTCCTCCCTCACCGGGGCGCGTCCTCCCTCACCGCCCACGCCGAGGGAGGACACCCGATGATCAGGGGAGGTGGTCTCAAGGAGCGGTCGCAACGCCACCGTTGTGATCGTCGGCTGAGAGTAGAGCGGCGAGTCGTTCGGCGGGGGTGTCCCAGCCGAGTGTCTCGC
>NZ_SSXA01000125.1 GCF_021698975.1 Blastococcus sp. KM273128 | reverse complement strand
GCTCACGGTCACCGCGCTGTCGCGCAAGGACTCGCTGTCGGCGTCGAGCAGCACCCGCCCGCGCGGATCGACGTCCCCGGTCTCGGCGTCCCGGACGCTCACCTCCGGCAGCGTGGCGGTCGGAGGTGCGGTGGTGGTGGTGGCGGCGGGGCTCTCCAGCACCCGCTCGACCGGCGGACCCGCCGCCGCGTCCGGCCGGGACAGGACCCAGGCCGTCGGTGCTCCGACGGCGAGGGCCAGGCCCAGCACGGCGCTGGCGGCGGCGGGTCGCACGGTCATCTCCTCGGGGTGCCGGCGATCAGCGCGAGGAGCGGGCCAGCCGGTAGGCACCGGCGGCGGCCAGGGCGACACCGGCGACGGCGGCGGCGCCCACCGGCAGCGGCAGGGCCGAGTCGTCGGCCAGGCCGGCGCTCCCACCCGGGACACCGGACGGCGCCGAGTGCTGGCCGGAGATGCTCTGGACGGCGAGCTCGTACCCCGCGTCCTCGGAGCCCCAGGCGTAGACGATCGTCGTGGCGCCCTCGGCCAGGTCGAGGTCGGCCGGGCCGATGGCGACGGTGTCGGTGCCCGCCAGGACGACGTCGGCGTTGACCGTGCCGGCCGGGACGGTCAGCGACTCCTCGTTCGGGTTGGTCAGCCCGTCGACGACCACCTGGCCGCCCGCGCGCACGTCGACCGCGGGTGCGGCCGCCACGTGGCGCACGGTCACGCGCGCCTGGCCGGCGGGGATGTCGCCGGTCTCGTTGACGAACGGGGTGAGCGCGGGCTCGCCGCCCTCGGTGAGGTGGGCGACCACGGTGGCGTTGGCCCCGGCCGGGACGCTCACGCCGTCGGCCGACAGCAGCGGGTCGCCGGAGCCGTCCGGTGCGTCGGCCGGGAACAGCGCCAGGTCGTAGGAGCCCGCGGGCAGCTCGAGCGGGCCGGCCAGGGTGCCCGGCTCGAAGTCGTCGATCAGCCGCTCGCCGTTGGCGTAGACGTCGACGGTCAGGTCCGGCACGCCGTGCAGGACCGAGACGGTGGCGGTGTGGTTGTCGGCCAGGGCCGGGGTGGCGACCAGGACGAGGCCACCCGCGACGCCGAGGGCGCCGGCGGTACGACCGAGGGTGCGAACCGTGCTCATGGTGTTTCCTCTCGTCGAAGGGGTCGTGCTGAACGGTCTTCGCTCTCCCCTGCCGATCCGGATGCACGTCCGTCCGGTGGATGTCGCCGGATCGTCGCGCCGGGCTGCTGCCCGGTGACGACGGCGGGATGATGGGCCGGTGCCGGACCGGGATCGCGACGAGGAGGGCCGTGCCCGCAACGCCCGCCCGCGGGACGCCCTCGGGCGGCCCCTGCCGCGCGGCGCCGAGGGCGAGGACCGCGCCCCCGAGGGCGTCGTCCGGGCGCCGGCGGTGGCGCTCGCGGAGGCGCAGCGACTGCTGGACGCGGGGCGGCCGTTCCACGCCCACGAGGTGCTCGAGGACGCGTGGAAGAGCGCCCCGGAGCAGGAGCGGGAGCTGTGGCGGGGGCTGGCCCAGCTCGCCGTCGGCCTGACCCACGCCGCACGGGGCAACGCCCGGGGCGCGACGACGCTGCTGGAGCGGGGCGCGGGCAGCATCGCCGCCTACGCCGGGGCGCCGCCGCACGGGATCGACGTGGCCGGGCTGGTCGGGTGGGCGAAGGACCTGGCCGCGGCCCCGGGCGCGGGCGCCGACCCGGCCGCCGCGGCCCCGCGGCTGCGTGGCTGACCGGTTCGAAGCGCGCGCCGCCCGGGCATCCCCCGGGGATGACGACGACGGACGGAGCACGGAACGACGGCCTCCGGGCCGCGGCGGTCCTCGCCGCCGCGGTCGCGCAGGTCGTGGGCAGCCCGCTCGGCAGCGCGCTCGCCGGGCGCAGCGTCGGTGCGGTCAGCGACGAGACCGGCTCGCTGATCACCCCGGCCGGGTACGCCTTCAGCATCTGGGGCGTCATCTTCGCCGGGTCCCTGGCCTGGGCGGTCTACCAGGCGCTGCCGGCCCAGCGGGGCCGCGCCCTGCACCGCCGCACCGGGTGGCCCCTCGCCGCGGCCTTCGCCGGGAACACGGCCTGGGAGATCGCCTTCCCGCTGATCGGCGTCTCCGTGCCGCTGGTCCCCCTCGTGCTGCTCTTCTGCATCGTGGCGGCCACCGCGGTGGCGTGGGCGCGGCTGCAGGACCTCCGGGTCGAGGGGCTCGGGCGGGTGCTGCCGGCCGCGGTCACCGGCCTGCTGCTGGGCTGGGTGACCGTCGCCGCGGCGGTGAACGCCGGTCAGGCCGGTGTCGCGCTGGGTGCGCCGGCGTCGGGCACCACGGCGCAGGTCTGGGCCGTGGTGGTGCTCGCGGTGGTCGCACTGGTCGCGTCGGCGCTGGTGCTGGCCGCGCGCGAGGCCGCCGGCCCCTTCGCGCTCGCCGTCGTGTGGGGCCTGGTCGCCGTCGCGGTCGCCGGGCCGCCCTCCCCCGTGGTCGTCGCCGCCCTCGCCGCCGCCTCCGCCGTGGCGGTCGCCCTGGTGGTGCGCACCGTCGTCCGCCGGGACCCGGTCAGCCTGCTCGTCGGCTGACCGGCCGCGGATCAGCGCCCGCGGACGCGGGCGTAGCGGTCCAGCGCCACCTGCCGCTCGTGCGCGTGGTCGACGACCGGCTCCGGGTAGCCGGCGGGGACGCCACCCGGGGCCGTCCACGGCTCGTGCACGTGGCGGGGGTCGACGTCGCGCAGCTCCGGCACCCAGCGCTTCACGTAGGCGCCGTCGGGGTCGAACTTCTTCCCCTGCGTCACGGGGTTGAAGACCCGGTAGTAGGGCGAGGCGTCGGTGCCGGTGCCCGCGACCCACTGCCAGCCGTGGTTGTTGCTGGCCAGGTCGCCGTCGACCAGGTGCCGCATGAACCACCGTGCACCGACGGTCCACTCCTGGTGCAGGTCCTTCACCAGGAACGAGGCGACGATCATCCGCACCCGGTTGTGCACGTAGGCCTCGCCCAGCAGCTGGCGCATGCCGGCGTCGACGATCGGGAAGCCGGTGCGCCCGGTCTCCCAGGCGCGCACGAGCTCCGCGGCGTGCGGGCCGTCGTCGTAGCCCATGGCCTGCAGCTCCGGCTTGAGGTACTCGCGCGCCGACCCCGGCCGGTGCCAGAGCACGTCGGCGTAGAAGTCCCGCCAGGCCAGCTCGTCGGTGTACCGGCGGGCCGACTCCGACTGCCCGGCGGCCGCGAGGTCGGCGAGCAGGGTGCGCGGGTGGACGCAGCCGTACTTCAGGTACGCCGACATCCGGCTGGTGCCCGCGGTGCCGGGCAGGTTCCGGCCGTCGGCGTAGCCGGGCAGCCTCTCGTCGCGGAACCGGGCCCAGGCGGCCAGGGCGGCGGCCTCACCGGCGGGCGGGAGCACCACGCCGTCGAGGTCGGGGGCCGGCGGCGGGTCGTCGGAGGGGATGCCGGCGCGCCAGCGGACGCCGCCCGGGGACGACGCCGGGGCGCGCCAGCCGTGCTCCCGCCAGGCCCGGGCGAAGGGAGAGAACACCTGGAACGGCGTCCCGTCGCGCTTGGTGACCCGGCCGGGCGTCACGGCGTACGGGGAGCCGGTGCGCACGAGGGGGATCTCGCCCAGGGCCCGCTCCACGGCCTCGTCGCGGCGGCGGCCGTAGGGACCGGCGTCCGCGCTGACGTGCACCGTCGTGGCGCCCACCTCGCCGACCAGCGCGGGCAGCACCCGGGCCGGGTCGCCGCGGCGCAGGACCAGCGCACCCCCGAGGTCGGCGTCCAGCGCGGTCAGGCAGTCGAGCAGGAAGCGGCGGCGCGGCCCGCCGGAGGGGCCCCACAGCCGGTCGTCGAACACGAACACCGGGACGACGTCGCCGTCGGGACCGGCCGCGTCGCGCGCGGCCAGCAGGGCGGGGTGGTCGCGCAGGCGCAGGTCGCGGCGGAACCAGAGCAGCGCGGTGGGCACCCGGCCGAGCCTAGGAGCGGCCCGGCGGGCCCGCGCCCCGGACGGGTCAGGCCGAGCGGTCCAGGCCGTCCAGCCCGAGCACCCGCCACAGCCCAGTCCGGCGGAGCAGCCCCATGGTGCGCCGGTTGGCCCCGCGGACGACGACGCTGCCGCCGCGGGCCCGGCACGCCCGGTGCGCGGTGAGGAGGCTGGCCGCCGCCGGGCTGGACAGGTGCTCCACGTCGCGGACGTCGACGACCACCCGCCGCGCGCCGGTGATGAGGGCGTCGTGCAGGGCCCACCGGATGTCGGCGACCCCGTCGGCGAGCATCTCCTCGGTCAGCCGGAGGACGACCTCGCCGGACTCGTGACGGGAGGAGCCCGTGGCACCGGGTGCGCGGTGGTCGCGGTCGGCAGCGTGCACGGTGGTCTCCTCCGCGATCGGTTCCGCTGGTGCCTGCAGCCTCGCGGGCGGAGTTTGCGATCTCCCCGGTCACGACATTGCGATCCGATGACGGTGCCCGCCCCGCCCGGGACCGGGAGGGCGCGGTGGGAGCATGACCGCGTGCCGTTGCGGATCATGATCGTGGAGGACGACGACTCCATCCGGACCGCGCTGCGGTGGGCGCTGGAGGACGAGGGGTACGACGTCGCGGAGGCGGCCTCGGGCGAGGACGCCGTCCGCATGGTGGGCATCGCCCCGCCGGACATGATGATCGTCGACCTGATGCTCGGGGCGGTGGACGGGCTGACCGTCATCCGCGAGGTCCGCCGCGACCACGACCTGCCCGTCGTCGTCGTCAGCGCCCGCGCCGACACGCAGGACATCGTCGAGGCGCTGGAGGCCGGCGCCGACGACTACGTGACCAAGCCGTTCCAGGTCAAGGAGATCACCGCGCGGCTCAAGGCGCTGCGCCGGCGGACCGCCGCGGTCCCGGCGGGCGCGCCCGCCGTCGCCACCCGGCCGGGCGTCGTGCTCGACCACGACCCCGAGGCCCCGCTCGTCCTGCGGGAGGCCAGCGGGACCGTCTACCGCGGCGACCGGCAGCTCCCGCTCACGCTGACCGAGTTCCGGGTGCTGTGCGAGCTGGCCGCGGCGCCGGGGCGGGTCTTCAGCCGGCAGGCGCTGCTCGAGCGGGTGTGGGAGCACGGCTTCTTCGGGGACGAGCGGATCGTCGACGTCCACGTGCGCCGGTTGCGCACCAAGGTCGAGCGGGACCCGGGCAACCCGCGTCTCGTGGTGACCGTCCGGGGGCTGGGCTACCGCCTGGACGTGCAGTGAGGGCGGTCCCCGGCCGGCGGGGGCTGCGGGGCCGGATCGTGGTGGGCTTCGCCGCCAGCACCCTGCTGGTCTCGGCCGTGCTGGTGACGACCACCTGGCTGCTGGCCCGCAGCTTCCTGGTGGAGCAGCGCGAGCAGGCGTTCACCCAGCAGGCGTTCGCCGACGCGGAGGTGCTGCGCAACCGGCTGGCCGCCGCCGGCGCCGACGTCGGGGCGGTGCTGGGCGAGCTGGTCCCGTTCGGCGACGCCGAGGTCGTCGTCCGGAGCGGGGACGACTGGTACTCCTCGAGCCTGGAGGTGGGGCGGCGCGACGTGCCGGCGGCGCTGCGCGAGGTGGTCGCCGACGGCGCCGCGGGCGTGCAACGGGTGGACACCGCGAACGGCCCGCGGCTGGTCGTCGCCGTCCCCGTGGTGAGCGCCGGCGTCGAGGTGTACGAGATCGCCCCGCTGGACGACCTCGCGGCGCTGCTCGGCACGCTCGGGGTGGTGCTGGGAGCGGGGGCGGGGGTCGCGACCCTGGCGG
>NZ_SSXA01000124.1 GCF_021698975.1 Blastococcus sp. KM273128 | reverse complement strand
CCGGCTGGTCGCCCAGCACGCCGCGCTCCTGGTGCGGCCGGATCCGCGCCCCGTGCGGCGGGCGGCGGTCGTGGACGCGCTGCACGCGGCGAGCATGCTGCCGCTGCTCACCTCCCCGGTCTACCGCCGGGCCGCCCTGGTCAGCGGCGGCCTCGCGGCCGCGACCGCCGGGCTGCTCACCGCGGCGCGCTCAGAGCGCCGGTAGCAGCAGCAGGATGGTCGGCACCAGCAGCAGCAGGACGGCGGCGGCGAGCGCGGCCGCGCGGGCCACGGGCGGGAGCGGGTCGGCGGGCTCCAGCAGCCGCACGACCCGGGCCCGCACCGCCGCCCCGGCCACCGAGAGAGCGCCGGCCGGCACCCCGCCCGAACCACCCGCGGCCGCCACGATCGCCTCCGCGAGGGTGCGCCGCGGCGCGGCACCCCGCAGCGACCCGAGGGCGACGTCGTCGGCCCGCATCTCGACCAGCTCGCGGACCGCGCCGTAGGCGCGCTCCGCGGCCGGCAGCACGGGCAGCGCAGCCTTCCACGCCACGAACGGCAGCAGCAGCAGGTGGTGGTGCTCGCCCAGGTGCGCCCGCTCGTGCGCGACGACGGCGGCCAGCTGGTCACCGTCCAGCTCGGCCACCATGCCCGAGGAGAGGACCAGCAGCGGCCGGGCGCCCGGGATGCAGAACGCCACCGGGGCGGGGTGCTCGAGCAGCCGGGCGTCGGGCTCCGGGGCCGGCTGCACCACCAGCTCCAGCAGCTCGCGGTGCCGGCGGCGGGTGCGGGCGATGCGCGCCCAGGAGAGCAGCAGCACGCCGACCAGCTCGAAGGCCAGCACCCCGGCGAGGGTCAGCGCGACCCAGTGGTCCCCGCGCACCGCCTCCGTCGCCCCGCCGCCGTGCACCACCGCCCAGACCGCCTCGGGCAGCGAGTGCCCCCACGGCGCCAGCCCGTGCACCAGCAGCGCCCCGATGATCGACAGCCCGCCGGCCAGCCCGACCGCCTGCCAGCAGAGCAGCGCCACCAGGGGGTCCCGCCCCGGCCAGCGGGCGCGGGCCAGCAGCGCCGGCACCGGCCAGGCCAGCAGGGCGGCGAGGACGGCGAGCAGCGCGGCGGTGGCGGGCAGCACGGGGAGCGGCCCGGGTCAGCCCGAGGCGGTGTCGTCGGCGCCGGCGGCGGCCAGCAGGTCGCGCAGCATGCGGACCTCGTCGGCGTCGACGGCGCCCACGAACCGCGCCAGGACGGCCTGCCGGTCGGCGGCCTGCCCCAGCACCTCGCGCATCACCTGGGCGGCGTGGTCCTCGCGGCTGGCCCGGGCGGAGAACCGGCGCGGGCGGGCGTCGTCGTGGACGACGAACCCCTTGTGCTCCAACCGGCTGAGCACCGTGTGCACGGTGGTCAGCGCGAGGCCCCGGTCGGTCAGCTCGTCGCGCAGCCAGGTGGCGGCCACCGGGCCGTCCGCGGTCCACAGCCGCTCCATGACAGCCCGCTCCAGGTCTCCCAGCGATGCCATCGGTCCCCCTGTTCGGCAAGTCACACGCAACTCTTCTACGTGTCGTAGAAAACGTCTTCTACGAGGCGTAGAAAGAACGTGTCGATAGTAGACCGCAGAGAGGATCCGGGCCGTGGACGTCCTGGACATCGCACGCTGGCAGTTCGGGATCACCACCGTCTACCACTTCATGATGGTCCCGCTGACCATCGGCCTGGGGATCCTGCTGGTGGTCATGCACACCATGTGGGTGCGCACCGACGACCCCGAGTGGCTCCGGATGACCCGCTTCTGGGGCAAGGTCTTCCTGATCAACTTCGTGCTCGGCGTGGCCACCGGCCTGGTGCAGGAGTTCCAGTTCGGCCTGGCCTGGAGCGAGTACTCCCGCTTCGTCGGCGACGTCTTCGGCTCGCTGCTGGCGCTCGAGGCGCTGCTGGCCTTCTTCCTCGAGTCGACCTTCCTCGGCCTGTGGATCTTCGGCTGGGGCCGGATCCCGAAGAAGCTGCACCTGGCGACGCTCTGGGCCGCGGTGCTCGGCTCGATCGTCAGCGCCTACTTCATCATCGCGGCCAACTCCTGGATGCAGCACCCGGTCGGGGTCGTGGCCGACGACGCCACCGGCCGGCCGGTGCAGGTCGACTTCCTCGCGGTGCTCACCAACAACACCGCGCTGGCCGCCTTCACCCACACCATCGTCGCCGCGCTGATGGTCGCCGGCGCCCTGCTCGTCGGCGTCGGGCTCTACCACCTGCGGCGGCGGAAGCTCGCCGGCCGGCCCGCCGACGAGATCGACCACGGGGTGTGGCGCCGGTCGGTGCGGATCGGCGGCTGGGTGTCGCTCGCCGCCTTCGTCCTCGTCGCCGCCACCGGCGACTGGCAGGCCAAGCTGATGTACCACCAGCAGCCGCTCAAGATGAGCTCGGCCGAGGCGCTGTGCGAGACCGAGGCGCCGGCGTCGTTCTCGATCTTCGCGTGGAACAAGCTCGGCTCCAACGAGTGCGACGACGTCCACTCGATCACCGTGCCGGGGCTGCTCTCCTTCCTCGCCCACAGCGACTTCTCCAGCGAGGTCCCCGGCGTCAACGAGCTCCAGGAGCGCTACTCCGAGGTCTACGGCGCGACCTACCCCGACGACCCGGAGCGCTTCGGCAACCTGGCCGGGGAGCCGGTCGACTACCAGCCGGTGCTCGCGGTCACCTACTGGAGCTTCCGGCTGATGATCGGCATGGGCGCGGTCTCCGCCGGTGTGGCGGCCTACGCGCTGTGGTCGACGCGCCGCGGCCGGGTGCCGACCTCCCGGATCGGCGTCTACGGCTCGCTGGCCGCCGTGGGGGCGCCGTTCGTGGCCAACGCCGCGGGCTGGATCTTCACCGAGATGGGCCGCCAGCCGTTCGTCGTCGTCCCCAACCCGGACGTGCCGGTCGAGGACCAGATCTGGTTCTTCACCGCCCAGGCCGTCTCCCCCGGCGTCACCGCCGCCGAGGTCTGGACCTCGCTGGGCGCGCTGACCCTGGTCTACGGGGCGCTCGCGGTGATCGAGCTCTGGCTGCTCACCACGTTCATCCGGTCGGGCATCACCGCCGGCGACACCAGCGCCACGCCGCCGATCGGCCCCGGCAAGGACGACGACCGCCGCGAGGGCCCGGACGGCGACGCCGGTGGTGCCGGCGGCCGCCGCGCCGACGACGACGTCCTCCAGTTCGCCTACTGACCGCCCACCCGCAGACCCGAGGAACCCCGTCATGGACCTGCAGACCCTGTGGTTCGCCGCCGTCGCCGTGCTCTGGATCGGCTTCCTGCTGCTGGAGGGCTTCGACTTCGGCGTCGCCGCCCTGCTGCCGGTGCTGGGCCGCCGGACCGCCGACCGGCACCTGATGCTGCGCAGCATCGGCCCGCTGTGGGACGGCAACGAGGTGTGGCTGATCACCGCCGCCGGTGCGGTGTTCGCCGCCTTCCCCGGCTGGTACGCCACCTGGCTGCCGGCCCTCTACCTGCCCTTCGTCTTCGTGCTGTTCGGCCTGATCATCCGCGCCGTCGCGTTCGAGTGGCGGCACCAGTCGCACGACCCGCGCTGGGACGGCACCTGGACGCACGTCATCACGGTGGGCTCGCTGATCGCCGCCCTCGGCGTGGGCGCGGCGCTGGGCACCACCACGCTGGGCCTGCCGATCGACGGCGACGGCATCCGGGTCGGCGGCAGCTTCGCCGGCGTGGGCTGGGCGGCGCTGCTCGGCGCGGTCGCGGTGCTCGCCTTCTCGGTGGTGCACGGCGCGCTGTTCCTGGCGCTGAAGACCGACGGCGACGTCCGGCTGCGGGCGCGGGCCTTCGCCCTGCGCTGGTCGCCGGTGGCCGCGCTGCCGCTGCTGGCCTGGGCCGGCTGGGTGCACCTGCGCTCCGGCACGGCGGTCACCGGCGTGCTCTGGGCCGTCGGCGCGCTGGCCGTCCTGGTCACCTGGGCCCGGATCCGGGTCGACCGCGAGGGGCAGGCCTTCGCCGGCTGGGCGGTGCTGCTGGTCAGCTCGGCCGCGACCATCTTCGGCGCCGCCTACCCCGTCGTCGTCCCCTCGACGATCGACCCCGCGTTCGACCTGACGATCGCCGAGGCGTCGGTCAGCGACTACACCCTCACGATCATGACCTGGGCCGCCGGTGTGGGGCTGCCGGTCGTGCTCGCCTACCAGGCCTGGACGTACTGGGTGTTCCGCAAGCGGCTGACCGCGGAGCCCCAGCACGAGGACGCCCCCCGCAGCGGCGAGGCCCCGGCACCGAGCGAGCTGCCGGCATGAGCGCCGGCGCGCCGCGCGGCCCGCTCGCCGCGCTGGCCGGCGTCCCGGGCCTGCGCGGCGCGCTGGTGCGGGCGGGCCTGGCCGCCCTCGTGCAGACCGCGGGCCTGGTCCTCCTCGCCGCCGGCCTGGCCCACGCCGTCGCCCGCGCGAGCGGCCTGGGCGAGGGTTCCCCCGCGGTGCCGCTGGCGCTCGCCGCCGCCGGTGTCGCGGTGCGCGCCGTCGCGGGCAGCGTCGGCGAGGCGGTGGCCGCGCGGGACGCCCGCCGCGCCGAGGACCTGCTCCGCCGCCGGCTGCTCGAGCGGCTCGCCACCTCCCCCGCCGCGGTCGCCGCGGCCGGCGGCCCGGCCCCCGCCGCGGTGCTGGCCACCACCCGGCTGCACGACCTCGGCCCGGCCCTGGCCACCTACCTGCCGGCGATCGCGCAGACGGTCGTCGTCCCGCCGGCGCTGCTGCTGGCGCTGGCCTGGACCGACCTGCTGTCGGCGGTGGTCGTGGCGGTCACCCTGCCGCTGGTGCCGCTGTTCATGGTGCTCGTCGGCAAGCACACGCAGGACGCGACGGCCGGCTCCGCCCGGGCGCTGGACCGGATCGCCGCGCACGTCGCCGAACTGGTCCGCGGCCTGCCCGTCCTGGTAGGGCTGGGCCGGGCCGCCGAGCAGACCGCGGCGCTGGCCGCGCTCGGCGAGGCGCACCGCACCCGCACCCTGGCCACGCTGCGCATCGCCTTCCTCTCGGCCCTCGTGCTGGAGCTCATCGCCACGCTGTCGGTGGCGGTCGTCGCGGTGACCGTGGGCGTGCGGCTGGTCGAGGGCCACCTGGTGCTGGGGCTCGGGCTCACCGCGCTGCTGCTCGCCCCCGAGGCCTTCGCGCCGCTGCGCGCGCTCGGCGCCGCCCACCACGCCGCCGAGGACGCCTCGCTGGCCGCCGCCGAGGCGCGCGCGGTCCTGGCCGCCCCCACCGGCACCTCCCCCGCCGCGGTGCCGGGCGACGACGACCCGCGCGGCGCGGAGGTCGTCGTCGCCGGGCTGCGCGTCGCCCACCCCGGCCGCGCCGTCCCCGCCCTGCCGCCGACCGACCTCGTCGTCCGTCCCGGGGAGCTCCTGGTGCTGCGGGGCCCGAGCGGGTCGGGCAAGTCCACGCTGCTCGCCGCACTGGCGGGCCTCACCGACCCGGGCGCCGACGTCGCCGGGGTCGTGGTCGCCGGCGGCCCCACCGCGGTTGTGCCGCAGTTCCCCCGCACCACGGGCGCGACCGTCGCCGACGAGCTGCGCCGGCACGCGGCCGCGGCCCCGGGCGTCGACGAGGTCGTCGCCGAGGCCTACGTCGTCGAGGCGCTGGGGCGCGTGGAGGCCCACGACCTCGCCGGCCGCGCGCCGGAGTCGCTCTCCCCCGGCGAGCTGCAGCGGGTGGCCCTGGCCCGCGCGCTGGTGCGGGTCCGCCGCGGCGCCCGGCTGCTGCTGCTCGACGAGCCGACCGCGCACCTGGACGACGACGCCCGCGGGCTGGTGGCCGCCGTCCTCGCCGCCCTGCGCGGCACCGTGACCG
>NZ_SSXA01000123.1 GCF_021698975.1 Blastococcus sp. KM273128 | reverse complement strand
GCCTGCCGACCGGCGGGGGCGCTGACCATCAGGGAACCCCCCGAACCGACCCTGGTTCCACTCCCCGGGTGATCACCGGTGTCGGCGGGGCGGTCGCCGGTGCGACGATCGGTGGCGTGACCCCCACCGTCGGCGTGCCGCCACGCCCGCCCCTCGTGCGCCCGCGCGAGGGCCGGCTCGTCGCGGGCGTCGCGGCGGGCACCGCGGCGCACCTGCGCCAGGACCCGCTGGTGGTGCGGGTGGCCTTCGTGCTGCTCGCGACGACGGGGCTGGGCATCATCGCCTACGCGCTGCTGTGGCTGACCATGCCGGTCGCCGCGCCGGGGGAGTCCCCCGCGGTGACCGAGGGCTGGCGCCCGGCCGGCGCCCGGCAGTGGATCGCGCTGGTCGTGCTGGGGTTGATCGCGGTCAGCCTGCTGGGCCAGCTGAGCCAGTGGACCAGCGCCGACGTGGTGCTCCCGCTGATCCTGCTGGCCGGCGGGCTCACCGTCATCTGGCGGCAGCTGGACACCGACCGGACGCTGGCCGGCGCGGGGGTCCGGTGGGCGCTGGCCGGCGGGGTCGCCGTCCTGGGCGTCGGGCTGTTCCTGCTGCTGGCGACCACCGGCCAGCTGGCCAACGCCCGCAACGGCTTCGCCGCGACCCTGCTCATCCTCACCGGCGTCGTCCTGGCGACCGCGCCGCTGTGGCGGCGGCTGCTGGACTCCCGGGCCGAAGAGCGCGCCGCCCGCATCCGGTCGGAGGAGCGGGCCGCCGTCGCCGCCCACCTGCACGACTCGGTGCTGCAGACCCTCGCCCTCATCCAGCGCAACGCCGAGGAGCCGCAGGCGGTCAGCCGGCTGGCCCGCAGCCAGGAGCGGGAGCTCCGCGCCTGGCTGTACGACCCGGTGGCCGTCCGCGAGGGCGGCACCTGGGCCGGGCTCGTGGCGGGCATGGTCGCCGACGTCGAGGCCGACCACGCCCTGACCGTCGACCCCGTCGTCGTCGGGGACGCCCCCGTCGACGAGCAGCTGGCCGCGCTCGGCGCCGCCACCCGCGAGGCGCTGGTCAACGCGGCCAAGCACTCCGGGGAGCTCTCCGCCGACCTCTACACCGAGGTGACCGCCGACCAGGTGTCGGTCTTCGTCCGGGACCGCGGCAAGGGGTTCGACCCGGGCACGGTCCCGGACGACCGGCGCGGCCTGCGCGACTCCGTGCACGGCCGGCTGGCCCGCCTGGGAGGCTCGGCGCTGGTGCGCTCCACACCGGGGGAGGGCACCGAGGTGGAGCTGGTCCTGCCGAGGACGAGCACGTGACGCCGATCGAGGAGCGCAGCAGCATGGGTCCGCGGGTGTTCGTGGTCGACGACCACGCCATGGTGCGCACCGGCGTGCGCGCCGAGCTGGGCGCGGACGTGACCGTCGTCGGGGAGGCGGCCGACGTCCCCACCGCGATCGACGGCATCCGCAGCGCCCGGCCCGACGTCGTGCTGCTGGACGTGCACATGCCCGGCGGTGGCGGACGGGCGGTGCTCGAGGCGCTCCGCGGGGAGCTGCCGGAGGTGAAGTGGCTGGCCCTGTCGGTCTCCGACGCCGCGGAGGACGTCATCGCCGTCATCCGGGCCGGGGCCCGGGGCTACGTCACCAAGACGATCTCCGGCCCCGATCTGCTCGACGCCGTCCGGCGGGTGGCCGACGGCGACGTCGTCTTCAGCCCCCGGCTGGCCGGGTTCGTGCTGGACGCCTTCGCCGCCGGGGGTGCGGCGGCCCAGCAGCCGGCGGCCGAGGAGGTCAGCGATCCGGGGCTGGACCTGCTGAGCGCCCGGGAGCGCGAGGTGATGCAGCTGCTGGCCCGGGGCTACACCTACCGGGAGATCGGGTCCCGGTTGTTCATCTCGGTGAAGACGGTGGAGTCGCACGCCTCCAACGTGCTGCGCAAGCTGCAGCTCTCCAACCGCAACGAGCTCACCCGCTGGGCGGCGACGAACCGGCTCCTCTAGCCGCGATTGGCCGCTCGCTCCCCCCTCCGCTAAGCATGTGTCCCAGGACACGGACGGCCTGCTCGGCGGGCCTGGGGGAGAGGGAGGCCGTCATGCTGCGCACGCTGTCGCGCCCGCTGGTCGCCGGCGTGGAGCGCTACCTGCCGGGAGCGTTCGTCTTCGCGGTGGTGCTCACCGTGATCGTCGCGGTGCTGGCGCTGGTCTTCGGTGACATCGGTCCCGCGGAGCTGACGCGGGCCTGGGGTGACGGGCTGGCCGGGCTGCTGGCGTTCATGACGCAGGTGGCCCTGGTGCTGCTGCTCGGCTACACGCTGGCGCTCACCCGGCCGGTCAAGGCCGGGCTGACCCGCATCGCCGACGTGCCCAAGAGCCCGCGCGCCGCCTACGCCTTCGTCGCCCTCATCGCCTCGATCGCCTCGCTGATCAGCTTCGGCCTGGGACTGGTCGTCGGCGGGGTCATCGCCCTCGAGGTGGGGCGGGCCGCGCGCCGGCGCGGGACCGCGCTGCACTACCCGCTGCTGGTCGCCAGCGCCTACTCGGGCTTCGCCGTCTGGCACATGGGCTACAGCGCCACCGGCCCGCTGGCCGCCGCGACTCCCGGCAGCTTCGTCGAGGAGGCGATCGGCCGCACGATCCCGATCAGCGAGACCGTGTACTCGCCGTGGAACCTCATCGCGATCGTGATCGCGGTCGCGGCGATCCTGGGCACCGTCGTCCTGCTCGCCCCGAAGAGCAAGGACCGGATCGTCGAGCTGCCGGAGCGCCTGGGGACCGAGGAGCCCGACGTCGCGTTGAAGACGCCGGAGACCCCCGCGGAGCGCATGGAGGCATCCCGGCTGGTCACGCTGATCCCGGGCCTGGCCCTCCTGGGCTATCTCGGCGTCTACTTCGCGCAGGAGGGCTTCGACCTCACCCTCGACATCGTCAACTGGTCGTTCCTCGCCGCGATCCTGCTGATCGTGCGCAGCCCGGCGGAGCTGGCCGAGCTGGTCGGCGGGGCGGTGCGGACGGTCGGCGAGGTGCTGCTCCAGTACCCGCTGTACGCCGGGATCATCGGGATGATGACCGCCTCCGGGCTGGCGGCGCAGCTGAGCGGGTGGTTCTCCGACGTCGCCAGCCCCGGCACTCTCGGGCTGCTGGCCTTCCTCTCCGCGGGGCTGCTCAACCTGTTCGTGCCCAGCGGCGGTGGCCAGTTCGCCGTCCAGGCGCCGATCTTCCTCGACGCCGCCGACTCCCTCGGCGTCGATCCCGCCGTCATCACCATGGCGATCGCCTACGGCGACCAGTGGACGAACATGATCCAGCCGTTCTGGGCGCTGCCGCTGCTCGCCGTCGCCGGCCTGGGGGTCCGGGACATCTTCGGCTTCACCGCGATCACCTGCCTGATCACCGGCATCGTGTTCGGCGGGACGCTGCTGGTGCTCGGCGCCGGCTGACCTCGCTGGCGAGGTGGCGCCGCGTCAGCGGAAGTGGCTCTTCGGGATGACCCCGTGGACGCCGACGGTGCGGTCGACGACCTGGGACACCTCGAAGTCCACGGCTGCGGACAGGTACGCGTAGGCGACGGCGCGGTCCATGCCGAGGTCGTTCTGGAGGAAGTCCAGGGCGTGGACGACGGCGCGGCGGTTGGCGACGTCGAGGTCGCTGACCTGCCCGCCGCGGCTGCCGTCGGGGTCGGACAGCCCGATCGGGAGCCACGACTCCGGCGTCTCGCCGAACGGGTAGGAGAACGCCACGGACGGGGCGTCGGAGGTGCCCTTCCGGCAGACGGTCAACCGGAACGTGAGGCGCAGCGAGCCCTCCAGCGCGGTGAGGGCGACCTCACCGCTGCCCATCGACATGTGCGGGTCGCCGACCGAGAACAAGGCACCGGGAGCGACGACCGGCACGTAGAACGCCGACCCCACGCCCAGCAGGTTCACGTCGATGTTGCCGCCGCCGACGGTGGGCGGGATAGAGTTGACCAGCGGGTCGTCGAGCGCCGCCGCGTCCGCGACCGTCGCCACCGCCATGAGCCCGGCGAAGGGGTCGACCGGCCAGGAGACCGTGCCCTTCGGCCCGCCCGGCAGGCTGGCCCGCACCGCACCCCCGCGCACCGCGAGCGGGGTGAAGATCGAGACGTTGCCGTACTCGAGCGGGTTCCCGGTGCTGCGCCCGTCGGGCGTGGTCGGCATGACCTCCGCGGCGGTGATGTCGCCGGGGGTGCCGGCGAACGCCGCGGCCAGCGCTCCCTTGCCGTGCCGGCTGGAGACGACGCCGTACGGCACGCGCGGCAGCGCGGTCAGCAGTTCGATCTTCAGGACGTCGCCCGGCCGCGCCCCCTCGACGTGCACCGGGCCGGTGACCACGTGCGGGCCGTCGGCGTCGAAGCTGCGGGGGTGTCGGGCGTACCCCGCCGCGATGGCGACGGCGTCGTCGAGCACCTGCTCCCGGGGCACGCCCTGGCTGCCGAACCAGGCCACCGGGTCGCGCCCCTGGTCCTCGAGGATGCCCTCGTGGCTGACCGTGTCGATGGTGATCGTGCCGCCGGAGCGCACCCGGGCCACGGGGGCGTCGCCGGTGCGCGGCAGGTACCCCCAGAGCACCTCGTCGGGGCGGGAGGGCAGGTAGACCTGGCCGTCGATGGGGCCCTTCCCGGGCTGGAGCACCTCGCGGGGCAGGCGCGTCCGCGGCGCGGCCGCAGCCGGGCCGGCCGTCGCCGCCCCGGCGGCGAGCAGCGCGCCGGTGGCCAGGGCGGTCTGCACGAACGCGCGGCGGCCGAGCCCCCGCTCGAGGCGCTCGGCGGCCTCGTGCGGGTCGGGCGTGGTCTGGTCGTGCGAGGTCGTGGTCACGGTGCTCTCCCGGTGCCGTCGGTGCGCGTCGGGGGAGTTCTACGGGCCCGGTGTTGCGCCTGCGTGGCGCCGAGGGCACCCCGTGTTACGAGCTCGTTCCGGCGGGCCCGGCCCCGAACGCCGCGCGCCGGAAGGCGGTGAACAGCGGCGGCGGCTCGGGGGAGGCCCACATCTGGTTGGTCAGCAGGACCGCCGTCGTGCCGGTGACCGGGTCGGTCCACCACGTGCTGCCCAGGCCGCCGTCCCACCCGTAGGAGCCGGCGTGCCGCCCACCCGGCTCGTCGGTGCGGCGGACGCCGATGCCCAGGCCCCACCCGCCGCCCTCGTCGTCCACCGGGCCGACCTGCTCGGTGGTCATGGCCCGGACCGCGGCCTCGCTCAGCACCCGGGTGCCGTCGGCGGCGCACCCCAGCGACTCGAGCACGCGGGCGAAGGCGGCGAGGTCGCCGACCGTGGAGACCAGGCCGTCGCCGCCGTCGGGGAACGCGGGCGGCGAGGACCACTGGCCGTCCGCCGGGTCGTAGACCTCCCGCCCGCTGTCGGGCCCCGGCGGCGTCCAGTGCGGCCCCAGCCGGTCCCGGGCCGCCGCCGGCACCCCGAACCCGGTGCTGCACATCCCCGTCGGCCGCACGATGCGCTCGTCCAGCACGGCGGGCAGCGGCCGCCCGGCGGCGCGCGACACCAGCACGCCGAGCACGCTGGCGCCCAGGTGGTACAGCCAGCGGGTGCCCGGCTGGTGGGCGAGCGGGACGGTGCCCAGGCGGCGCATCCACTCGTCCGGCCCGGGTGCGGCCTGCGGGGCCGGCGGGCCGACGGGCAGCCCGGCCGCGGCGAGCGCGGCCAGCGTCGGGGAGGGCCACGGGGCGGTGAAGTCCAGCCCGAGCCCCAGCCGGAGGGTGAGGACGTCGCGGACGGTGATCGGGCGCACCGCCGGCACCGTGCCCGCGCCCGGGTCGGCGGGGTCGGCGAGCACCCGCCGGCGGGCCAGCTCGGGGAGGAACCGGTCCACGGGCTCGTCGAGGGCGAGGACGCCGTCGTCGACGAGGGACATCGCCGCGGCGGCGACGACCGGCTTGGTGGTCGAGGCGATGCGGAAGACGGTGTCCGGGGACACGGCGTCGCTGGTGCCGGGCGCGTGCACGCCGGCCGCGCCGGTGCTGACCGGCTCGCCGTGCCGGCCGACCCACCAGGCGGCGCCCGGCACCTCCCCGGCGGCGACCGCCCCGGCCACCGCCGCCTCGACCCGTTCCGCCCATGCCGCGTTCCCGTCCCGACCACCCATGCGGGGTCGACCCCGCCGGCGGCCGGAACTCATCGCCTCAGAGGGTGTTGGGTAACCGGCGTTGAGCGGAGGGTGACGGCGTGACGGCTGGCGCTCGGGCCAGCGGCGTGGCGGCTGGTGGCCGATGGTGCGTCG
>NZ_SSXA01000122.1 GCF_021698975.1 Blastococcus sp. KM273128 | reverse complement strand
GAGGAGGTGACCGGCCAGCCGACGATCCCGGCGCTCAGCGCCTGACCAGACATGAAGATCACGCGGTAGCCGTCACACACCACGCCAGCGGGCTTGACCTTGAGCCGGACCAGCCGGTCGGTGATTTTGATGGACTTCCCGTTCGGGCCCACGGCGCACAGCCGCACGAAAGACGTCGGAGTACGCGTTGTCCGACTCGACGAAGAGGCGCACCCGCACGCCGCCCTGCACCTCGACCGGCTCCCGGGAGCGGAGGCGTGGTGAAGGTAGGGACGTCGTCGCGGGCCTCGAGCGCCGTGTTGTCCCGGGGCCGGCGCTACGCGCGAGGACGCGACCGCGACCGACGGCGTGGGATCCATCCGCCGGCGACGACCAGCTCGCTCCTGAGGTTGCGGCGGATACCGGCGACGCCCGGGTCGCCGCGAAGCGGACGGCTTCCCCCGATGGATGGAGTTGGCCTGGCGAGGTCCCGACACGCCACACCCGGCCTGGCACCCCAACGCCTCCATGCCCATGTAGCAGGATCGTCGCGACGGGGAGGGGACAGAGATTGTCAGAGGGGCCGCCTACCGTCGCTCGCAACGTGATGCCTCACCATAGGACGACAGTGACCCAGGTAACGGAGCCCGCGGACCAGCGAAGCCCGAACATTTCCCGTCAGGCGGAAGAATTCCGCATCAGCGGCGCCGTGTACGAGCGGATTCTTCGCCGGACTGACGCCGGGATCACACGCAGCGACGTGGCCCCACACGACGAGTCCATCGAATCGGCACTGTCCATCACGGATCGTGCAGAAAGAGCTTGGCTTCGAAGCGCGACCCGCCCGCCGCGAGCTTCCGGTCGCACACTTCGCACCGTTGACCTCTTCTCGGGTTGCGGCGGCCTGACCATCGGACTCGAGGAGGCAGCGCGGGCACTGGGGCGATCATTCGAACCGGCGCTCGCGGTTGATCTCGATCCGAACGCCATCGCAACCTACGCGCACAACTTCCCTGATGCGCAGACAGTCACCGCAAGCGTCACAGAAGTGTTCGACGGCTCCGTTCGCGCAGCGTTGACCACGGGTGAACGATTGATCGCAAAACGCCACAAAGAAGTTGACATTCTTGTCGGCGGTCCCCCATGCCAGGGACACAGCGATCTCAACAACCGGACCAGGCGCAACGATGCCAAGAATGCCCTGTACGCGTCAATGGTTCGCGCTGCGGAAGTGCTAAGCCCCGCACATGTACTGATCGAGAACGTCCCGGGAGCCCTTCACGACAAGAATGGGGTCGTTCAACGGACGGCGGACCAGCTCGGCGAGGCCGGCTATCACGTCACTCTCGACGTCGTGGACCTCCCCCTGCTCGGAGTGCCACAGACGAGGAAGCGACTCATTCTGGCTGCCAGCAGGAACGGCGCCCTGGACTTCGAGTCGATGCGGCGTAACCACGCCCGGTCACCGCGAGACGTCCGGTGGGCGATGGAGGATCTTCAGGACTCACCTAGCACGACATCCTCGCGGATGTTTGAGACAGCCCGCTCCAACCCGGACACCCGACGACGAATGCGGTTCCTCTTCGAGCGCGATCTGTACGACCTGCCTGACTCCGAGCGGCCGCCCTGCCACGCATCCGGAGGACACACATACTCTTCCATCTATGGCCGACTGCGCTGGGATCGCCCTTCTCAGACGATAACCAGGGGCTTCTACAGCATGTGCATGGGACGATATGTCCACCCCAGTCGAGAGCGGACGCTCACCGCTCGAGAGGCGGCCAGGTTGCAGTACATCCCCGACTGGTTCCAGTTTCCAGAAACGATTACCCGGACCGCCCTGGCTACCATGATTGGGAATGCCGTCCCGTCTCGATTGACCACCGCCATAGCCCTGGAGTGGTTGCGTTGACCCTCGGACCCATGCGTGTCGCCGGACTCTTCTCCGGCATCGGTGGCTTCGAACTCGGACTCAGGACTTCGGGCCACGAGGCCTCCCTCTTGGTCGAGAATTTCCCCCCGGCTCTACATGTTCTCCGCCGCCGCTTTCCTGACGTGAAGGTCGAAGAAGACGTCCGCGACGTGACCGCCATTCCCACCGGAACGGACCTTCTTGTCGCCGGCTTCCCGTGCCAAGACCTGAGCAGTGTGGGGCGGAAGGCCGGTATCACCGGCTCGAAGAGCAGCCTGGTGGCCGAGGTCTTCAGGATTCTGAAAACCGGCGACGTGCCGTGGGTCGTGCTCGAGAACGTGCCCTTTCTCCTTTCTTTGAACAAGGGCAGCGCCCTGTCCTTCGTTACGCAGACCCTCACCGCACTTGGCTATCGCTGGTGCTATCGGGTTGTCGACAGCAACGCATTCGGCCTGCCGCAGCGACGTAATCGGTGGTTTCTAGTTGCCAGTCGTGTAGGGGACCCACGCGATGTCCTGCTGGCCGACCAGGCCACTCCCCCAAGCGTTGTGGACGACTATCGCAGCGCTGCGTGTGGCTTTTACTGGACGGAGGGCATGCGTGCCTTCGGTTGGACGGTTGACGGTGTGCCGCCGATCAAGTGTGGTTCGAGCGTCGGTGTTGCCTCACCTCCTGCCATCCGGACTCCGAGCGGCGAGTTCATCACTCCGGACATTCGTGATGCCGAGAGGCTCCAGGGCTTTCCGGAGGACTGGACGGCTCCGGCTGAAGAGGTCGCCCGACCGGGCCAACGTTGGCGGCTTGTGGGCAATGCGGTCAGCCCACCAGTTGCACAGTGGCTCGGCGAACGCCTCGCCCTCCCGGGGTTCTACGACCCATCGAATGACCGCCCCATCGAGGGGCCCCCTTGGCCGCGACAGGCAGCCTGGGCGGATTACGATGGGCGTATACACGCCGCCAAGGTCAGCGCCTTTCCCGCATGGCTACCTCGCGATCCCTTGGCCACCTTCCTCAGGCACGGTGGCCGCCCACTTTCAGCACGCGCTGCGAACGGCTTCTTGAGCCGGACTCGCAAGGGCAGCCTTCGCTTTCCAGCCGGGTTCCTAGCGGATCTCGAAGAACATGCAAGGAGCATGACCGATGCCTGATGGTCGTCTGCCGGCGGAGGAAGCAGCGAGACTCAGAGAAGCGCTGCTCGAGGCGGTGCGACAGGGCCTCGGTGCACCGCGCAACGCTGCGAATAAGTGGGCCCCGCTGTACACCTGGTTCGCCTCGGAGTTCCAGATCGAGGAGAACGGCCGGAATCGCTCGGTCATCGGAAAGGTGATCGTCGAGTCTAAGCAGATCGGCAACAGGGTCGACGAGATGGCCAAGTGGGACCCCAAGTACGCCATCATCAGCTGCCTGGATGACGTCACTCCGGACAAGGTGCTTAGAGCCATGCGTCAACGAGCCAGCTTGCCATCGCTTCGGTGCATTCTCTTCCTTGAAGAAGACCGCCCCTCTCGCATAGTGAGGTTCGATGACTGACCGAATTGTTCAGGCTCTGGTTGACATGTTTCCTGATGTACCGGTCGATTACAGCGCCGAGTTCGGACCCCACGGAGGGACGACTACCGCCGCGCAAGACCGAGCCATCGGGACCGCACTGCCGGTTTCGACGATTCCACTGGTCATTGACGAGCGAGTCAATCGGATGGTTCGGCTCGCCATCCTCTCTGCGCCTGGGGTCATACTCGTCGGCCCTCCAGGCACCGGCAAGACGACTTTGCTGCGTCAGATTGTTGAGCAAATTCGTAGCGACTACGAGTCGTTTGGTTTTACCAAGCCAGTGGAAGAGCCGACGTGGACCGCTCCCCAGGAGAACTGGACCACCAATGACCTTGTGGGCGGCACCACCGTCGACACTCAGGGCCACCTGCGCTTCCGCCCGGGGCTCGTTCTCCGTTCCATAGCCGAGGACCGTTGGCTTGTCCTTGATGAGGCCAATCGCGCCGACATGGACCGCATCTTCGGCGGGCTGCTGACCTGGCTATCGGGCCAGGAGGTAGTCGTCGGGCAGGCGGCGCACATTCTGGACTCGCCGTCGGTGAGACTGCAGTGGGCCGAGGGGCCGGCGTCGGAGACCGAGAATTTGGACCAGCTAAGCGATCCGATGGCCGGCGGCCCGGATGTGGCCTATGCCGCCGGGACCGAGTGGCGGATCCTTGGTACGTACAACGCCATCGATGCTCAGCGAGTCTTCCGATTCGGACAGGCACTTGGACGGCGCTTCCTCCGGGTGCCCATCCCCACGCCATCCACTGATCAGTTCCGACAGGCCATCGAGGTATCCGCGGCAGGTCTTCCGCTGTCCCTGACAGCGAGAATCGTCGGGTTATACGACGCACACCATCGGAGCGCCGACACAGATCTTGGCCCTGCCGTCTTCCTGCGGATCGCCGACTACGTTCGCGCCGGCATCGAGACGGGAGCAGAGACCTTGCTCGATGACGGGTCCGCAACTTTTCCAAGCAGCGAGACGGCCCCCGAGTTCCGCGGTAGCAGGATCGACGCCGTGGCAGACGGAGATGCACAGCCCGTCGAAGCGTCCGATGCACGCTCGGCGCTTACGTCCGCGGAAAGTGAACTGCTCGCCGAAGGATACCTGATCAACGTTGGAACGTGGCTTCACCAAATGGAAGATTCCGTTGACGCCTTGGGTGACCGCGTGGTCAGTGAGAATGGCGCTCTCAGCGTCGCCGAGTGGCAATGGGTTATCGAGTCGAGTCGCGTCCTGGGATGACCGAGCACGCCGATAGACCCATGCTCGAGATCCCCACCGAGGGGCTCGATTACGTCTTACGCGTCTGGGTGGGTCAGGGGCAGCTGATTCCACTCCTGGCCCAATCCCGGATCGACGCAGTCGACCGTCGCTGGTCACAGCAGGATCTCCAGAAGAGAGCCGATCACGTAACCTTCCTGCGCCTTCTGCCCGAGATTCAGGGACTACCGGTCCGTCTCGTAGATTGGCTCGACCTGATCCCCGCCCAAACGGTCTCCGAAAGGACCGTCACGGGGACACCCTCAGGCGTCACGGACTGGATTGCGACGCGTCGTGACCATGGATGGCCCCCCCGCGCCTTCTCTAACCGAGAGAAGGCGCGGGTGGGCGACGCGCTGCTGGTTAGGACACTCCGCTGGGTGGCCGCCGCCGTCCTGCGTCTCCGAGACTCGGTATCCCTTCCTGGATCTAAGGCGGATCTTCCCGTTGCGGCTCAACTCGACTGCCTCGGACGGGTGCTGGAGGCGACCGAGGGCAAGCCCGGTCCGGAGCCTTCGAAGGCTGATCTACTGGCCGTGCGGAGAGAAGGCGGGCCTTGGCGACGGGTCGCCGCCATGGCTAGAATTCTTTTCGAGCTCCGTAACCCGAGTCAATTAGCGCATGCACTGATTCAACCTGAACTACGGCCAGTCTTCTTCCATCTTGGAGTGCTCGGAGTAGTTCTCTTGGCTCTGAGAGATGCCGGGGCGAGGGTCGAGAGCATCGGCATCTTAGGGAGTTCAACCGGGCGCGCTCAGTTCAAGGTTACGCATAACGCGACCGTGCTCGACCTCTGGTTCGAGGCGGGCGGACTATGGCAGAGATATCGCACCGCGTCTCCATATCGCCAACTCACCTCGGTGCTGTCCGGCAATAACCAGTCACTGTCACCCGACATACTTCTGATCGATCCCGCTAATCAGGCGCTTGTGGTCGAGTGCAAGTATTCAGCGGACTCGGACTACGTCGGCCGCCATGGCCTACGTCAAGCCGCCTTCTACGCCACGGAGCTAACATCCTCCCTGTGTCGCAGCGCCGACGCGTACGTCGTGGCGCCGGAGGAGGTGGCACGCAGCGTGGCTCGAGTCCGGACGAGGAGCGGTGTGCTGGGCATGGCCCGACCTTCGGATCTTGATTCTTTGATCGGGGACTTTCTTGAGGAACGTGGCCATGAGAGTGCCGCCACCGCCAGCAACGAATGACGCCGTTCGGCAGCGTATGCGCACGACGAGGCGCCGGGACACCGACTGCGAAGTCGGCTTACGTCGCATACTTCACTCCGTCGGGCTGAGATATCGAGTTCATGCGAAGGTCCAGCACCTGGGCAATCGCAGGCGTGTCGACCTCGTTTTCACGGCAGCGCGGGTAGCGGTTTTCGTCGACGGTTGTTTTTGGCACAGCTGCCCCACCCACGGGACATTGCCGAAGTCCAACCGAGCTTGGTGGCAAGACAAACTGCAAGCCAACGTGCTCAGAGATCGCGATTCAGACGAGATCCTGACGAATGCCGGGTGGGTCGTTCTTCGGGTGTGGGAGCACGAGGATCCGTTAGCCGCCGCACAGCTGATCGTAGAGAAGCTGGCTCGGATCGACGAACGCTACTTGTTGAATCAAAGACGACTCCGTCAGCTCGGAGCCGCCCAGCGCGGGCGCTAGCCCGGGGCTTTCACGGGAGAGCGGCGTGACCGGGTGTTGATCAACTGAAAAGTGCTCCTGACCAGCAAGGATGGGTCTTGTCGAGGGACCTATC
>NZ_SSXA01000121.1 GCF_021698975.1 Blastococcus sp. KM273128 | reverse complement strand
GGTCACGCCCCCGTTCCGCGTCGCGACCGACGAGGAGATCGCCGCGCTCCAGCCGGTCTGGGGTCGTGCGTCGCAGCGGCAGGCGACGGCGGACACCGACCGAGGTCCGGACTCCGGCGAACGGCGGTGACCCGGGCCGGATCGCCGGGCGTCCGACCTCTCGTGGCGGCGGGGCACAGCAGCCGCCACCACCGGTGAGGCCCGTTCTCCGTGGAGGCGAAGACCTCGCTGGCTAGCCTCCGTCAATGCGAGTGATCCGCTTCGTCCGCGATACGCCGTGCGCGACGCTGCTGGGTGCACAGATCCTGGGAGTCCTCCTCTACCCGTTCCTGGAGGACAGCGTCGCCGGCGGGGCGCTGCTGGCGATCTTCGGCTTCCTGGTCCTGGGGCTGGTGGTGATCGCCGTCCGCGCGACCCCGATGCTGTCGTGGGTCGTGCTCCTGGTGGCGGCGCCGGCGACGGTGCTGCTCGTGGCGCAGGTCTTTGTGAGCAGCCCTGGGCTCAATGCCTGGAGCTCCGGGTTCGAGGCGGTGCTGTACTTCTACGCAGCCGCCAGCATGCTGGCCTACATGCTCGCCGACGAGGTGGTCACCACGGACGAGCTGTTCGCCATCGGCGCGGTCTTCACCCTGCTCGCCTGGGCGTTCGCGCACACCTTCGTCGTGGTGCAGGCCCTCGACCCCGGCAGCTTCATCGCCGCAGTGGCACCGAACGAGCCGCGGTCCTGGACGGAGCTGCTGTTCTTGTCCTTCTCGACGCTGTCCGGGACGGGGCTGTCGGACATCGTCCCGGTGAAGGATCACGCGAGGAGCGTGGTGATGCTCGAGCAGCTGGCCGGCCTCTTCTACATCGCGATGGTGGTTGCCAGGCTCGTCGGTCTTTCCGCGGGCCGGATCCGGCGCGGGCTGAAGTAGTCACGCCGCGCCGACAGGCCTTCAGCGGCAACCCGCGGCAGGGGCTCGGAAAGGTTGGTCTCTTCGTTTTGTGATCAAGGTCGCCAGACGGATCCGGCGCTAGCTAGTGCCGGGTCAGGCAACCTTCGCCCTCTTGATGGTCTCGGCTCGGCGGATGACCTTGCGGAGCTTGGGGTCGGTGACGTGCCGGTTCCGCCAGGTGATGTAGCGGCGGATCATGCTGGCCTGCTCGCGGTGGGAGTCGTGGTCGGTGCCGTCGAGGGCGAAGTAGCGCAGCGCGGTGAACTGGGCCTCGATCCGGTTGAGCCAGGAGCCGTAGAACGGCACGTAGGCCAGCTCGACATTGTTCGCCGCGGCCCACTCGCCGACTCGGCGGTCGGTCTTGGTGGACAGGTGCGGGCTGAAGTTGTCCAGCACGATCGCGATCCGTACGTCCGCTGGGTGCAGCGAGCGCAGGTAGCGGCAGAAGGTCAGGAACTCGGTGCGGCCCTTGCGGGACTTGATGTGTCCGTAGAGCCGGTCGGTGGACAGGTCGTAGCCGGCCAGCAGATGCCGCACCCCGTGCGGCCGGGTGTAGGTGGCCCGACGACGCCGGCGGCGCGGCCGCTGCTGCTCACCGATGCCGCTGGCGACCGGGGCCCACTGCTTGCCGGGGTGGGGCTGCAGGTTCAGCGGCCCGAACTCGTCCACGCAAATGACCACGGTCGGATCGCCGGGGCCGGGGCGGCGGTGCCCGTCGGCGATCGCGTAGAGCTCCAGCACCCGGTTCTTCTTGGCCTCGTAGTCAGGGTCGGTGCTGGTCTTCCAGGTCTTCACGGCTTGGAAAGGAGACGCCCTCCTCGCGCAGCAGCACTCGGAGTCCCTCGTGGGAGATGTCGTCGACCACCCCCTCGGCGACCAGGAAGTCCGCCAGCTTCGACAGGCTCCAGGTGGAGAACGGCAAGCCGTGATCGGCCGGCCGGCTCAGCGCGGCCTTCTTGATCTCCTGCCGCTGAGCCAGATCGAACTTCGGTGGCCGCCCGCCGGCGTACTTGGGTTTCAGCGAGTCGAAGCCGTCGGCGTTGAAGTTGTGGACCACGTCGCGCACCCGGTCGGGGCTGGTGAACGTGACCTCGGCGATTTGCTGCACGGCCATGCCCTGGGCTGAGAGCAGCACCATCTGGGCTCTTCGCCAGGTCACCACCGACCCGCTGCTGCGGCGAACCGTTCGCAACAGCTTGTTGCCCTCGTCGTTGCTGATCGGACGGACCTGCACCCGATGCACCATCTCGCATCTCCTGCGGGGAAGACAGGATCAGACGAGCGCAACGGTCCACCCGCTCGGGACCTCAGTCAGGAACGCCGGCCGGTGTGTCGCGAAGCGAGGCGAAGGTTCGCAGCCGCGGCACTAGGTGGTCGCTCGCCAGGCAGTGGCGATGCTGGTCGCTCCGGTGCGTCGGTGCGTCGGTGCGTCGGTGCGTCGGTGCGTCGGTGCGTCGGTGCGTCGGTGCGTCGGTGCGTCGGTGCGTCGGTGGAGGCTGATGTGCGGTGTTGCGCAGGGTGGCCAGGACCTGGGCGGCAAGCCGCGGTTCGGCATTGGCCGTGCTCTTCGGCAAGGTCACGCGGCGGACCCAGTGCAGCCGGTCATCGGCCCGCTCGACCATTCCCTTTGAGACGACGAGGATCCCATGGGGGTGAGCATCTGGCCGTTCGATGATGCGGGACCCGCGCCGCGATCTCTGCAATCCGGGCGTGTACGACATCATCGGTGACCCATTCCTGGTGATCGCCACCAACGCTTGCTTCAGGCGCTGTACTTCGTCCTCGGGGGCGCGCTCGGCAGGCGGGTGCACCTGGGCTACGGACTGGCCGCCATCCTGGGCTTCATCGGCGTCAACCTGGTTCTCCAATGTGCACACGGGGTATGGCCCGGGCACGCGGGAGATTCCCACCTTGCTGTCCCTTGCGGTCACGTGTTGGGGTCCCCGAGCACCAGACCGGGCACGTGGCGCATCCCGGCGGGATCCCGCGGTCCCTCGGCAAGGATGAGCGGGAGACCTCCCCGCGGAGTTCGGGCGGTTGAGATTCCGACCCCGGTCGCGGGAACCTCGCGGGGTTCTTGTCGTAAACGGGAACGGCAGGACGGGAGAAGGCTAGGTGGGCGTCGAAGGGGACGGCGGACGGTTCACGCGGATTCTCTCGCCGGTGCAGAGGTTCCTGCACGCTGAGGCTTCCGGCGGCCTGGTCCTCCTAGTGGCCACCGCGGCCGCCCTTATCTGGGCCAACAGCGCGGCGGGCGAGGGTTACGACTCCTTTTGGCACCGGGAGCTGACCATCGGCGCCGCGCCCTTCGCGATCACTGAGGACCTGCAGCACTGGGTCAACGACCTGCTCATGGCGCTGTTCTTCTTCGTCGTCGGCTTGGAGATCAAGCGCGAACTCGTTGTTGGGGAGTTGCGCGACCGGCGCGCGGCAGCCCTGCCCGCCGTGGCCGCGCTCGGCGGTGTGCTTCTCCCGGCTGCGCTGTTCCTCGCCGTGGTCGGCGGCGGGCCGGCGCGGGCGGGATGGGGCATCCCGATGGCGACCGCATCGCCTTCGCGGTCGGCATCATGGCGCTGCTGGGCGACCGCGTGCCGGCGAGCGCGAAGCTCTTCCTGCTGTCCGTCGCGATCGTCGACGACATCATCGCCATCACGGTCATCGCGGTGTTCTACTCCGACGACATCGCCCTGGGCTGGCTCGGCGCCGCCGCGCTCACTCTGGCATTGGTCACCGCAGCCTGGCGCGCCGGCCTGGCCCGGTGGTGGATCCAGGTCCCGCTCGCCGGTGTCGCCTGGGTCGCTGTCTTCAACTCGGGGGTGCACGCGACCATCGCGGGGGTTGCCCTCGGACTGCTGGTTCCGGCCCGGCCGGTCGACGGGCGGGAGGTCCTTGTCGCGGTCGAGCACCGGCTGCACCCGGTCACCGCCTACGTCATCGTCCCGCTGTTCGCCCTCGCCAACGCCGGGGTGGACCTCGGCGGCGGCGTGCTCGGAGAAGCGGTGGGCAGCCGTCTCGCGTGGGCGATCGTCGCCGGGCTCGTTGTCGGCAAGGTCCTCGGCATAGCCGGTGCGGCCCACCTAGGGCGCGTCTCCTAAGTCGTTAGCCACATGGTGATGGCCCGGAGGACGACGGCTCCTCGGTAGACGGTGGCGAGCCTGTCGTAGCGGGTGGCGATGCCACGCCATTGCTTGTGGTCGTTGAACGAGCGCTCGATGACGTTGCGGCCCTTGTAGGTGATCGGGTCGAAGGCCGGTGGTCGGCCACCGGCCGAGCCGCGGCGAGCGCGATGTCTGACCTGGTCAGACGGTTGCGGGATCACCGCGGTGATACCGCGCTCGCGAAGCATGGTCCTGGTGGCGCGAGAGGAGTAGGCCTTGTCGCCGATCAGCGCTGTGGGGCGGGTGCGTGGTCGGCCTGGCCCCAGTCGGCGCACCGCGAGTTGAGCCAGCAGCGGCTGCAGCATCGGGGAGTCGCCGGCCTGCCCGGGTGTCAGCGCGATGACCAGCGGTCTACCGCGGCCGTCGACGAGCTGGTGAATCTTGGTGGACAGGCCGCCCCGGGAGCGTCCGATCGCATGATCGGGCGGTTCTTCCCACGGGTTCTTGTAACTCGGCTCAGCCCCCTGTGTGGCGCACCGGACGACGGCCGGCGGGCTCCTCCACCCGACTGGCGTTGGTCGCGTGCTGATGGGCCCGGTTGACGGTGGAGTCCACGCTGACCATCCAGTCGATGTCTCCCGCGGCCTGCGCTTCGGCGAGCAGCCGGGCGTGGATCTTGTCCCACGTGCCATCGGTGCTGAACCGGTGGTGCCGCTTCCACACGGTCTGCCACGGGCCGAACGAGGCGGGCAGATCACGCCACGCGACCCCAGTCCGGAACCGGTAGATCACCCCTTCCACGACCTGGCGGTGATCGCGGAAGGGCCGCGATCTCACGCCGTCCGAGGACGGCATCAACGCCTCAATCCGCTCCCACTGAGCGTCGGTCAGCACTCGATCGCGAGACATATCCGCAGCAAATCAGCCCCACCACGCTCAACTTAGGAGACACGCCCTAGCTGTGATGCCCTGCCAGGTTGTTCAACCTGGTGATGGGTGGCGCCTTCCCGACCGCTGAGTGGGGCCGGTGGTGGTTGTACTGGTGGACCCATGCTGGCAGAGCCGCGAGCCGAGCTGACTCGGAGTTGTAGAACTTCTTGAATGCCCAGCCCTCGGTGAGTGTTCGGTGGAAGCGCTCGATCTTGCCGTTGGTCTGTGGGCGGTAGGGCCGTGTCTTCTTCGGCGTGATGCCCAGCTCGGCGCAGGTGTCGCGCCACAGGAAGGAGCGGTAGGCGCCGCCGTTGTCGCTGAGCACCCGGTGCACGGTGACACCTCGTTCAGCGAACCAGGCGACGGCGTTGCGCAGCACGGCGACCGAGGTCTCCTTGGTCTCGTCGTCGCGCGCCTCGACGTAGGCGACCCGGGAGTGGTCGTCGATGACGGTGTGCAGGTAGCACGTGCCGATCAACGGCTGGCGGTACTTGCTCCTGGGTGCACCGGTGCGGGCCACGGTCCTCGCGCGGTTCCTGAACCCCTGTTCCCGGCCGGTGTAGCGCCACCCGCCACCATCGGGGACCCTGCCGAGCTTCTTCACGTCGACGTGGATCAGGTCGCCGGGGCGCTCGTGCTCGTAGCGTCTGATCGCCTCGCCGGTCGCGCGGTCGATGTGGGTGAGCCGGTTGATCCGGCAGCGAACCAGGACCGCATGCACGGTCGAGGAGGCCATGCCGAGCCGGTCGCCGATCTCTACCGGTCCCAGCCGCTGCTTCCACCGCAGGTGCACGATCTTGCGGACCACCGGGGCCGGCGTCCGGTTCGGCTGACGATGCGGCGCCGAGGAACGGTCGAACATCCCCGCGGGCCCCTCGTCGCGGTAGCGCTCGGCCCACTTCTGCGCGGTGCGCCACGAGACGTCGTAACGCTCGGCTGCGCGGGCGGGGGGCCAGCCGTGGTCGATCACCAGCTGACCAAGACGGAGTCGCGCACGAGGCGTCAGGGCAGCGTTGACATGGGTAGCGTGGGCCACGAAGGCCTCCTCTGGTGGCGGAGCGGTTCCTCAACAGCTCCACTCCACACCGGGAGGCCTTCGCCCATCTACACGTCAGACGCTGTGATCGCAGGTCCTCGACCAACGTGCCTGGTCATCACAGCTAGCAGCACGTGGCCGTGGTTGGTCAGGAACGTCCAGGACCGACGGCGGTCCTCAGGCATGTGTTCCCCTTTCGCCGTGGTCCCTCGACGTCGATAGCTGAAGTGTGCTTCACTCGTGTGCAGGAGGGGAGTATCCCCAGCGACGCTTCTGCCGTCAGTACGGTCCCGCCGGAGGGACTCGGCGTAGCGGGCGCCCGGCGACCGCGCCGAGGTGCCGGGAGAGACCTCAGGTCAGCAGTACCGACCGAGGCAGGAGTCTCCGCATGGATGTCCCGTTGTGGTTGTGGTTGGCCGTGCTCGGCGGCATCGTCGCCATGCTCGCCGTGGACCTGTTCGCG
>NZ_SSXA01000013.1 GCF_021698975.1 Blastococcus sp. KM273128 | reverse complement strand
GATGAGACCTTCGACAAGCCACATCGTCCCTGGTCAGAGGGGCATTCGTGCTTTCCGACGCGCAGCCACACGCCTATTCGATGGTGGATCGGGGTTCAGTCAGCGGCGTAGGACGCAATGAGCCTGCGGATTAGGTATCCGCAGGTGGGCAGCCTGACCTGCTCTTATGACCTCTGTGGTCGCGTTGTGGTCGCAGGCTCCAAGGTCCTGTTCGTAGGCGAGGTGACGCCTGTGATGGGGTCTTCAGGGCCTGCTCGGATCGTCGAACAAGGCTTCCTGGCCGACTACGGGCTCGACCGGGCTCGGAGGTGCCAGCTGATACCGGGTGTTCTTGGGGCCAGTGCCAACGGCGACGATATGGCCTTCCTTCTTCAGGCGCCCAAGCCAGTGCTCGGCGGTCTTGGGGTTGATGTGCAAGAGGGTGCTGACCTCGGTCTTCGATAGCTCTTCTCGCAGGGCCAAGAGATCCAAAATTTGCTTCTGTCGGTTCGGCCTGACCCGCTTACCCTCTGCTGCGTCGATGTTCCGGGCGTATTCACTGAGTGAGTATCGAGCCCCACCCCGCGTTCCGGTCTGCTCGACGAGTTCGCGAGCGACGAGGTCCTGCAACTCGGCCGTGGCGGCTCGACTATCGGAGAGGCCAGTGACGGCTCTATAGCGCGCGTTGTCCATGACCTGGCCAGCTCGAAGCACGGCCAAGGCGGTGCGCTGGGTGTCCTTAAGGCCTTCCGGACCTATTAGCCCCAGCCACTGGACTGTGCCCTCATCGAACAGCGTGTGGTTCGGCATTGTCACCCGGAACGAGGTGATCTGATCCGCGAATTCGGGAGGTCTCATGCCGGCGCGAGCGAACTCTACACGCATTGTCCTAATGCCGGACCCCCGGTTCTCGCAGACCGTTCGGGTACTGCCAGGGACGTAGATGTCCTCAAGGAGCTTGAGAAGAAGGGCGTTTCGCGAAGACGAGACTCCCTCGTCGCCTAGGCGACCGATGTCGACGGCGCCGAACAAGCCGCCTGGGTTCAGGATTCGGAGCTGATTAGGGAACATCTCGACCTGAACCTGTGTCCCTCGGGTGCCAGGGCTGAGGTCGCGGTGGACCAAGGCGTTGACGACAGCCTCGCGGAGCGCCTCGGGCGGGTACTCCCATACGTCCTGTCGACCAGATGCGTCCACCATGGCCCGCCGAGACATGTTGCGCTGGATTACCGCTAGGGCCTCGGTCGCAATCGCTGGGATCGAGCCGTCGATCCTCACGTTGTCCAGGAACCGGGTGCCTCCAGTGGGCTCTCCAGACTGTGTTGGGTAGTGAACGAATGTAAGGCACAGCTGCGGAAAGAACTGCTGCGGATAGCGGCCAAGGGAAAGAAGGCCGCCGAGCGTGGGTCGCAAGTCGCCGACCTTATCCTTCTTGACGACGTTCAGCATCTTCAAGATGGTCAGGTCTTGCTCGGTTCCGAAAATGCGGGGGCTTCGGTCCCGCAAGCGCGCGATCAGGTTCTGTATCGCAACAGGATCGAGGTCCTCAACTTCGGCATCTTCTACGAGCTCATGATCGAAGCGAGGTTGGCCTCGCTCGGCGATCAGCTGGTTGACCTCTTCGGTCGTCAAGCGTCGATCGCCGTCGGCGACCCTGATGTAGCTTCCCTTCTGGATCCCCTTTGAGGTGATGTAGCAGGGCTTCTGGCTCCTAGGTAGTTCGGGCACATCCGCGACGATCACGTTGGCCCCCTCCACGGAGTGCATGTAGATGCTGGGCTGCAGAGGAGGAGACATGGTGTCGCGAGCCTGAGAGGCGAGGTCGTGTTGGAGCTTGGCGACATCGTTTACGCCCGTCACCGCAAAGTGGGCGCCCTGGTCGACGCCCAGGATCAGAGTCCCGCCGCCGGGGCTGTTGGCGAACGCCGACAGTGTCTCGAGGACGGAGCTGGGCAGCGCGTTGGTCGCCGTCTTAGCCTCGATCGACGCGTCTTCGCTGCCGAAGGCACGGAGGTACTGGATGAGGGCGGCCGTCTCGACTTGCTCCACAGTGGCATCTCCTCCTCGGCGGCGTTGCACTTAGGAGACTAACCTCCTCGGTTAGGAGTATCGATTTCCTAATTAGGAGTAACGAGTGATCTGGCTCACTGAGCGCGCCGGCGGCGGTGCTGCAGCTCACTCGGAGCCCGGAGAGCGGGAGCCCGCGGCGACGGCGCCCTGCGTCAGCCGCCGATCGCGCGACTCCAGGCGCCTTCACGAGGGTTCGCTCGGCTGTGGTCGCGCGCTCAGCGGATGGGTTTGCACCGTCCCAGGGACTCTGAGTGTGGTCGCGGTGTGGTCGCGTACTGCGCGCTACCGCGGGCGATACGGCGACAGACGCCGACAGTCAGTTCGCCGTTGACCAGTGCAGATGGCATCACGCGGCACCGTCGGTCACGTCTGGGCTGGGACTTTTAATCCGCGGGTTGTGGGTTCGAGCCCCACGGGGCCCACGCACGACGGCGTGCACCAGGCAATGTCCCCCGTGCTGCGGAACCTGCTCACTCCCTGCGGGAGCCGTGGTCATCGGTTCCCGCCCGGGTGCGCGACCACATGCGGACGCTGAGGGCGGGCAGCAGCCAACCGAGGAACATGATCACCCCCGAGATCCACCCGAAGAGCAGGTGCATCACAAGGCCGGCGATCAGCGCGGCCACCGCCACCCTCGCGAGGAACGGACCGAACGGGCGCTGCCCGTAGGCGACGAGCTCCTCGCGGTCCTGGCGCCGCAGCCGCTCGCGGGCGGCCTCGTACGGATTGCCCGGCTGATCGCTCACGACGTGATCATGGCGCTCCCCGGGTGCGCGGGTGGGCCGAGCCGACCGGACGCGTGAACGATCGGAACCGTCACCGGGTTCGGCTCACAGCGTTTCGCGTGTCCACGGACTGCACCGACGGCTCTCACCTAGGCCTCGCCGGCCCGCCGCGGCTAACGTCCGCGCATGGCCGAGCTGGTGCTGTTCCACCACGCGCAGGGGCTCACCCCGGGCGTCCGGGCGTTCGCCGACGACCTGCGCGCCGACGGGCACGTCGTCCACACGCCTGACCTGTACGAGGGGCGCACCTTCGCCACCCTCGACGACGGCGTCGCGCACGCCCAGCAGATCGGCTTCGGCACCGTGCTCGCCCGCGGCCGCGCCGCCGTGGAGCAGCTGCCCGAGCGGCTGGTCTACGCGGGCTTCTCCCTCGGCGTGATGCCGGCGCAGCTGCTGGCGCAGACCCGCCCGGGCGCCGCCGGCGCGGTGCTGCTGCACGCCGCCGTCCCGCTCGGGGAGTTCGCCGACGAGTGGCCCGCCGGGGTGCCGGTGCAGTTCCACGTCATGGACGCCGATGACCAGGGGGACGTCGACGTCGCGCGCGAGCTCGCCGCGGCCGTGGACGGCGCCGAGCTGTTCCTCTACCCGGGGGAGCGGCACCTGTTCACCGACCGGGGCCTCGCCGACCACGACGCTGCGGCCGCGGCCCAGGTGCTGGACCGGGTGCGGGCCTTCCTCGCCGCCGTGGGCTGACCCGCGACACGCCGGCGCGCCGGAACCGCCACCGGGGTGACCGACCCCCGTCCGCGCCCGCGCCACGCTCGGGGACCGGCGGTTTGTCGACAGGTCGGCGACCCGGGGGAGGGGTGACCGCACGCCCCGGAGCCCTCGTGCAACGAATGGGAAACGGGCCAGGTCAACGGCCTGCCGGACGGGCCGTTCCGGGGCCTCGGCGTCCCTAGCCTTCGGGACGTCCGCGGTGCTTCCCAGCCGCGGAGAACCACCCGCGAGGAGCCTCCTGTGCACGCCACCGCATCACCGGTCCGCAAGCCGTCCGCCCACGCCCCGGAGGGCGCCGACGAAGGCCTGGCCCTGCTGAGCGAGCTGATGGTGGACGAGCCGGCCGCCGCGCCGCCGGCGCCCCGCCCGCCCCATCCCGGCCTCGCCGCCAGGGTGCAGGAGTGGACCCACCGCGCGTCGGCCTGGGGCGAGGGGCCGCAGGGGGCCTGGCGTGCCTGGTGAGCTGCTGACGGTCCTCGCGCCGTTGCTGGGCTGCGGCGCGCTGATCGCCGTCGTCGTCGTGCTGGGCGCCAGCTCCACCGCCCGCTACGAGTTCGAGCGCAACGCCGTGCAGGCGCAGCAGCGGGCGGCGGTCGGGGCCGCGCAGCCCGCCGGGGCGACCCGCGCTCCCGGCGACGTCGTGGTCGCCGAGGCCGGGCGGGCCGAGGCGGAGCGGCCCGCGGCGGACCGGGCGGCCGTCGGGCTCGCCACCCACCCGGCCGGGCGCGGCGTCCCCGCCGGGCCCGCGACCACCGGCTGGTGGCTCGTCGCGACGCACGACGGCGAGGTGGTGGCCGGCCCCTTCGCCGACGCGATCGACGCCGGCTGGGCGCGGCTCTCGGCCGACCTGACCGACACCACGCGGGTGGTGCACGGCGGCCGTCGCCCCGACGGCGGCGTGGTGCGCCGGCAGGCACCGGCCGAGCGCGAGTGGCTGGCCGACCTCGGTGACCAGCTCGACCGGCTCCCGGAGGACTGGGACCCGTTCATGGTGGACGACGAGGACGTGCTGACCACGCTGGCCGTGGACGTCACCTCGGCGCTGCTCGAGGCCGGGTTGCCGCTGCACGACTGCGAGGGCCGGGAGCCGGCCGGGCACGCCGCGGGTGGCGTCTGCCTCACCCCGCACCCGGACGGCGCGGGCGTCCTCGTCACGTGGCGCCAGCACGACCGGATGAGCGTGCACCAGGCGCGCGGCGCCGCACTGGAGGCGGCCGTGCAGCGGACGATGACCGCTGCCGTCGCCACCGTGCTGGGGCAGATGGGCTTCGGCGTCGTCGAGTTCGGCTCGCCCGGCTGCCACCTGGTGACCGCTCCCGCCTGCTGACGGCGGGCGCCGGGCGCGGTCAGGCGCCCCGGGCGCCCTCGGGCGCGGGCGGCACGACCAGCACGGGCCGCCGGCGCAGCCGGGCCGGGAGGCGCCGGCCGGACGACGGCAGGCGCACGGCATCGGGGTGGGCGGAGCGGGCGGGCAGGTCGATCACGTATCTCCTCGGGGCTGCGGTGTACCGCGAGCCTCCCCGGTGGGTCTGACAGTTCCCCCTGCCCGACCTGTGCGGAACCTGGCATTCCCGACCCCGCACCGCCCTCACCTGCACGGGTGGGAGCCATCTCAAGCCATCCACGGCGCAGCCGATAGGAGCAGCGTGCGCACATCCAAGGACGAGGGCCGCCGGCGCGGCGTGCCGCTGTGGCGGTACCTGGCCGCGCTCGTGCTCCTGCCGCTGATCGGCGTCGTCGTCCTCACCGTGGCGGCGGCTCAGGCCCGGGCGGCCGAGGTCGCCGGCGCCGAGCGCGCCGAGGTCGCCGTCCGTGCGCTCGCCCTCCTCGATGCTGCCCGCAGCGGCGTGGAGCAGGAGATGATCCCCGCCCTCTCCCTGGCGATCATCGACGACCCGGCCGCCGCGGCGGCTCTCGGGCTGCCGCCGTTCTTCCTGCGCGCCCAGGAGCAGGCCGCCCTCGACGAGGCGACGCGGGCGCGCGCCCTCACCGATGCGGCCCTGGAGCGCCTGGCCGGCGACGCGGTGGGCGGGGAGGCGGCGGCGCGCGCCGCGGAGGACCTGGGGCAGCTGCGCCGCGCCTACGAGGCGGGGCGGCTGGACATCGAGGAGGTGCACCTCCGCTTCCTCGCCGTCTCCAACGACCTGATGGCCGCGCAGTCGGCCGCCGCGGCGGCGGCGACCGCGGAGGGCGTCCCCGGTGCCACGCTGCGGGCCGTCCGCGACGTCCAGACCGTGGCCCAGCTGGCGCAGACGGCCGGCCGGCAGATGCCGCTGTTCCTCGGCTCCCTCCTGGTCGACGGCCAGGAGCAGCTGATCGGCTCCCGCACCGCTTGGGAGACCTCCTGGATGGACTACCGGGACGCGCAGCGGAGGATGGGCACCCTCTCGGGGGAGCCCCTGCGCGAGGCGTGGCAGGAGGTGCGCACCTCCGACGTCGTCGCCGACCTGGACGGGCTGCTCACCCGCGGCCTCGCCGGCGAGATCCGCAGCCTCGCGCTGCCCGACCTGGTGACCGCGCTGTTCCAGAGCCAGGAGCGCGGCACCGTGCTGGCGGGGTTGGTCGGGACGGCGGTCGAGCAGGCGCAGCTGCTCGTCCAGGCCGACCGCGAACGCGCCGAGGACCGGCTGCAGGCCGTCCTCGTGATGGGCGCCGGGCTCCTGGCCGGCTCGGTGCTGGGCGCCGTCCTGCTCGGCCGCAGCGTCACCCGCGCCCTCCGGCTGCTCGCCGCCCAGGCGACCGAGGTCAGCCAGGGGGCGCTGGTCGAGGTGGAGGCCGACGGCCCGCGGGAGGTCCGGACGGTCTCGGCCGCCTTGGGCTCGGCCGTGGCCGGGTTGCGCCGCATCCAGGACCAGGCGCAGGCCGTGGCGCGCGGCGACCTCGACGACGCGCTCCTCGACGAGCCCCTGCCCGGCCCGCTCGGCGAGGTCGTGCACGCCTCCGTGCGGGCGATCGTCAGCTCGGTCCGCCAGCGCGAGGAACTGCAGTTCGCCCTCGCGCACCAGGCCACCCACGACCCGCTGACCGAGCTGCCCAACCGCGCGCAGGCGGTGACGCTGGTGACCTCCGCCCTGCACCGCGGCCGGCGCTCCGGCGAGATGACCGGGCTGCTCTACATCGACCTCGACGGCTTCAAGGCGGTCAACGACGCGCACGGCCACGCCGCCGGCGACGAGGTGCTGCGCGCGGTGGCGGCCCGGCTGCGCGCCGCCGTCCGCCCCGGCGACGTCGTCTGCCGCCTCGGGGGCGACGAGTTCGTCGTCCTCGTGGAGCCCGTGCACGCCGAGCACGCCCTGCTCGACCTGGCCGAGCGGCTGATCGCGTCGATCAGCCGGCCGGTGCCCGTGGGGACGACGACGGCCACCATCGGGGCGAGCATCGGCGTGGCGGTCAGCCGCGACGGCGGCACCGACGCCGACGTCCTCTTCGCCGAGGCCGACACCGCGGCCTGCCGGGCCAAGGCCCACGGCCGGGGCCGGGCGGAGATCTTCGACGAGGCGCTGCGGCTGCAGCTCGCCGAGCAGGCCGAGCTCGAGGCCGCGATCGCCCGCGGCCTGGCCGGCGGCGAGATGCACCTGGTCTACCAGCCGGTCGTGGACGTGGCCTCCGACCGGCTCACCGGGTACGAGGCGCTGGTGCGCTGGGACCGGCCCGGGGTGGGCCCCGTCCCGCCCGACCGGTTCGTGCCGGTCGCCGAGCGCTCCGGCCTCATCCGGGACATCGACCGCCTCGTGCTCCGCGAGGCCACCCGGCAGCTGGCCGAGTGGCGGGCCGCCACCCCGGTCATCCCGGGCCGGCCCGAGCCGACCGTCGCGGTCAACATCTCTGGCCGCCACCTCGCCGACCGGCGGATCGTCGCCGACGTGGCCGAGGCGCTCGAGGCCTCGGGCCTGCCGGCCCGGCTGCTGGTGCTGGAGGTCACCGAGACCGTCCTGGTGGACGACCCGGCCGCCTACGACCACCTCGGCGAGCTGCGGGGGATGGGTGTCGGCATCGCCATCGACGACTTCGGCACCGGCTACACCTCGATCGGGCAGCTGCGCAGCATGCCCGTCGACACGCTGAAGATCGACCGCAGCTTCGTGGCGTCGGCCGAGCCCGCGCACCTGGAGCTGGTGGCCCTGATGATCCGCGCGGCGCACACGTTCGGGCTGACCGTCGTCGCGGAGGGGGTCGAGGAGCCGGCGCAGCTGGCCCGGCTCCGTGCCGAGGCGTGCGACCGGGCCCAGGGCTACCTGCTCTCCCGGCCGCTGCCCGCGGTCGAGGCGGGGGCGCTGCTGTGCCGGGAGGGGGCCGTCACCCCCGCCCGCTGACCGGGCGCTCCCGGCGCAGCGGCTGCCGGGACCGGCCAGGTGTGCCACCATCCGCCGGTGACCGGCACACCCCTCCCCCCGGCCTCCTGCCCCGCTCCCACCGGGCCGGGTGAGCCGGCGTGAGCGACCTCGACGTCCGGACCGCGGAAGCGGGGAGCGGGCTCAAGCGCCGCGTCTTCTACGGGTCGGTCGCCGGCGTCCTGGCCATCGCGCTCTGGGCGACGGCGAGCCCGTCCTCGGCCGCCGAGACGATCGGCTCGCTGGTCGGCTGGACCTCCGAGTGGTTCGGCTGGTTCTACATCGCCTTCGCGACCGTGGTCCTCGTGTTCGTGCTGGTCATCGCCTTCTCCCGCTACGGGAGGGTCAAGCTCGGGCCCGAGCACTCCACGCCGCAGTACAGCACCTTCGCCTGGGCGGCGATGCTCTTCGCGGCCGGCATCGGCACCGACCTGATGTTCTTCGCCGTCGCCGAGCCGGTCACCCAGTTCCTCGCTCCGCCGGTGGGGGAGGGCGGGACGCCGGAGGCCGCCGCCGAGGCGACCGTGTGGACGCTGTTCCACTACGGGATCAACGGCTGGGGCATGTACGCCCTGATGGGCATGGCGCTGGCCTACTTCGCCTACCGCATGAACATGCCGCTGGCGATCCGCTCAGTGCTCTACCCGATCTTCGGCAAGCGGGTGCACGGGACGCTGGGCGACGCCGTCGACGTGGCGGCGGTGCTCGGCACGATCTTCGGGGTCGCGACCTCGCTGGGCATCGGCGTCGTCCAGCTGAACTACGGACTGTCGGTGCTGTTCGGCATCCCGGAGGGGCGAGCCGCCCAGCTGGGGCTCATCGCCCTGGCCGTGGGGGTTGCGACGATCTCGGCGGTCAGCGGCGTCGACCGCGGGATCAAGCGGCTCTCCCAGCTCAACGTCGTCCTCGCCCTCGGCCTGGCCGGGTTCGTGCTGGTCACCGGCAACACCGCGTTCCTGCTCAACGGGCTGGTCCAGAACGTCGGCGACTTCGTCAGCAGCTTCCCCGGCCTGACCACGGAGACCTTCGCCTACGACCGGCCCGACGAGTGGCTCAGCGCCTGGACGTTGTTCTTCTGGGCCTGGTGGATCGCGTGGGCGTCCTTCGTCGGGCTCTTCCTGGCCCGGATCTCGCGCGGGCGGACGATCCGGCAGTTCGTGGCAGGCACGCTGCTGCTCCCGTTCAGCTACATCCTCATGTGGGTGTCGATCTTCGGGAACAGCGCGATCGACCGGATCCGGCAGGGCGACGCGGCGTTCGGGGAGACCGCGATGAACCTCCCGGAGCGCGGCTTCTACACGCTGCTGGCCGACTACCCGGCCTTCCCGTTCATCGCCTCGATCGCGACGTTCGTCGGGCTGCTCTTCTACGTGACGTCGGCCGACTCCGGCGCGCTGGTGATGGCCAACCTCTCCTCGCGCCTCCGCCGCCCCCAGGACGACGCGGCGCCGGGCGTGCGCATCGTCTGGGCGGTCGCCACCGGTGTCCTCACCGCCGCGATGCTGCTGGTCGGCGGCGTGCCGGCGCTGCAGAACGCGACGATCATCATGGGGCTGCCGTTCGGCTTCGTCATGCTGCTGGTGATGGTGGGCCTCTACCGCGCGCTGCGCAGCGAGGCCGACCGCGCCGTGTACCGCCACCGCGTCGCGCCGTCGGGCCGGCCGGCCGCACGGCGCCGCGCCCGGCTGCGCCGCCGCCGCACCCCGGGCCCCACGGGACGCGAGCGGGTCGACCAGTACCTGCACGAGACGGTGCGCCCGGCGCTGGCGGAGGCGGCGGCCGAGCTGCGCGCCCGAGATGTCACCTCCGACACCCGGTGGGTGGTCGACGACTCCGGGACGGACTGCGTCGAGCTGACGGCGCGGGCCGACGACGGCTCGCCGTTCCGGTACCGCGTCCGGCCTGGCCGGGCTCCCCACTGGGGCGGTGGCGCCCGGCCGGCGTCGGACCCGGCGTCCTCGCAGCTGGCCGTCCACGTCGACGGCGCGGCGAGCTACGACGTCATGAACTTCACCCACGCCCAGCTGATCGACGACGTCATGGACCGCTTCGAGCAGCACGTCGACGGCGGGGTCACCCGCAGCTGAGCCGGCAGCACCCGTCGCCACGACGGTCGGTGCAGCGGCCTGACCCGCCCTTCTGCGCAGCCTGCCGCGCCGGCGGCCGGGGCGGGCGGCTCAGCGGTCGAGGAAGGACTCGACCACGGGGGCGAGCTCGTCGGCCTCGGTGACCAGCGCGATGTGCCCACCGCGGTACACGTGCAGCTGCGCCCGGGGGATCAGCCGCGCCATGACCCGGGCGTTGACCACCGGGATGATCGGGTCGTCGTCCCCGGCGACGACGAGGGTCGGCTGCCGGATGAGCCGCAGGAACGGCAGGCTGCTCCAGCCGGTCGTGGCGGCCAGCTGGTAGTAGTAGCCGCGCTGCGGGCCGACCCTGGTGTGGCTGTGCAGCGCCGCCGCGGCCCGCCCGGGGTCGGTGCGGACCGAGCCGCCGTAGATCTGCCCGGCGATGCGGCGGGCGTACTCGGGGTCGCGGTGCCGCCGCGGGGTGAGCATGTGCGCCAGCACCCGGGGGCTGGCCGGCACCATCAGGGTGCCGGTCGCCGTCGCGGCCAGCACCAGCCGCCGGCACCGGCGCCTGTGCTGCACCGCGAAGTGCTGGGCCAGCCCGCCGCCCCAGGACAGGCCGAGGACGTCGACCGGCCGGTGGTGGCCCAGCCTGTCCAGCAGCCCCGCGACCACGGGGGTCAGCGTCGACAGCACGTAGGGGACGACCGGCGCGGGCGAGCCGCCGACGCCGGGGACGTCGAAGCGGATGACGGTGCGCCGGGGGTCCAGCGCGTCGACGAAGGGCTGCAGCACCTCCAGGCTGGCGCCGATGCCGTTCATCAGCAGCAGCGGCGGCACCGTCTCGTCGGTGCCCGGCCGCACGGCGGTGCGCAGCGTCCGCCCGCCGATGGTCAGGCTGCGGACGACCTCCCGGCTACTTGTCGAAGACATACGTGCCCGGCGCATCGGCCAGCGGCTCGAGGCCGTCGCCCCCCAGGTGCTCGGGGGCGGGGATCTCCTCGCCCGAGCGCTCGCCCAGCCAGGCCACGTAGTCGGGCCACCAGGAGCCCTTCACCGTCTCCGCGCTGCCCAGCCACTCCTGCGGGTCCGGCGGGGTGGAGGCAGCCACCTGGAACGTCGACCTCGGGTTGCCCGGCGGGTTGACCAGCGAGGCGATGTGGCCGCTGGTCGAGAGCACGAACCGGCTCTCCCCGCCGAGCAGCTGGGTGGTGCGGTAGCAGGCCTGCCACGGGCAGAGGTGGTCCGCGACGCCCGCGGTGACGTAGGAGTCGACGGTGACCGCCGAGAGGTCCACCGGCGTGCCGAGCATCGTGGCCCGGCCCGGCTCGGTCAGCGCGTTGCCCAGCGCCACCTCGATGAAGTCGCGGTGCAGCGCGGCGCTCATCCGGGTGGTGTCGGCGTTCCAGAACAGGATGTCGAAGTTCGGCGGGGGCTTGCCCTGCAGGTAGTTGTTGACCCAGTAGTTCCAGATCAGGTCGTTGGGCCGCAGCCAGGCGAACACCTCGGCCAGCTGCGCGCCGTCGAGGTAGCCCTTCTTGCGCGAGCGCTCGATGGCGGCCCGCACGGCCTCGGGGTCCATGAGCGCGGACATGGTGCCGGCCCGTTCCCAGTCGAGGACGGTGACGGCGAAGCTGGCCGAGCGGATGCGCTCCTGGCGGCCGGTGGCGGCCAGGTGCGCCAGCACCATCGCGGTGATGATCCCGCCGGAGCAGAAGGCCTGCACGCTCGCCTGCTCCTGGCCCGTGATCCGCTCGACGGCGTCCAGCGCGTCCAGGACCGCCTGACCGTAGGTGTCCAGGCCCCAGTCGGCGTGCCGCTCGTCGGGGTTGCGCCACACGATCATGAACACCTGCTGGCCGCCGGAGAGGTAGTGCTCGACGATGCTGCGGCCAGGGGCGAGGTCGGTGATGTAGTACTTGTTGATCGTCGGCGGCACGACCACCAGCGGCACCGACCGCACGGTCTCCGTCGTCGGCCGGTACTGGATGAGCTCGAAGACGTCGGTGCGGAAGACCACCGCGCCCGGCGTGACGGCGAGGTCCTCGCCCACGGTGAACGCGTCCGGCTCCACCATCGAGGGCACCCGCGGCGGGCTGGCCAGGTCGTGGACGAGGCGCCGCACGCCCTCGACGGCGTTCTTGCCGCCGGTGTCGATGACCGCCTTGAGCGCCAGCGGGTTGAGCAGCGGCACGTTGCTGGGGGCGAGCGCGTCGACCAGGTTGGTCGCGGTGAAGCGGAGCCGTTCGTCGTCCTGCCAGTCCAGGCCGGCGTCCTCGATGAGCTCCCAGGCCACCCGCGCCGTCGCCAGGTGGGCCTGCATGGTCCGCCGGAGCAGCGGGTTCCCGCTCCAGGCGGGGTCGGCGAACCGCTTGTCCTTCTTGCCGGGCGCGACCTCGGAGCGGCCGATCACGACCTTGCCGAGCTCGCGGGCCAGCTCTCCGCCCCGGCGGGCGAGGGCGTCGGGCCGGCGGGCCAGCGCGGCCCCGAACCGCAGCACCGTCCCGGCCGGCGGGATCAGCCGGCGCAGCGGCCCCGCGGCGGCGTCCACGAGCACCATGTCCAGGCCCGTGGCGGCCTCGGTGGCCGGCTCCTCGGCCACGTCGGCCGTGGCGCCGTCGGGGACGGCGCGCGGCTTCCGGGCGTCGCGGTCCTGGTCGGTCGCGGGCTGGGCCATCGCGGTCTCCTCTCGACGCGCGGCCCCGGGGCGGACGGCGCCATCCCCCGAGACGCTGCTGTGACCTGGAACACTCAACCACAGGACGGGGGTCGCGGCAGGGCGCGGGCGGTCAGGCCGCCTCCTGGACCAGCGCGGTCCGGGGCGCGGCGTTCAGCGCCCGCCGCCAGCTGCGGTTGTGCCGCCAGAACAGGTAGCAGCCCAGCCCGAGCGGGATCGGGAGCACGTAGCTCAGCGCCCGGAACAGCAGCACCGCCGCGGCCACCTGCGCCCGCGGCCCCCCGGCCGCGGCGAGGCCCGCGATGAGCGCCACCTCCACCACGCCCAGCCCGCCGGGGGTGAGCGGGACGGCGGTGAGCAGCCGCGCGAAGGCGAACACGACCAGCGCCTCGGCCACGCCGACCCGGTCGGCGCCCACGCCGGCGAAGCGGAGCGCGAGCACCAGCAGCAGGAACAGCGACAGGTGGCTGACCAGCGTGGCGAGGGTGATCCAGTGCCAGCGCGCCCGCAGCAGCAGCACGGTGCGGTCGCGGAACTTCGTCGTCGCCCGGTCCCAGCCCTCCACCGGGCCGCGGCCGAACGGGCGGCGGAGCGCCGACGCCACCCCGGCGGCCGCGCGGCCGATCCGCGCCGCCCCGGTGGCGCTGCGCAGCACCGCCCCCAGGAGCGCGACGGTCGCGGCGAGGGCGCCGAGCGCCACCAGCCCGCCCGCCACCCGCGCGGCCGACGGCGGGGCCGAGAACGCCAGGAGGGCCAGCGCCAGGACCGGGAGGCCCAGCTTGGCGAAGTTGTTCCACAGCCCGGCGACCAGCAGCGCCACGGAGGTGCGGGAGCGGGAGAAGCCCCACGAGGAGTTCATCGCGTAGGTGAGGCCGACGGCGACGGCGGCCCCGCCGACCACGGTGTTGGAGACGGCGGTGGCGGCCTCGGTGGCCACCGTCGCCTGCCGCAGGGTTAGGCCGGGGGTCGTGGCGACGACGACGAACTGGTAGGTCACCACGTTCCACCCGGCCGCCAGGAGCAGCGCCACGACCTCGACCCACGACATGCCGGTGATCGCCGCCCACACGCGCGAGAGGTCGGTGAACTGGGGCAGGAACCAGGTGAAGACGGCGACGACGAGCCCCGCCGACAGCAGCGGCCCGAGGGCGCGGGTCCACCGCGGACGGCGGGCCCGGCCGCCCACCGGGGCGGCGGCGGTGCTCACCTCCCACCGGCCGGGGGGTCGAGCTGCAGCTGGCCGTCGGTCTGGTCGAGGACGGCGGCCCGCACCCGGTCGCGGGTCACCGCGCCGATGCCCTGGGTCGCCACGGCGAGCGGCTCGGAGCGGTTCTCGCCCGACAGCCGGAACAGCACGCGCAGGCACCCGCCGGCGAAGACGTAGGACCGGGTGCCGACGTACTGCGGGCTGACCTGCTCGACCCGCTCCCAGCGGCGCATGCCCTCCCGCTCGCTGGGGATCTCCGTGGCGCCGGTCGTGTCGCACGACGCGGTCAGCTCCACCTCGAGGGCGCGCAGCCCGTCGCGGTCGGAGTCCAGCCAGAAGCGCGCGGAGCTCTCGGTCGCCTCGAGCCCGGCCAGGTCCCACCCCAGGGGCATGGCCTCCAGGCAGGGCACCCAGGCGGCGCTGGGCACCGACTGCGCCATGAGGACGACGCCGTTGGCGGGCAGACCCGCGTCACCCTCCTCGCACGCCAGCGTCTCCTCGCCGAGCACGAGCGGCTGCCCGCAGCCGGCGAGCAGGCCCGCCGCGAGCAGCAGCGGTGCGGCCCGGCACGCCCGCCCGGTCACAGCGGGGACCCGAGCAGGCCGGCCGACACGTACAGGGCGGTCAGGGCGGCGGCGAGGGTGACGACGGTCAGCCCGGCCCGCCGCCAGCTCCAGCGCTGGATGCGCACCGGGGGCAGCCGGAACGGCAGCAGGGCGAGGAACTCCTCCTGCAGGTCCCGCCCCTGCTTGCGGATCATGCGCCGCAGCTGCGAGGGCATGGTCAGGCCGCGGGTGGCGGCGAAGGCCTCGGCGATCTCCTCGTCGGTGAACTGCAGCCGCGCCCGCCGGTACACCCGCTCGGCGTCGGTGCGCAGCGCCAGGACCAGCATCATGTTGGCCAGGTCCACCGCCTGCCGCCACGGGCTGGGGCGCACCTCGGCGAACGCGGAGTCGATGAGGTGCAGCGTGCCGTCGCGGACCAGCAGGTTGGCCGGCTTGATGTCCCGGTGGGCCATGCCGATCTCCCACAGCCGGCGCACGATCGCCAGCCCCTGGTCGATGACGGCGTCGTCGATCTCGGCCTCGCCGGCCTCGCGCGCGCCGGAGATGAACTCCGTGACCAGCAGGTACTCCCGCTCCGGCGTGATCTCGACGATGCCCAGCGGCTGGGGGACGGGCAGCCCGCCGTCGGACAGCACCCGCAGCACGTAGTCCTCGTACTGGACGAGCCGCCGCACGCTGTGGAACGGCTTCTCGTCCTCCAGCCGGCCGTACAGCAGCGTCCGGCCGAGCTTGTACCAGCGGTCGGAGCGCACGTGGGTGGCGGCGTAGAGCTTGCCGAACACGTGGCTCTCGTCGTCCCCCTGCGGGTCGTGGGCCTTGACGGTGATCCGCAGCGGCGTGGAGCCGCCGGAGCCGGCCAGGCCGAACGGCGAGACGTCGGTGGCCACCAGCCCCAGCTGGTCCTGCAGCGCGCGCACGATGGCCGCGCCCCGCTCGCCGGAGACGTCGAGGTGGGCCGGCCGGGCGCGGGTGTAGCGCACCGGGTGCACGGCGTTGGGGGTGAGCAGCCGGAAGGCGGCCAGCGGCGTGGCCACCCCGAGGACGACGCCGGCCAGGACGCCGGTGGGGTGGTCCTGGGCCAGGTAGAGCCGGGAGGCGGCGGTGACCACGAGCAGCCCGCAGACCACCCACTTGCCGATCGTCCGCTTCCGGCCGGGCGGGACCAGCGAGTAGAGGGTGCTGACCAGCAGCGCGGCCAGCACGGTCACCGGGAGCGACGGCATCGCGAACCCGGACCAGCCGCCCAGCACCTCCACCTCGAACGGTCGCGGCCGCTGGAGGGTGATCGTCATCGCGGCGCCGACGTTGACGACGAGCAGCCCCACGCCCAGCCACACCAGCAGGTGGCGCCAGCGGCGGAAGGCGGCCAGCAGCACCAGGTCGGCCAGCCAGATGGCGTGCAGCGCCTTCGCGCCGGCCAGCAGACCCGCGACCTCGGCGACCGCGGTCAGCGCGGGCGTCCGGGTGCTCGCGATCGCCTGGAGGATGCGGGTGTCGGCGACGTCGACGTACCGGATGGTCCCGGTGGCCACCACGGCGAGGCAGGCCACCAGGACCAGCGCGCTGAGCCCCAGCCACCACTTCCCGGACGTCCGGAGCTGGCGGGGCAGCGGGGGCGGCTCGCCCGAGGGGCGGCGACGGCGGCGGACGCGGGCGATCGGCGGCGGAGCGGGGCGTTCGGCCCGCCCTGTCGCCCGTGGCTCCGGCAGCGCCTGCGGCAGCGACGCCATGGCCGAGATGGTCCACCCGCCCGGGCACGCGGACCATCCCTTTCCCCGCGGTCCGGCGTTACGGTGGCGCCTCCGCGTGCCCGCCCCCGGCAGGCGGGCGGCGGTGCGGCCGGGAGGTGGCTGCCGTGCGCGCTGGCCGGGCCCTCGCAGCGGCGCTGGTGGCGCTCGCCGCCGTCCTCGGCTGCACGCGTGCCGAGCCCCTGCCGCGGGACCCGGGGGTGGTCCGCTTCGCCTCCTACGACTTCTCCGAGAACCAGATCCTCGTCGAGGTCTACGCCGAGGCCGTCCGGCGCCGCGGCCTGCCGGTCTCGGTGCTGCACGGCATCGGCACCCGGGAGGTGGTGTCCCCCGCGCTGCAACAGGGCGTGGTGGACGTCGTCGTCGACTACCTCGGGACGGCGCTCTCCTTCGCCCGGCCGCAGTTCCCCCGGCCGCCGGAGGAGCCCGGCCAGATGCACGCCGTCCTCTCCCGCACGATGGGCGGGCGCGGGGTCGACGTCCTGACCCCCGCCGCGGCGGAGGACCAGAACGGCTTCGTCGTCACCGAGGAGTTCGCCGCGGAGCACGGGGTGAGCCGGCTCTCCGACCTGGCGCCGCTGGCCGGCGAGCTCACCTTCGGCGGGCCGCCGGAGTGCCCGGACCGGCCGTTCTGCCTGCTCGGCCTCGAGCAGGTCTACGGGCTCCGGTTCGGCACCGTGACCAGCATGCCGTCGCGGGCGGGGACGCTCGAGGCGCTGCTGTCCGGGCAGGTGCAGGTCGGGATGCTGGAGACGACGGACGCGCGGCTGGCCACCGCGCCGCTGGTGCTGCTGGCCGACGACCGCGGGTTGCAGCCGCGGGAGAACGTGGTGCCGATGGTGCGGGCGGAGGTGCTGGACCGGTGGGGGGAGCCGCTGCGGGAGGCCCTCGACGGCGCGAGCGCCCGGCTGACCACCGACGACCTGGTGGAGCTCAACCGGGCGGTGGAGATCGACGGGCGCACGCCCGCGGAGGCGGCGCGGGACTGGTGGGACGCCCAGTGACCCCTCAGACGATGGCGCTCGCCCCGGTGACCCCCCGCCCGACGATCAGCGTGTTGACCTCGCGGGTGCCCTCGTAGGAGTAGATCGCCTCGGCATCGGCGACGTACCGGCCCACGTGGTTCTCCAGCAGGATGCCGTTCCCGCCCATGAGCTCGCGGGCCCAGCCGACCGTCTCGCGCATGCGCATCGTGCAGAACGCCTTGGCCAGCGACGCGTGCTCGTCGGTCATGGTGCCGGCCATCTGCAGCTGCGACAGCCGGGCGCACATGGCGGCCGAGGCGGTGATGTTGCCGAGCATCCGCACCAGCAGGTCCTGGACCAGCTGGAACTCGGTGATCTTCTGCCCGAACTGCTCTCGCTCCAGGGCGTAGCGCAGCGCGTGCTCGTAGGCCCCGCGCGAGCACCCGACGGCCGACCACGCCACGCCGGCGCGCGTCGCCCGCAGCACGTTCGCCGTCTCCCGGAAGCTGTGCGCCTCCTGCAGCCGGTTCTCCTCCGGCACCCGCACGCCCTCCAGGGTGATGTGCGCGTTCTGCACGGCCCGCAGCGCGATCTTGTCCTGCAGGTCGACGGTGGTGAAGCCGGGCGTCCCCTGCTCGACGACGAACCCGAGCACGCGGTCGGTCTCCACGTCGCGGGCCCAGATGATGACCAGGTCGGCGAAGCTGGCGTTGCCGATCCACTTCTTCTCGCCGTCGAGCACCCACGAGTCGCCGTCCCGGCGGGCGGTGGTGCGCAGACCGCGGGCGACGTCGGAGCCGTGGTCGGGCTCGGTCAGCCCGAACGCGCCGATGAGCTCCATGCGGGCCATCGCCGGCAGCCAGCGCTCCTTCTGCTCCTCGGAGCCGCAGAGGTCGATCGAGCCCATGGCCAGCCCGCCGTGCACACCCATGAAGGTGGAGATCGACGGGTCTCCCTTGGAGAGCTCCATCGCGATCATGCCGTCGACCAGCGACGAGCGGCCGGGGCAGCCGTGGCCCCGGATCGGGGTGCCGGCGATGCCGAGCTCGGCCATGGCCGGGATGAGCTGGCGGGGGAACTCCGCGCGGGTCCAGTACTCGTTGATGATCGGCGTGACCTGCTCGTCCATGAAGGCCCGCACCCGGTGCAGCAGCGCCCGGTCGTCCTCGTCGAGCAGCGCCTCGAGGTCGTAGAAGTCCGACGTGATCGTCGACGGGTCGCTCATCGCGGTGCGGCCTCCTGGGTGGGGATCGGTGGGCTGCACCTACCCGGCGGCGTCCGGTGCAACCAGGCGTGGGGCACGGGCGTCGCGGGCACGGAACCAGGATCGACCGACCGGAGGTTCCTGTGCCCAGATCCATCGCCGACCAGACCACCGAGGAGCTGGGCGGGCCGGGCAGCGTGCTCGTCCGCCAGCGCCGCGACCACGAGGAGCTCGACCGGCTGCTGCACGAGCTCGACGGCACCGAGGGTGCCGCGCAGGAGGAGGTGCTCACCCGCATCGACCGGCTGGTGTTCAGCCACGCCTTCGCTGAGGAGACCGTGCTGTGGCCGGTCATCCGCCGGGTGCTGCCCGACGGCGACGCGCTGACGCTGCAGGTCGAGGAGGAGCACCAGGAGGTCAACGAGCTGGTGAGCGCCCTCGAGCGCGGCGGGCTCGACGACCCGGAGCGGCCGGCGCGCCTGCGGCGGCTGGTCGAGGTGCTGCGGGAGGACGTCCGGGACGAGGAGGACGTCCTGCTGCCTCGGCTCCAGGAGCGGCTGAGCCCCGAGGAGCTGCGGGCGCTGGGCCGGCGCTGGGCGCTCGTGGCCCGCATCTCGCCCACCCGGCCGCACCCGACGGTGTCCAGGCGCCCGCCGGGGAACGCGCTGTCCGGGCTGCCGCTGTCGCTGATCGACCGCACCCGCGACGCCGTCGACGCCGGGGTGCGTCGCGTACCGGACCGGTTCGTCCCGGCCGGGCGGGCGGTGAGCTCGGGGCTGGCCGCCGTCGCGGGGCTGGTGGAGCGGGTGCCGCTCGCGCGCCGCGGCGACCGGCCGCCGACCAGCCGCTGAGGCGCCGGGTGGCGGCTCCGATGCCGCCCACCGGTGCGCGCTCGTGCCCGTGTGGGACGCCCACGAGGGGTGCGTGAGCGCGCACCCGCGGCGCTCGGGGCATGCGCGACGGCCCCCTCCCGGGGTGGGAGGGGGCCGTCGGTGTGCGGTGCGACGACTACGTCGTCTGCTTGTCGTCGGGTTCGGCCCGGGCGTCGAGCTGGATCTCCTTCTCGGCCCGCGGCACGCCCTCCTTCAGCTCCTTGGTGCGCTCCACCTCGGCGTCGAGCTCGATGCCGAACAGCAGCGAGACGTTGATCAGCCAGAACCAGATCAGGAAGATCACGACGCCGGCGAGGGCCCCGTAGGTGGCGTTGTAGCTGCCGAAGTTCGCCACGTAGAAGGCGAACGCGGCCGAGGCGACGACCGCCACCAGGATGGCGACGCCGGCGCCGGGCGTCACGAACTTGAAGCCGCGCAGCTTCGCGTTCGGCGTCGAGTAGTAGAGCACCGCGATCATCAGCGCCAGCAGCACGAGGATGACCGGCCACTTCGCCCACGACCAGATGGTGAGGACGGTGCTGCCCAGGCCGATGGCCTGGCCGATGGCGTCGACGACCGGCCCGCTGAGCACCAGCATCGCCAGGATGAGGGCGGCGAACAGGATGCCGACCAGGGTGATCAGCAGCTGCAGCGGCTTCAACTTGTAGAACTTGCGGCCCTCGCGGGTCTCGTAGACGACGTTCGCCGCGCGGGTGAAGGCGCCGACGTAGCCCGACGCGCTCCAGATGGCGCCGGCGAGACCGAGGATGAGACCGAACCCGGCCGCCGTCGAGCTGCCGGCGACCTGCTGGATCACCGGGTCGAGCGTCTCCGCCGCGCTCTCCGGGACCACCTCGGTGAGCGCGGTGGTGAGCTCCTCCGGGTCGGTCAGCAGCCCGACGATCGAGGCGAGGGCGGCGAGCGCGGGGAACAGCGCCAGGACGCCGTAGTAGGTCAGTGCGGCGGCCCAGTCCATGAGGTTGTCCTCGCTGAACTCCTTGACCGAGCGCTTCAGCGTGCCGCCCGTCGTGGGCTTGCGGTCCGCGCCTGTGGGGGCGTAGTCGGCCCGCGTGCCGCTGATGTTGTCGTCCTGCGGCGCGGGATCGCCGCCGGCGCGGTTGCCCGCGCGGTTGTCGGTGAAGCGCGTCTCAGCCTTGGCGCGGCTGGACGAGCCGGTGGATCGAGCCATGTGTGGTCCTCCGGGGACGAGGGCGGTCGCGCCTCTCGATGCCCCGGACGGTGTCGTTCCATGCCGGATGCGCCCGTAACGGTTCGGTCGCACCAGCGCGCGGTGGCCTCAGCGCACCCCGGAGACCGGGGACCACTCACCCGCGCCGGCGGTCGCCTCCTCCACCTCGGCGAGCCCGTCGTGCCGCCGGTGCGGACGGTCGCCGCGCAGCCCGATCAGGGCCACCAGCACGACCACGGCCGAGGCGACGACGCCGATGAGGGCGACCAGCGTGAAGGCCAGGGCCCGGGGGAGCCCGGTGGCGGGGTCGAGGCTGCCGGCGATCAGCGTGACCGCGAGCGTGCTGCCCAGCGCCTGGCCGACCGAGCGGGCGATCGAGTTCACCGCGTTGGCCACGCCCGTCTCGTCCTCCCGTACGGCGTCGACGACGAGCGCGGGCAGCGCCGCGTACGCCACGGTCACCGACACCTGGGTGAGCAGGCCGGCGACGACGACCAGCCACGGCTCCCCGCGCGCCCCGGCCAGCAGCCCGAAGCCCGCGACCCCGAACAGGGCGCCCGCCGTGAGCGTCGGCAGGCCGCCCACCCGGCCGACGACCCTGCCCGCGAACGGCGCCAGCAGGATGCCCACGACGCCGCCGGGCAGCAGGTAGACCACTGCCGCCTCCAGCACGCTCGCGTCGAACCCGTACCCGGTGACGGCGGGGTCGGCCTGGACGTACTGCAGGACGGCGAGGAACGAGGCGAACAGCGCGATGCCGCTCATCACCCCGGCCACGTTGGGCACCACCGTGCGCCGGTCGGTGAGCATGGCCGGGCGCACCAGCGGCTCGGCGGTCCGCCGCTGCAGGACCACCCACCCCGCGAGGACGGCGACCGCCCCGATGGCGCAGCCGATCGTGCCCGGTGAGACCCAGCCCCAGGCAGGGCCCTGGGAGAGCGGCAGCAGCAGGAGCACCAGGCCCAGGCCCAGCACCAGCGCCCCCCACCAGTCGATCCGGCCGCGGGCGGAGACCGGGCGGCGGGGGAGCAGCCACGCGGCGAGCACCAGGGCCAGCAGCGTGATGCCCAGCCCCAGCCAGAAGGCGTGGCGGTAGTCGCCGCCGTCCCCGGTGAGCAGCGCGGTGGCGACCAGCCCGGCCACGCCGCCGACGGCCAGCGTGCTGCTCACCACCGACATCGCCACGCTCAGCCGGGCCTCCGGGAGCTCGCGGCGCAGCACGCTGATCGAGAGGGGGAACAGCCCGTAGGAGGCGCCCTGCAGGACGCGGCCGGCCAGCAGCAGCGGCAGGGACTCCGTGGTGACGATCAGCAGGGTGCCCAGCGCGACCGCGACCAGGATGCCGAGGATGACGGGGCGGGCGCCCCTCAGGTCACCGAGCCGGCCCAGCACCGGGGTGAGGACGGCGGCGGCCAGCAGGTTGGCCGTGAGCACCCAGCCGGCCGCGCCGGGCGAGACGCCGAGCTGCTCCTCGATCCGCCCGAGCGCCGGGACGACCAGGCTCTGCAGCAGGGAGAGCGTGGTGACGCCGAGGGAGAGCGCCACGACCAGCGCCACCGGTCGGGTGCCGCGAGCCGCGCCGGCCTCGTGGGCTGCTGTGGCATCGGGCACGTCCTGATGCAACCACGTCGCCGACCCACGCTCGGCTGCGGTAACAGCTGTGCAACGTGTCACACCCCCTCAGGTGAACTCCTGGAACCGACGATTGAGACGGCGGAGATCGGGGGAAGGTGAGCCCCGACGACGTGCCGCCGCCCGTGACCCGGTGGTGGCATCCGCGAGTTGTGCGAGGAGAGAGTGCAGATGATGTTGTGGCCGGCCGTGACCCTGGTGGGCTTCCTGGTCCTGACGGCCCTGGTCATCGCGATGGGCACCCAGTCCACCGCCCGGTACGAGCAGGAGCAGCGCGCGGCCACCCGTGCCGCGAAGGCGCGCTCCACCGCTCCCGAGACCGTGGGAGCCGCGCGCGCGGCCTGAGCCGAGCGCACCGACCGCCCCGCCGTCCACCCGGACGGCGGGGCGTCGTCGTCTCAGAGCCAGGCGTCCCGGGCGTCGAGCACCGTGCGGTCCAGCGACTCCAGCAGGTCGAACCAGGCGCGCGTGCGGGGCAGCTCCCAGCGCCAGAAGTACCGCGCCGCGGCGCGCTTGCCCTCGTGGAAGTCGGTGCTCCCGGCCTCGGCGGCCAGCGCCTGCTCCAGCCAGAGCCAGCCGACGACGACGTGCCCGGCGGCCTCCAGGTAGACGTGGGAGTTGGCCAGGGCGAGGTCGGGGTCGCCGGTGCCCCACAGCGTCGCCGTCACCGCGCCCATCCGGGCCACCGCGGCGTCGAGGTCGGCGGCGAAGCCGGCCCACTGCGTCCCGGCGGCGCGGGCGGTCGTCGCGCCGATCGTCTCCCCCAGCAGCGCCAGCCCGGCGCCACCCTGCATGACGACCTTGCGGCCGAGCAGGTCCAGCGACTGGATGCCCTGGGTGCCCTCGTGGATCGGGTTGAGCCGGTTGTCCCGGTAGAACTGCTCGACGGGGTAGTCGCGGGTGTAGCCGTAGCCGCCGTGCACCTGGATGGCCAGGTCGTTGGCGGCCAGCCCCCACTGGGAGGGCCACGCCTTGGCGACGGGGGTGAGCATGTCCAGCAGCAGGTGGGCGCGGTCGCGCTCCTCCTGCGTCTCGGCGGTCTGCTCCTCGTCGACCAGGCGGGCGCAGTACAGGCCCAGCGCCAGGCCGCCCTCGGCGTAGGTCTTGGCGGCCAGCAGCATCCGGCGCACGTCGGGGTGCTCGACGATCGGCACCATGGCCGACGCCGGGTCCTTGGCGCCGGCCGGGCGGCCCTGCGTGCGGGTGCGCGCGTACTCCAGCGCGTGCAGGTAGCCGGTGTAGCCCAGCACCGTCGCGCCCATCCCGACGCCGATCCGGGCCTCGTTCATCATGTGGAACATGTAGGTGAGGCCCTTGTGCGGCTCGCCGACCAGGTAGCCGACCGCGCCGGGCTGCCCGCCCGGGGTGTGCACGCCCTCGCCGAAGTTGAGCAGCGTGTTCGTCGTCCCCCGGTAGCCCATCTTGTGGTTGAGCCCGGCCAGGACGACGTCGTTGCGCTCGCCCAGCGAGCCGTCGGGGTTCACCAGGAACTTCGGGACGATGAACAGCGAGATGCCCTTCACCCCGGGCGGACCGCCGGGGATCTTGGCCAGCACCAGGTGGACGATGTTCTCGGTCAGCTCGTGGTCGCCGCCGGAGATCCACATCTTGTTGCCGGTGAGCCGGTAGCTGCCGTCGTCCTGCGGCACCGCCCGGGTGGTGATGTCGGCGAGCGAGGAGCCGGCCTGCGGCTCGGACAGCGCCATGGTGCCGAACCAGCGGCCCTCGATCTCGGGGGCGACGTAGGTGTCGATCTGCTCCCGGCTGCCGTGCGCCAGCAGGAGGCGGGCGTTGCCCATCGTCAGGAACGGGTAGGCCGAGGTGCCCACGTTGGCGGCCTTGAACCAGGCGAAGACGGCCTGCCCGACCACGTGCGGCAGCTGCATGCCGCCGAACTCCTCGTCGAACTCGCCGGCCATCAGCCCGGCCTCGGCGAAGACCCGCAGCGCCTGGGACACCTCGGGGATCAGCTCGACCTTGCCGTCGACGAAGCGCGGCTCGTTCTCGTCGGCCTTCCGGTTGTGCGGGGCGAAGTGCTCGGTGGCGATCTGCTCGGCGAGGTCGAGGACCGCGTCGAAGGTCTCCCGCGAGTGCTCGGTGAACCGTGCCCGCTTGGTCAGCGACTCGACGTCGAGCCACTCGTTGAGCAGGAAGTCCAGGTCACGGCGGGACAGGATCAGCGACGACGACGGCACGGGGTCTCCAGGCGCGGGTACGGCGACGAGGTGCGAACCACTTCACACTAGGCCGGTTGCCCGGCGGCCCGGAGGGGGTAGGGCGGGGGCGCCCGCAGCCGAGCCGAGGGAGCACGCCGTGGAGCTACCCGCCATCGTCAGCCGCGCGGGAGGTGCGCTGCTCAGCACCCTGCAGCACGTGCGCCTGCCCGGAGTCGGCCAGGCGTCCGTCACCGACGACCCGGCCACCGCCGCCCGCAGGTGGCGCGCGGTCACCGTGCTCCGCACCGGGGAGGAGGTCGGCGCGCTGCCGCCGCCCCTGGAGCGGTTCGGCGACCGCATCGAGGTGCGCACCGAGCCCGCGCCGGGGGACCGGGGCACCGAGCTCGCGGCCCGCTTCCGGGGCACGCCGTCGGAGGCGGAGATCGGCGAGCTGCGGGCCGCCCTGCGCGAGGCCAAGCAGTTGCTGGAGGTGGGGGAGGTGCTGCGCGTGGAGCCGCAGCCGCACGGCGTCCGGAAGCCGACCCCGCAGGGCGCGGCGCTGGAGGGCATGACGGAGCGGGCACCGAAGGAGGGCGTCCTGTGAAGGCGGCGACCTGGGCGGGCGTGAACGAGATCGCGGTCGAGGACGTGCCCGAGCCCACGATCCTCAACGACCGCGACGTCATCCTGAAGATCCGCCAGTCCGTCACCTGCGGCTCCGACCTGCACCTCGTCGGCGGCTACATCCCCTTCATGCGGGCCGGTGACGTGATGGGCCACGAGTTCATCGGCGAGGTCGTCGAGGTGGGCAGGGAGGTCCGCGACCGGAAGGTGGGCGACCGCGTCGTCGTCGCGCCGTTCGCCGCCTGCGGCAGCTGCTGGTACTGCCGGCAGGAGCTCTACTCCCTCTGCGACAACGGGAACCCGGATCCCGGGATCACCGAGGGGCTGTGGGGCCAGAGCCCCGGCGGTTGCTTCGGCTACTCGCACGCCATGGGCGGCTACGCGGGCAGCCATGCCGAGTACATGCGGGTGCCCTACGCCGACGTCGGCACGTTCGTCGTCCCCGAGGCGATCCCGGACACCCGCGCGGTGTTCGCCTCCGACGCCGCCTCGACCGGCTGGATGGGCGCGGACCTGGCCGGCACGAAGCCCGGCGACGTCGTCGCGGTCTGGGGCGCCGGTGGTGTCGGGCAGATGGCCGCCCGTGCGGCGATGCTGCTGGGCGCGGAGCAGGTCGTGGTGGTCGACCGGGTGCCCGAGCGGCTGCAGCAGGTGCGCGAGCACATCGGCGCCGAGGCCGTGGACTACACGAGCACCGACGTCGTCGCCGAGCTGCGCGAGCGCACCGGCGGCCGGGGGCCGGACGTGTGCATCGAGGCCGTCGGCATGGAGGCGCACGCCCCCGGTGCGCCCGGCATCTACGACTAGGTCAAGCAGCAGCTGCGGTTGCAGACCGACCGGCCGACCGCCGTCCGCGAGGCGGTCATGGCCTGCCGCAAGGGCGGCTCGGTCTTCACCCTGGGCGTGTTCGCCGCGATGGTGGACAAGTTCCCGCTCGGCGCGGCCATGAACAAGGGGCTCACGATCCGGGGCGCCCAGGTGCACGCCCAGCGCTACATCCCGGAGCTGCTGCGCCGCATGGAGGCCGGGGAGCTGGTCACCGAGCACCTGGCCACGCACGTCATGCCGCTCACCGAGGCGCCGCGGGGCTACCAGCTGTTCAAGGACAAGGACGACGGCTGCGTGCGGGCGGTCTTCCAGCCGTAACCCTGTCGTCCTCCGGCCCCCGCACCGCCACCACCGTGCACAGGCGGCGTGGCGGTGCGTCCCGGGGTCAGCGCGGGGCGCCGGGCCGGTCGCCCGGCTGCCCCACCGGCGGCGGCACCGACGTGGGGGCGGCCGCGCCGACGGCCTCGGTGGCCTGCTCAGCCGGGTCCTCGGGGTCGGTGGTCGCCGTCCCGGCCGCCTCGCCCTGCCGGGCCTGGATGCCCGACTGGGTGCTCAGCGCCAGCTGCGGGAGGAACAGGAAGACGAAGAACCCGACCGCCACCACGCCGGCGGCGATGAGGAACACCAGGTCGATCGAGTTCGAGAAGCCGACCTTGAACGGCTCGGCCAGCGCAGCCGGCAGCTCCTGGATGAAGGAGGTGTCATCCAGCGCGCTCCCGCCACCGGCGGCGAGCTGCTGGAACTGCGGGGCCAGCTCGGGGTTGGCCCGCACGGTGTCCTGGACGGCGGCGTCGATGTCCTGCGGCAGCCGGGTGAACAGGACCGACAGGAACGCCGCCGTCCCGATCGTGCCGCCCATCTGCCGGAAGAAGGTCACCGAGGAGGTGGCCACGCCCATCTCCCGCGGGGAGACGGCGTTCTGCACGGCGAGGATGACCGGCTGGAAGTTGAAGCCGAGCCCCAGCCCGAGCAGGACCATGAACGGCACGAGCGCCCAGACCGAGGTGTCGGCGTCGACCAGGAACGACATCGCCAGCAGCGCCGTCACCATGAGCGCGATGCCGACCAGCGGGAAGACCTTGTACTTCCCGGTCTTCGAGATGGCGATGCCCGAGCTCATCGCGCCGGTCATGATGCCGGCGACGAGCGGGATCATCTGCAGGCCCGCGACCGTCGCGCTGGAGCCCTGCACGATCTGCAGGTACTGCGGGAGCAGCAGCAGCCCGCCGAACATGCCCGCGCCCATGACGACCGAGCCGATGCCGCTGACGGCGAAGCTGCGGTTGCGGAACAGCCGCAGCGGCAGCAGCGCGTCGTCCCGGTAGGCGCGCTCGGCCAGGACGAACAGCGCGAAGCCGACGGCGCCGATCACGTAGCAGGTGACCGCGCCGGAGGAGCCCCAGCCCCAGATCCGGCCCTGCTCGGCGACGACGAGCAGCGGCACGAGGAAGGTCATCAGCGCCAGCGCGCCCGGCCAGTCGATCCGGTGCGGGCGGCTCTCGTGCGGCAGGTGCAGCACCCGCCAGACCGCGGCGAAGGCGAGCAGACCGAGGGGCACGTTGATCCAGAAGATCCAGCGCCACCCATCGACGCCCAGCAGCGAACCCTGGCCGGCGAAGAACCCGCCGATGACCGGGCCCAGCACGCTCGAGGTGCCGAAGACGGCCATGAAGTAGCCCTGGTACCGCGACCGCTCCCGGGGCGGCACGATGTCGCCGATGATGGCCAGCGCCAGCGACATCAGGCCACCGGCGCCGATGCCCTGGACCGCCCGGAACGCGGCCAGCTGGTACATCGTGTCGGCGAGGCCGCACAGCGCCGAGCCGACGACGAAGATCGCGATCGCGAACAGGTAGAACGGCCGGCGGCCGTAGATGTCGGAGAGCTTGCCGTACAGCGGCGTGGCGATCGTCGAGGTGATCAGGAAGGCCGTCGTCGCCCAGGCCTGCAGGTCGTAGCCCTGGAGGTCGTCGGCGATCGTGCGGATCGCGGTCGCGACCACCGTCTGGTCCAGTGCGGCCAGGAACATCGCGACCATCAGACCGGCCAGGATCGTGACGATCTGCCGGTGGCTGAAGGCGCCGCCGGCATCGGGAGCGGCGGCGGCCGCGCGGGCCTCGCGGCGTGACGCGGCGGTGGTGGCGCGGGTGGAGGTCATGCGGACACCGTCCGGTCGTGGGGCGTGGACATGGGGTCGGAGGGCAGGGTGGCCGCGATGCCGTCGAGCAGCCGGTCGAAGAGGGCGGTGAAGGTCTGCAGCTCCTCACCGGTCCAGTCGGCGGTCACCTGGCGCAGGTAGGCCTCCCGCTCGACGCGGAGGCGGTCGAGCTGGGCGCGGCCCGCCTCGGTGACGACCAGGTTGCTGGCCCGGCCGTCGGACTCGTCGGGCGCACGGCGCACCAGGCCCTGCTCCACGAGGAGGGTCACGTGCCGGCTGACCGTGGAGGGGTCCGCGTGCACGAGGTCGGCCAGCGCGCCCTGGCGGAGCGGACCCAGCCTGCTCAGCGGGAACAGCAGCACGTGGGCCGCGCGGTCGCGCCCGCCCTCGGCGGTGTGCTGGTTCTTGAGGCCGTGCATGAGCCGCATGAAGCGGGGCAGCTGCTCGCTGAGGATGCCGACGCCGGAGCCGCGGGGGTCGCCGGTTGCTGGCTCGTCCGTCACGGGGCTCCTCGGGGTGGGGCAGGGGCATGACTGGTGCACGATACACCTTGTTGCACGTTGCATGCATCTGTTTTCCCCGGGCGAGGCGGCCGGTGTGCAGACGGTGCGATGCTGGGAGGGATCACCCGTCCGCGGTGACGTCACCGGGCCGAAGAGGAGTGCGAGAACCGCCGTGACCGCCCTGCACGAGGACCTGCGGTCCCGGCTGTCGCAGCTGACCCTCCTCGACGAGCACCGGCTGGGCCGCCGGCTGGACGGGCTTCGGCGCACCAGGGACGCGCAGGCCCGCGAGCAGCAGCGCGCGCGCATCGCGGCCGACGTCGCCGCGGCCGAGGAGCGGATCGCGCGCCGCCGGGCGGCCGTGCCGGCGATCTCCTACCCGGAGGACCTCCCGGTCAGCGCCCGGCGAGACGAGATCGCCGCCGCCCTCCGGGACGCCCAGGTCGTCGTCGTCGCCGGCGAGACGGGCTCGGGCAAGACCACCCAGCTGCCCAAGATCGCCCTCGAGCTCGGCCGCGGCGTCCGAGGGCGGATCGGGCACACCCAGCCCCGGCGGATCGCCGCGCGCAGCGTGGCCGAGCGGATCGCCGAGGAGCTCGGCACACCGCTGGGCGATGCCGTCGGCTACAAGATGCGGTTCAACGACCAGGTGTCGGACTCGACCCTGGTCAAGCTGATGACCGACGGCGTGCTGCTGGCCGAGATCGGGCACGACCGGCTGCTGCGCCAGTACGACACGATCATCATCGACGAGGCCCACGAGCGGAGCCTCAACATCGACTTCCTGCTGGGCTACCTGGCGCAGGTCCTGCCGCGCCGGCCCGACCTGAAGGTGGTCATCACCTCGGCGACGATCGACGTCGAGCGGGTGGCCCGTCACTTCGGCGGTGCGCCGGTCGTGGAGGTCAGCGGGCGCACCTACCCGGTGGAGGTCCGCTACCGCCCCGTCGTCGACCCGGACGACCCGGACTCCGACGAGGACCGCGACCAGGTCACCGCCGTCCTGGACGCCGTCGACGAGCTGGTCGCGGAGGGGCCCGGTGACATCCTGGTCTTCCTCGCCGGTGAGCGGGAGATCCGCGACACCCAGGACGCGCTGGCCGACCGGGCGCTGCCCTCCACCGAGATCGTCCCGCTCTACTCGCGGCTGTCGGCGGCCGACCAGCACAAGGTGTTCGCCCCGCACACCGGGCGGCGGATCGTGCTGGCCACCAACGTCGCGGAGACCTCGCTGACGGTGCCCGGCATCCGCTACGTCATCGACCCGGGGACCGCGCGGATCTCCCGGTACAGCCATCGCACCAAGGTGCAGCGCCTGCCGATCGAGCCGGTCAGCCAGGCCTCGGCCCGCCAGCGGTCGGGCCGCTGCGGGCGGCTCGGGCCGGGGATCGCGATCCGGCTCTACACCGAGGCCGACTTCGAGTCCCGCCCCGAGTTCACCGACCCGGAGATCCTGCGCACCAACCTCGCGTCGGTCCTGCTCCAGATGGCCGCGCTCGACCTCGGCGAGGTCGAGGACTTCCCCTTCGTCGACCCGCCCGACCGGCGGGCCGTCGCCGACGGGCTCGCACTGCTCGAGGAGCTGCACGCGCTCGACGAGCACGGGAAGCTCACCCCCACCGGCCGGGCGCTGGCCGCGCTGCCCCTGGACCCGCGGATGGCCCGCATGGTGGTGGAGGCCGACCGGCGCGGGGTGCTGGAGGAGGTGCTGGTCATCGCGGCCGGCCTGACCATCCAGGACCCGCGCGAGCGGCCGACCGAGCACCAGCAGGCCGCCGACGAGATGCACCGGCGGTTCGCCGACGAGCACTCCGACTTCCTCGCCCTGCTCAACCTCTGGCGCTACCTCGGCGAGCAGCAGGAGGCGCTCAGCGGCAACCAGTTCCGCCGCACCGTGAAGCGGGAGTTCCTGCACTACCTGCGCATCCGCGAGTGGCAGGACCTGCACGGACAGCTGCGCGGCACCGTCCGGCGGCTGGGCATGACGCTGACCGGCCCGGCGACGGAGCCGGACGAGCGCGGCATCACCGCCGCGTTGCTGGCCGGGCTGCTCTCGCACGTCGGCATGCAGGCCGAACCCGTCAAGGGGCGCGACGGGAAGCCGGGCCGCCCGGGCCGGGAGTACCTCGGCACGCGGGGCACCCGGTTCGTCATCGCGCCGGGCACCCCGCTGGCGAAGAAGCCGCCGCGCTGGGTGGTCGCCGCCGAGCTGGTGGAGACCAGCCGGTTGTTCGCCCGCACGGTGGCGCGGATCGACCCGGAGACGGTCGAGAAGCTCGCCGACCACCTGGTGAAGCGCCAGTACTCCGAGCCGCGCTGGGACGTCAAGCGGCAGTCCGTCGTCGCCACCGAGCGGGTCACCCTCTACGGGTTGCCGCTGGTGGTCGGGCGCCGGGTGCAGTACGGCTCCATCGACCCGGTCGTCTCGCGGGAGCTGTTCATCCGGCACGCCCTCGTGCAGGGGGAGTGGGCCACCCACCACCGCTTCTGGGCGGAGAACCAGCGGGCGATCGAGCGGGTGGCCGAGCTGGAGGAGCGCGCCCGGCGGCGGGACATCGGCGTGGACGACGAGACGCTGTTCGAGCTCTACGACGCCCGGGTGCCCGCCGACGTCGTCTCCACCCGGCACTTCGACACGTGGTGGAAGCGGGCCCGCCACGAGCAGCCCGACCTGCTCACCTTCACGCCGGAGATGCTCACCAACACCGCCGCGGCGGCGCAGGTGCGCCCGGAGGACTTCCCCGACGAGGTGCAGGTGGGGGGCGGGACGGGCGGTGGCCTCACGCTGCCCCTCTCCTACGCGTTCGCGCCCGGCAGCGCCGAGGACGGCGTGACGGTCGACGTGCCGCTGGGGGTGCTGGACTCGGTCGCGGAGCGGACGTCGGGGGAGTCGTTGGCCTTCACCGTGCCCGGCCTGCGCGAGGAGCTGGTGACGGCGCTGCTGCGCACCCTGCCCAAGCAGTTCCGCCGGGCCCTCGTCCCGATCCCGGACCGGGTGCGCGAGGTGCTGCCGCGGATCGACCCCGGGGAGCCGCTGCTGCCGGCGCTGGAGCGGGAGCTCCGGCGGTCGGTGGCGATCACCGTCCCGCCCGACGCCTGGCAGCCGGGGCAGGTGCCCGACCACCTGCGCGCCACCTTCCGGGTGCTCGACGACCAGCACCGGCCCCTGGCCACGGGCAAGGACCTCGCCGCGCTCAAGGCGCAGGTGGCCCCGCAGGCGAGGGCCAGCCTGGCGCGGGCCGCCTCGGAGCTCGAGCGCACCGGCTGCACGGCGTGGGAGTTCGGCGAGCTGCCGCGGACCGTGGAGGTGCGCCGGGGCGGCCACGTCGTCACGGCGTACCCCGCGCTGGTGGACGAGGGGACGACGGTCGGGATCCGGGTCGTCCCCACCGAGGCGGAGGCGACCCGGCTGACCTGGCGCGGCGCCCGGCGGCTGCTGGTGCTGGTCGTGGGCTCGCCGGTCAAGCAGGTGGTCAAGGGGTTGGGGCCGGCCACGCGCCTGGCCCTGCAGTTCAACCCGGACGGCGAGATCCCCGACCTGGTCGCCGACTGCGTGGACGCGGCCGCCGACGAGCTGATCGCGGCGGCCGGCGGCCCACCCCGCGACGCGGCCGCCTTCGACGCGCTGGTCGCCGCCGCGAAGGGGGAGCTGCAGCGGCTCACCGCCGACACGGTGCGGCGCGTCGAGGTCGTCCTGACGCGGGCGCGCGAGGCGGCGGTGGCGATCGGCGCCGCACCCGCCCGCCGGGTGCCCGAGGCGGCGGTGGCCGACCTGCGGCGGCAGATGACCGGGCTGCTGCACCGCGGCTTCGTCGCCGGCACCGGTCGCCGCCGGCTGCCCGACCTCGTCCGGTATCTCACCGCGATGGTGCACCGGCTGGAGAAGCTGCCGGCCAACGCGGTGCGCGACGAGCTGTGGATGCAGCAGGTGGCCGCGGTGACGGCGGAGTACGAGCAGCTCCGGAGGCAGGTCCCGCCCACCGGGGCGCCCGACGACCCGGTGACCCGGGTCCGCTGGATGCTCGAGGAGCTGCGGGTGGGACTGTTCGCCCAGAACGTGGGCACCCCGCGCCCGGTGTCCGAGCAGCGCATCTACAAGGCGATCGACGCCATCGGCGTCTAGGGACGCGGCACGGCCCCGTTCTCCCTCAGCAGGGCCGAGATGCGCTGGCGGGTCACGCCGAAGAGCGCGGCGATCCGGTTGATGCTGACCTGCTCGCGCTGCAGGGCCGCCGCCTCTTCGCGCCGGAAGGCGTGGCCGGCGGTCGCGAGCGAGGCGAGCACCGTGGAGACGCTCTCCACCACCAGCGGACCGGACTCCTCGGTGACCAGGTCCAGCCACGACCGGCCGGCGCGGCGCTCGGCCAGCAGCAGGTCGGCCCGGGCGCGGGCGTGCTCGAGCTCCGCGAGGGAGGCGTCGATGCAGGCGATCAGGCGTTCGAGCGCTGCCTCGGCCGGTTCCTCCGGCGTGCCGTGCGGGCCGCTCATCGCTGCTCCTCACGGGCGTCGGCGGGTGGGTCGGGGGCACTCTAGCGGGACATCTGTTGCACACAACCGGCCTGGGGGGCAAGAGGGGTTGCGCCCACGGGTCGGCGCGTGGCAGGTTGTGCGCAACCAGTCGAGCTCCGCGGTCTGCCGACGTCGCCACCGCCGGGCGACCAGCCGCGCGCCCGCAGATCGGAAACGCCTCATGTCCACGCTCAGCGCCAGCCTCGACCTCCCGCCGGTCGCGGCCAGCGTGCCGGCCGCCCGGCGGCTGGTCCGCGTGCTGCTCACCGGCTGGGGCGCCTGCCAGGACCACGAGGACGCCGCCCTGCTGGTGACCGAGCTGGTCGCCAACGTGGTGGACCACGTGGGCGGCACCGCCTGCCTGACCGTGGAGGCGACCCTCTCGGAGGACTGGCTGCGCCTCGCCGTCGTCGACTGCTCGCCCGCCCGCCCCGAGGTGCAGCCGTTCTCCCAGGACCGGCCCCGGGGCCGGGGCATGCTCCTGGTGGAGCTGCTCGCCGACCGGTGGGGGTGCGAGGAGCACCGCGACGGCAAGCGGGTGTGGTTCGAGCTGCGCCCTGCCCGGCTGTGACGCACCGGCTGGTTTGCCGCGGTCGACGATCGGGGACGGGCGAGGAGGAAGCCAGCCGAAGGAAGGGACCGCGCGATGAGCGAGCCGAACACCCACGCCGCCGGTGAGAACGTCTCCGACGAGGAGATGGTCGAGACCGTGGCCAGCCAGACCGACAGCGCGTCGGAGAACGCCGACGTCGCGGGCAAGGACTGGGACGGCGACCCGGGCTCCGCACCGGCCCCCGGCGACCAGGCCTGAGCCCCCGCACCCCGCTGCACCGCCCCCGTCCCGCACCCGGGCCGGGGGCGGTGCCGCGTCCGGCCCCGGCGTTGGCACACTGCGGTGATGAGCGCCACAGCGGAGCAGCTGGCCCGGCCCGCCCGCACCGCGGCCCGCTGGGCCGTGCGCCACGCCCTGCCCGCCGTCTACCTCTCCCGCAGCGCCCGCCGGGGTGACGCCGTCGGCCGGCTGATGCGCGACCCGGCCCTGCGCGAGCAGCCCTACGGGCTCTTCGAGGAGCTGCGTGCCCGCGGGCCGCTCACCGGCAGCAGCCTCGGCCTGGTCACCACGTCCCACCCCGTGGCGCAGGAGGTGCTGCGCAGCGAGCGCTTCGGCGTGGGCTGGGACCGCTCGGTGGCGCCGAGGATCATCCGGTGGGCGCTGGAGTTCGGGGACGACCCGGCCGCGGCCGGGGTGGCGGAGCCGCCGTCCATGCTCGTCGTCGACCCGCCCGACCACACCCGGTTCCGCCGGCTGGTCAGCCGGGCCTTCACCCCACGCGCGACGGCGGCGTTCGAGCCGGCCGTCCGGCGCACCGCAGGGCGTTTGCTGGACGAGCTCGAGCGCCGGGACGGCGTCGTCGACCTCGTCGGCACCTACGCGGCGCAGCTGCCGGTGCTGGTCATCGCCGAGCTCCTGGGCGTCCCGGTGGAGCGCCGCGAGGACTTCCTCCGCTGGGGGGCGGCGGCCGCCGCGACCCTCGACCCCGGCCTCCCGCTGGGCCGTTTCCTCTCCGCGGAGCGGGCGCTGCGGGCGATGCACCGCTTCCTCGCCGAGCACTTCGCACGGCTGCGCCGGGAGCCGGGCGAGGACCTGGTCAGCCGGCTGGTCACCCTGCCGCCCGACGAGGCGCTCACCGACCGGGAGCTGCACGCCACGGTGCTGCTGCTCCTCGGGGCGGGCTTCGAGACGACGGTCAACCTGGTGGGCAACGCCGTGGTGCTGCTGGATGCGCACCGCGACCAGTGGGCGGCCCTGCGCGGCGGCGACGCGAGCTGGGACGACGCCGTGGAGGAGGTGCTCCGGCTCGACAGCCCGGTGCAGCTGACCGGCCGGACGGCGCGCGCGGACGTCGAGCTCGCCGGGCGGCGGGTTTCCGCCGGCATGCGGGTCACCCTGCTGCTCGGGGCGGCCAACCGCGACCCGGACGTCTTCCCCGACCCGGCGCGCTTCGACGTCACGCGGGCCAACGCGCGCGAGCACCTGGCCTTCTCCGGCGGCATCCACTACTGCCTGGGTGCGGGCCTGGCGCGGCTGGAGGGTGCCGTCGGCCTGCAGGTGCTGGGCGAGCGCTTCCCGGGCCTGCGCGTGGCCGGCCGTCCGGTGCGCCGCGACCTGCAGACCCTGCGCGGCTTCGAGGTGCTCCCGGTCCGCCTCCGCTGAAGAGAGCTCGCTCTCAGCTGCCGGGCACCAGCATGCCGGCGCCGACGGTGGCGTTGGTGGCCTCGTCGACGAGGATGAAGCGCCCCGTGACGCGGTTGCGGGAGTACTCGTCCACGAACAGCGGCTGGGTGGTGCGCAGCCGCACCCGGCCGATGTCGTTGAGCCCGAGCTCGCCGGCCTCCTGCTCGCGGTGCAGCGTGTTCACGTCCAGCCGGTAGACCAGCTCCTTGACCACGGCGCGCACCGACCGGGTGGTGTGCTTGACGGCCAGCCGCTGGCGCGGGCGCAGCGGCTCGTCGGTCATCCAGCACACCAGCGCGTCGAGGTCCTGGGTGACGTGCGGGGCGTTGGCCGGGCGGCAGACCAGGTCGCCGCGCGAGACGTCGAGGTCGTCGGCCAGCCGCACGGTCACCGACATGGGGGCGAAGGCCTCCGGAACCGGGCCGCGGGGCCCGTCGATGCCGGCGATCGTCGTCGTCAGGCCGCTGGGCAGCACCTGGACCTCGTCGCCGGGGCGCAGCACCCCGCTGGCGACCGTCCCGGCGTAGCCCCGGTAGTCGTGGTGCGCGTCGGACTGCGGCCGGATGACGTACTGCACCGGGAAGCGCACGTCGATCAGGTTGCGGTCGCTGGCGACGTGCACGTGCTCGAGGTGGTGCAGCAGCGAGGGGCCCTGGTACCAGGGCGTGTTCTCCGACCGGCGCACGACGTTGTCACCGTGCAGCGCCGAGATCGGCACCACGGTGAGGTCGGGGACGTCGAGCTTGGCGGCGAAGGCGGTGAACTCGTCGCGGATCGCCTCGTAGGCCTCCTCCGACCAGTCGACGAGGTCCATCTTGTTGACGGCGACGACCAGGTGCGGCACCCGCAGCAGCGAGGCCAGGAACGCGTGCCGCCGGCTCTGCTCCACCATGCCCTTGCGGGCGTCGACCAGCACGATCGCGAGGTCGGCCGTCGAGGCGCCGGTGACCATGTTGCGCGTGTACTGCACGTGGCCGGGGGTGTCGGCCAGGATGAACGTGCGCCGGGGCGTGGCGAAGTACCGGTAGGCGACGTCGATGGTGATGCCCTGCTCGCGCTCGGCGCGCAGGCCGTCGGTGAGCAGCGCGAGGTCGACGTAGTCGCCCTTGCTGGCCCGCTCCACCGCCTCGTACTGGTCCTCGAAGACGGCCTTGCTGTCGTACAGCAGGCGGCCGATCAGCGTGCTCTTGCCGTCGTCCACCGAGCCGGCGGTGGCGATGCGCAGGATGTCCTTCCGCGCGGTGGCGATCTCGGCGGCGGCCTCGGCGGCGGCCGAGTGGACGTCGACGGGGGCGTCGGTCATCGGGCGGTCTCCTGGCGCGGGGCGGCGGCACGGCGGACGCTGGTGTCCGTCGACGACCGGGGAGGCTGCGGGTGTTCGTGCTGCTCGCCGTACCGGGCCTGCTCGTCGTGGTCGCCGGGTACGTCGTCGGCTTCGCCGCGGCGGACTGGGTGTTCGGGCTGCTCGGCGCGCGACCGGGGGGCACGCCGGAGGTCGTGGGCTGGGTGACCGGGCTGCTGCTGCTCGCCGTCGTGGTCAAGCTGGTGGTGGGCCGCCTGCGGCGCCGGGGCGGGGACCGCGGGCATCAGAAGTAGCCCTCCTTCTTGCGGTCCTCCATGGCGGCGTCGCTGACCTTGTCGTCCCCGCGGGTGGCCCCGCGCTCGGTCATCCGGGTCACCGCGATCTCGGCGATGACCTCCTCGACCGTGGTGGCGGTGGAGGGGACGGCGGCGGTCAGGTTGGCGTCGCCGACCGTGCGGTAGCGGACGCTCCGGCGCTGCACCTGCTCGCCCTCGCGCGGGGTGATGAACTCGTTGACCGCGTAGAGCATCCCCTGGCGCTCGACGACGTCCCGCTCCTGGGCCAGGTACAGCGCGGGGATTTCGATCGCCTCGCGGAGGATGTACTGCCAGATGTCCAGCTCGGTCCAGTTCGACAGCGGGAAGACCCGGATCGACTCACCGAGGTGGATGCGGCCGTTGTAGAGGTCCCAGAGCTCGGGGCGCTGGTTCTTGGGGTCCCACTGCCCGAAGTCGTCGCGGAAGGAGAAGACCCGTTCCTTGGCGCGCGCCTTGTCCTCGTCGCGGCGGGCGCCCCCGAAGAGCGCGGTGAAGCCGTGCTCCTCGACCGCGTCCAGCAGCACCGGCGTCTGGATGCGGTTCCGTGAGCCGTTGGGCTCCTCCTTGACCGTGCCGGCCGCGATGGCGTCGGGCACGGAGGCGACCACGAGCTGGACGCCGAGCTCGGCGACCCGCTTGTCGCGGAAGGCCAGCACCTCGGGGAAGTTCAGCCCGGTGTCCACGTGCATGACCGGGAACGGGATGCGGGCCGGCGCGAACGCCTTGCGGGCCAGCTCCAGCATCACGATGGAGTCCTTGCCGCCGGAGAACAGCAGCACCGGCCGCTCGAGCTCGGCCACCACCTCACGGATGACGTGGATGGACTCGGCCTCCAGCGTCTCCAGCTGGCTGAGCCGGTAGTCGGGCGTCGTCACGCGCGCATGCTCCACGGGTAGGGATCGGGGTCGGCGACCGGCGCAACCCGATCGGTTCGGTGCGGATTCCCGCCCAGTGTCCGCTATCGGGCCGCGGCGACCGCAGCCAGCACCCGGGGCGCCAGCTCCGGGCGGGCCACCACCAGGTCCGGCAGAGAGGGGGCGGGGTCGTTGTAGACCAGCGGCGAGCCGTCCAGCCGGCAGGTCACCAGCCCCGCGGCGCGGGCGACGGCGACCGGCGCGGCGGAGTCCCACTGGTACATGCCGCCGCCGTGCACGTAGGCGTCGACCTCCCCGCGCACGACCGCGAGCGTCTTGTAGCCCGCCGAACCCAGCGGCACCAGCTCGCCCTCGAGTGCGTCGGCCACGGCCTGCGCCTCGGCGGGCGGGCGGGTGCGGCTGACGGCGATGCGGACCGGTCCCTCCGGGCGGGGCGGCAGCACGGGAGCCGGCTCGGTGAGGTGCACCTCGTCCAGCGCCGGCAGGGCCACCGCGGCGGCCACCAGGTCGCCCCCGGCCCAGAGGGCGACGTGCACCGCCCAGTCGGTGCGGGCGGGGTCGGAGTACTCGCGGGTCCCGTCGAGCGGGTCGACGATCCACACGCGGTCGGCGGTCAGCCGGCGGGCGTCGTCCACCGCCTCCTCGCTGAACACCGCGTCGCCGGGGCGGGCCCCGGTGAGCACCCCCAGGATCGCCTCCTGGGCGGCGGCGTCGCCGGCGTCCCCGAGCGCGCGCCCCTCCGGGCCGCCGTGGCGCAGCGGCAGGAGCGCCGCGGCCGCGGCCCGCGCGGCGGCCACGGCGACGGCGACGTCGGAGCCCGCGGTCAGCTCCACTGCACCGAGGTGGCGTCGCCGGGACGCCGGGGCGGGGTGTGCCGGCCCGCCGCGTCGGTGATGGTGCCGAAGTAGGTCTGGGCCTTCTCCGGGCGCGGCATGACGAAGATGCCGCGGGCCTCGACCAGCGGGCGCCCGGGGGCGGCCGCCAGCGCGATCGTGCCGACGATCACCGACTTGCGCCCCTCGTTGCTCTCCACCCGGGCGCGCATCACCAGCGGGGTCTCCAGCGGCAGCGGGCCGCGGTAGTCGAGCTCCAGGTGGGCGGTCATGCCCCACAGCCCCGCCGCGCCGGCCGCGCTGCCGAGCAACTGGTCCATGAACAGCGCGCTCATCCCGCCGTGCACGTAGCTGGGCGGGCCCTCGTACGCGACGCCCAGGGTCACCTCGGCGACCACGCCGCCCTCCTCCCGGCGCACCACCAGCGGCGGGGCCAGGGCGTTGCCGGTGCCGACGACGGGGTTGAACACGCGCCGGCCCACCGACGGGTCGTCCAGCGCCGGCAGCTGGGCGGCGGGGCGCCGGGAGGCACCGATCGCCGCGGTCGCCCGGCGGACCGCCTCGGCCGCAGCGGCCACCTCCGCCGCCGGTGCCGTGGTGACCACGGAGGCCTCGATCAGCTCGCGCAGCGCGGCCCCCAGCTCGGTGGAGGCCGCCATGAGCTCGGCGTCGTAGGGGGCGCCGGTCTCGGCGGGGGCGTCGTTCGTCGTCACCGGGCGATGGTCGCAAGCGGGCTCAGGCGGCCGGTGCGCCACCCCCGGAGGGGCCGCTTCGCGGCAGCCGCACGGTGACCGCGAGCCCGTCCCCGGGAGCGGTCTCCAGCGACGCCGACCCGCCGTGGGCGGCGGCCAGCGAGGCGACGATCGAGAGGCCGAGCCCGGTGCCGCCGGCGGCGCGGGTGCGGGAGGTGTCCGCGCGGTAGAACCGCTCGAACGCCCGCTCGGCGTCGGCCGGGTCCATCCCGGGGCCCTCGTCGGCGACCCGCAGCAGCAGGGCATCGGGATCGTCGGGCGCCTCCGCCACGGAGACCAGCACCCGGGTGGACGGCGGGGTGTGGGTGAGCGCGTTCGTGACGAGGTTGCCGACGACCTGGCGCAGCCGGCCCTCGTCGCCGAGCACGACCGGGACCTCGGTGAGCGACTCGTCCAGGTGCAGGCTGATCGGCCGGTCGGGCTGCACGGCGCGGGCGTCGTGCACCGCGTCGCCCGCGATCTCCGCGAGGTCGACCGGCGCCACGGACAGCGGCCGCTGCTGGTCCATGCGGGCGAGCAGCAGCAGGTCCTCGACGAGCAGGCCCATCCGGCCGCCCTCGGCCTCGATGCGCTGCATGAGCCGGGCGACGTCCTCCTGCGAGCGGACGGCGCCCTGCCGGTACAGCTCGGCGAAGCCGCGGATGGAGGTCAGCGGGGTGCGCAGCTCGTGGCTGGCGTCCGCGACGAACCGGCGCATGCGGTGCTCGGACCCGCGCGCCTGCTCCTCGGACGCCTGCTGGGCGCGGAAGGCGGCCTCGATGCGGGCGAGCATGCCGTTGAGCGCCGTGGAGAGCCGCCCGACCTCCGTGCGCTCGTCACCGACCGGCACGCGCCGGGAGAGGTCGCCCGCGGCGATGGCGGCGGCGGTCCGCTCGACGTCGACCAGCGGGCGCAGGCTGTTGCGCACCAGCACGTAGCCGGCGGCGCCCAGCAGCACCAGGAGGGAGAGCCCCACGACCAGCTCGATGCGGACCAGCCGGGCGATCGCCCGCTCCACTCCCGCGTTGTCGTCGCCGACGACCAGCGTGTAGCCGCCGGGCAGCTGGCCCGAGGTCATCCGCCACCGCTCGCCGTCGACCCACATGGTGAAGGGGCGGGGGTCGGCCCGGAGCCGCTCCACCGCCTTGCCGCTCAGCTCGGGCACGGCGTCGCCGCCCGGCCCCTGGGGCTCGCCGAGGACGACCGGTTCGTCGCTGCCCGGCGCGAGGCAGGCGACGAAGAACGGGTTGGGCGCCGGGTCGCCGGGCTGGCGGCAGGCGGCCGCCACCTCGGGGCGCAGGTTGTAGTCGACGTAGATGCGCAGCTCGGCGTCCCGCTGGTCCTGCAGGTAGTCGCGCAGCAGCGAGGTGGTCGCCAGGCCGGTCGCGAGCAGGGCGGCGCTCAGCAGGGCGACCAGCAGCGCGACGAGGGTGACCCGGAGCGGGACCCGCGGGCCCCGCGCCGGTGCGGGCGCAGTGGTCATGCCCCCCGCGGCAGCCGCAGCGTGTACCCGACCCCCCGGATGGTGTGCAGCAGCCGCGGCTCGGTCGTGTCGATCTTGCGGCGGAGGTAGGAGATGTAGGACTCGACGACGTTGGCCTCGCCGTTGAAGTCGTAGTTCCACACGTGGTCGAGGATCTGCGCCTTGGACAGCACCCGCCCGGCGTTGGCCATCAGGTAGCGCAGCAGCTTGAACTCGGTGGGGGAGAGGCTGATCACCTCACCGGCCTTGATGACCTCGTGGCTCTCCTCGTCCAGCTCGATGTCGGCGAAGGTGAGCCGCGGGGCCTCGGCGCCCCGCTGCGCGCCCGTGGTGCGGCGCAGCACGGCACGGATGCGGGCCACCACCTCGTCCAGGCTGAACGGCTTGGTCACGTAGTCGTCCCCGCCGAGGGTCAGACCGGAGACCTTGTCCTCCGCGGCGTCCCGGGCGGTGAGGAACAGCACCGGGGTGTGGCGGCCGCTCTCCCGCAGGCGCCGGACGACGCCGAAGCCGTCGAGCCCGGGCATCATCACGTCGAGCACCAGCAGATCGGGCCGGAACGAGGCGGCCAGGGAGAGCGCCTGCTGGCCGTCCGCGGCGGTGGCCACCTCGAAGCCCGCGTAGCGGAGGCTCGCCGACAGCAGCTCGCGGATGTTGGGCTCGTCGTCCACCACGAGAAGGCGGGCCTCAGGGGCCGTGCGCCCGGTGGGGTGGGGGCCGGACATCGTTCCTCCGGGGGCGTGCGCCGGTGCCGTCGACATGCACCGAGGATGGGCGCGGCAGCTGCGGTCGCTCTGGACGCTACCTGTGAACCCGCTGGGAGGCCCCGGGTCAGCCGGCGGGGGACATGGCGCGACCGCGCCGCCAGTAGCCGATCGCGTGGTGCTGCGCCCGGCCCAGCCCCCAGCGGCCGCGGAGATCGGCGCGGATGGCGCGGACGGCGGCCGACTCGGCGCCGACCCACGCGAACACGTCGTCGCCCGGGGGCCGCTCCAGCGCCGCCACCGCGTCGGCCAGCAGCGTGCTCTCCCCCGGGGGCGTGGCGCCGCGGTGCAGCCAGCGCAGCTCCACCCCGGGCGGGGCGACCAGCTGCTGCTCCTCCTCGGGGCCGGCCACCTCCAGGTAGGCGACGCCGGTGGTGCCGGCCGGGGCGGCGGCGAGGATGCGGCTCACCGCCGGCAGCGCCGTCTCGTCCGCCGCCAGGAGCAGCCACCGGGCGGGGCGCTCGGCGAGCGAGGCGGCGCCGGCCACGCCGAGGATGGCGCCGGGCCGCGCGGCGGCGGCCCAGGAGGCGGCCGGGCCGTCACCGTGCAGCACGAAGTCGATGTCCACCTCGCCGGCGGCCGGGTCCTGCCGGCGGGCGGTGTAGCTGCGCAGCGCCACCCCGTGGCTGCCGTCGGGCCACACGACGCGCCCGTCGCGCTGGAGCAGCGGCCAGCGGGGCGCGGGGTCGTCCACCCGCGGCACCAGGAGGTTCACCGTCGGGCCGGCGGCGGCCACGGCCTCCGGCGTCCCGGCGAGCGTCACGCGGCGGACCGAGGGGGTGACGTCGGTGACCGAGACGACGGTGAGGACGTCGACCGGGCGCAGCCCGTCCACGAGTGCGGCGTCGTTCGCGGTGGTCACGTCATCCGAGCCTAGGCGGGTGGGAGATCGGGACCCCGATGTGTGTCGGCACCGCGCCGGGGGCACCGGCAGGGGCAGCACCGTCCGACGAAGGGGAACACGATGGCCGACGAGTTCGAGAAGGGCGACCACGTCGCCTGGAAGAGCCACGGGTCGAAGACGGAGGGCACGGTCGAGAAGAAGATCACCTCCGACACGAAGGCCTCCGGCCGCACCGTGCGCGCCAGCGAGGACGACCCGCAGTACGAGGTCCGCAGCGACAAGTCCGGCCGCACCGCGGTGCACAAGCCGGGCGCGCTCGACGAGGCCTGACCCCGGCGGACGGACCCATGGCCCGGCGCTGCCGGGCCCGATCAACTGGAGGAACACGTGACCGAGTCCGCAGGCGCGTCCTCGCGCAGCACCAAGCACAACCCCCGGCTCGACGAGGAGCTCGAGCACGAGGTCCAGGGCATGCTCAAGGCCGAGCGGGCCACCCGGGCGCACGAGTGGCGCGAGGTGGAGCCGGTCGGCGAGGGGCAGCCGGACATCGACGCGGACCCGGCGGGCACGCTCGTCGGCGGGACGCCGGTGGGCATGGACGAGGACGCCGTGGTCGCCCGCGCCGAGCTGGCGCGGTGGCTCGACCGGGCCGACTTCCCGAGCACCGGTCCGGACCTGGTCGAGGCCGCGCGCGACCACCGGGCACCCGACGTCGTCGTCTCCGAGCTCGAGCGGCTGCCCGAGGGGGAGACGTTCGAGCGGATCGGTGACGTCGTCCGGGCCCTCGGCTACCCGACCGAGACCGGTCCCGGGCCCGGGGCCTCGGAGCCCGCGCAGGACTCCTGACCCGCCCGCGGGGGCGCCGGCTCAGCCGTCGGCGCCCTCGCGCGCCTCGTCCTCGGCGATCTCCTCGGCGCCGCGCCGCCGGAACAGCTTGGAGCCGGGGAAGCCCTTCACGATCTGCCGCATGTCCTGCACCGTGTCGACGAGGTCGCGGACGTCGGTGCCCACGTTCTCCAGCCCCTCCAGGGCGGGGAGGACCTGGTCGTCCAGGTGGCCGAGCACCTGCGGCAGCCGGTCGATCAGCGTGATCAGCGCGTCGACCTCCGTCGCGTCGAACTCGGCCGCCAGCCGCCGCAGCGCCGGTGCGAGCGCGACGAGCGCCGGTTCGTAGTCGGCGAGCAGCGGCTCGACCCGGCCGACCATGCCCTCCGCGCGGCCGACGACGCCGTCGGCCCGGTCGGTCGTCCCGCTCACCTGCTCGATGGCGTCGTCGGCCTTGGCGCGGGTGCCGTTCATGGCGCCGATCGCGTCGTCGGCCTTGGCGCGGGTCTGGCCCATGGCTTCGATGGCGTCGTCGGCCTTGGCGCGGGTGCCGTTCATGGCGTCGATCGCGTCGTCGGCCTTGCCGCGGGTCTGGCCCATGGCGTCGATCGCCTCGTCGGCCCTCGCGCGGGTGCCGTTCATGGCGCCGATGGCGTCGTCGGCCTTGGCGCGGGTGCCGTTCATGGCGCCGATGGCGTCGTCGGCCTTGCCGCGGGTCTGGCCCATGGCGTCGATCGCCTCGTCGGCCTTGGCGCGGGTGCCGTTCATGGCGCCGATGGCGTCGTCGGCCTTCCGGCGGGTCTCCCCGACGGCGTCGATCGCCTCGTCCGCCCTGCGCCGGGTCTCCCCGACGCCGGCGATCGCCTCGTCGGCGGTGGCGCGCGTGGCGTCCAGCCGGGTGATCGCCCCGTCCGCGCGGTCGAGCAGCGCCTCCACCCGGTCCACCGCACCGGACACGCGGCCGAGCAGCTTCTCCAGGTCCCCGAGCACGGCGGCGGCCCGGGGTACGAGCGCCAGCGCGTCGCCGAGGCCGTCGCGCACGCCTCCTACCAGGGCGACGACGTCGGACGGGCCGGGCACGGAGGGGAGGCGCACCATGCGAACGCTACGCAGTGCCACCGTGGCCCACCATTCGATCGTGCCCGCTCCACCCGACGGGGGAACCGGCCGGTGCGGCCGCCGCCCCGCGCGTCGGCGTGGCCATCGCCGATCCGCCCGTATCGTGGGACGACGGGCACGGACATGCGGACGACGAGAAGGTGTCGACACCTGTGGGGGATCAGCCGACGCGGGACGACGCGGGGGACCGCGACCTCCCCGGTCGCAAGCGCCGTGGGCGCACCCCGGAGGGCGGCGCCGCCGAGCCGGTGACGGTGGAGCAGTTGCTCGCCCGGCAGGGGAACGACGTCGGTGGCCGTCGCGCCGCCCGGCGCAGCGCGGTGGAGCTTCGCCCACGCGGGGACCGGGCCCGGCCGGCCGAGCGCGGCGGCGGAGGCCGGGGCAGCGCCCCCGAGGGGCCCGCCGTCCGTTCCGGGCTCCCGCCGGTGCCCGGCGCCGCGCGGGCCGATCAGGTGCCGGGTGCGCAGCCCGGCTTCCCGCCGGTGCCCGGCGCCCGCTCCGGGCGCGCCCCCGGCGTTCCGGCCCAGTCGGGGTTCCCGCCCGTCCCCGGGGCCCAGCCGGGCTTGCCACCGGTCCCCACCGCCGCCCCCGGACGCCCCGGTGCGGTCGGGACGCCGGCGGCCTGGGCGCCCGACGAGCGGCCGTCCCGGCGCAGCGGCCCCGTCCCCCCGCTCCCCGGCCTCGCGCCGCCGCCCTCGTCGGGTGCCACCCGCCGGCGGGTGCCGGCCGAGCGCCCGCCGCGGAGCCCCGGCCGCAGGCGCCTGGTCCGTGCCGCCACGGCGCTGGCCGCGGTCGTGGGACTCGTCGTCCTCTACCACCTGGCGCTCTACTTCTACGTCGACCAGCGCATCGACCGGGTCGACGCGCTCGCCCTCGACGGCCCGGAGATCCTCGCCCCCGACCTGCAGGAGGCCGCGCAGACCTACCTCGTCGTCGGCACCGGTGTGCCCGGGCAGTCGGGCGCGGCGTCGGTGGCGACCCTGGTCGTGTCGGTCTCGGCCGAGGGGGACCGCGCGGCGCTGGTCAGCGTCCCGCCCACGGCGCTCGTGGACACCCCGGCGTGCCGCACCCCCGACGGCACCCTGCGCCAGCCGGTCACCGAGGCGTTCGCGAGCTCGCTGCTCGAGGGCGGTCCCGCGTGCACGGTCCGGGCGGTCCAGCAGCTGTCCGGGCTCCGGATCGACCACTACCTGGGCGTGGACCTCACCCGCCTCCCGGGGATGGTGGACGCCCTCGGCGGCGTGCCGGTGTGCGTGGTGCCCTCGGCGGCGATCGCGGCCGCGGCCACCCCGCCCCCCGCCGGGCCCTCGGACCTCTCCGGCGCCGCCGCGTCGGGCTTCCTGGAGCCGGGCGACGGCGAGGTCGACATGACCGGGGCGGCCGTCGCCGAGCGGGCGCAGCGCCTGCTCACCTCGACCATGCGGGCGGCGATGACCGCGGACACGCTGCTCGACCCCGTCACGCTGACCCGGTTCCTGTCCCGTGCCTCTGATGCCCTCACGCTCGACGACCAGACGACGCTCGGTGACCTGCGCGCGCTCGCCGGCACCCTGGGCGACCTCTCCGGCGATGCGGTGCAGCGCGCCGGGCTGCCGGTCGCCCAGGTGGGGTACGTGCCGGCCGGCACCGACCAGGCCTACGTGGTCCTCGACGCCTCCGCCACGCGGGCGCTGTTCGACGAGGTCATCGACGGCGCCGGGGTGCCGGCCGAGCTCCTGACCGTCCCGGACCCGGCGCCCGAGGCCGCCGAGCCGGAGCCGGCTCCCGAGGCCGCGACGCCGTCCGTGCCCGAGCCGCTCACCTCGCCCCCCGGTGAGATCACCGTGGACGTGCTGAACGGCACCGCGACCAGCGGGCTGGCCGCGACGGTGGCCGACGCCCTCCGCGCCCAGGGCTTCGGCATCGGCACGGTGGGCAACGAGACCGGCACCGTGACCGGGAGCGTCGTCCGGTACGGGCCGGAGGCGCTGGACCGGGCGCGCACCGTGGCCGCCGCCGTCCCCGGCTCGGTGCTGCAGCCCGGCGACGCCCTCGGCGACAGCGTGCAGCTGGTCGTCGGCCCCGGCTACTCCGCGGTCGTGCCGGTGGAGGTCGGCGCACCGGAGCCGGTCGCGGCCGCGCCGGACACGGCTGCGGCCGCCCCCGAGCCGGAGGCGGCCGCGGTCCGCTGCTGAGATCTCGCTGTCGCGCCGGCTCGACGGCGGCGCCGACCACGTTGCGCCGTCATGCGCACCGTTGCGGTTCTCCGGGCGGCAGAACAGCAACGATGCGCATGGGCGTGGCGCCGCTCGACGGCGCCGGCCCCGTCCAGAGGCTCGCGCCGAGCGGAGCGAGGTGTGAGGAGGGCGGGGTCCTTTCTCAGCCGAAGCGGCCGGAGATGTAGTCCTCGGTCGCCTTCACGTCGGGGTTGCTGAAGATTTTCTCGGTCGGGTTGAACTCGATCAGCCGGCCGGGCTGCCCGACGCCGTTGAGGTTGAAGAAGCCGGTCTGCTCGCTCACGCGGGCCGCCTGCTGCATGTTGTGCGTGACGATGACGATGGTGAACCGCTCCTTGAGCTCCGTCATCAGGTCCTCGATGGCGAGCGTGGAGATCGGGTCCAGCGCCGAGCACGGCTCGTCCATCAGCAGCACGTCGGGCTCGACGGCGATGGCGCGGGCGATGCAGAGCCGCTGCTGCTGACCACCGGAGAGCCCCGACCCCGGCCGGTCGAGGCGGTCCTTGACCTCCTCCCACAGGTTGGCGCCCTTGAGCGAGCGCTCCACCAGGTCGTCCATGTCGGACTTGCTCATCTTGACGCTGTTGAGCCGGAGCCCGGCGGCGACGTTCTCGTAGATCGACATCGTCGGGAACGGGTTCGGCCGCTGGAACACCATGCCGATCTGGCGGCGGACGGTGACCGGGTCGGTGTCGGCGCCGTAGAGGTCCTGGCCGTCCATGACGACCTTGCCCTCGACGCGGGCGCCCGGGATCACCTCGTGCATCCGGTTGAGCGTGCGCAGGAAGGTGGACTTGCCGCAGCCGGACGGGCCGATCAGGGCGGTGATGCTCCGCGGCTCGATCGAGACGTTGACGCCCTCGACCGCTCGGAAGCTGCCGTAGTAGATGTTCAGGTCGGAGACATCGATGCGCTTGGCCACGGGGGTTTCCTCCGGGTCGGTCCGGTCAGCGACCGGTCTTGGGGGCGAAGAAGCGGCTGATCAGGCGGGCGACGACGTTGAGCCCCATGACCAGCATGATGAGCAGGAGTGCCGCCGTCCAGGCGCGGTCGATCGCGAACTGGGGCGGCACACCCGGCTGGGTCAGCTGGTAGTAGGCGTAGACGGGAAGCGTCGCCATGCGGCCGTCGAAGGGGTCGAAGTTGGTCGCGTTGGTGATGCCGACGGTGATGAGCAGCGGCGCGGTCTCGCCGATGACGCGGGCGATGGCGAGCGTCACGCCGGTGCCGATGCCGGCGATCGCGGTCGGGAGGACCACCTTCGTGATCGTCCGCCACTTGGGCACGCCCAGGGCGTAGGAAGCCTCGCGCAGCTCGTTGGGGACGAGCTTGAGGACCTCCTCCGCCGAGCGGACGACGACGGGGATCATCAGCACCGACAGCGCGATCGCGCCCATGATGCCCAGCCGGATGCCCGGCCCGAAGATCAGCACGAACAGCGCGTAGGCGAACAGGCCGGCGACGATCGACGGGATGCCGGTCATGACGTCGACGAAGAAGGTGATGGCGCGCTTGAGCCGCCCCTGCGCGTACTCGACCAGGTAGATCGCCGCCAGCAGGCCGATCGGCACCGAGAGCGCCGTGGTGAGCGCGGTGATGATCAGCGTGCCCATCAGCGCGTGGTACGCGCCGCCGCCCTCGCCGATGATGCCCTGCAGGGAGGCGCCGAAGAACTCGCCGTCGAACCGCTCGCTCCCGCGGCCGATGACCTCCCAGACGAGGGCCACCAGCGGCACGGTCGCGATGCCGAACGCCGCGGTGACCACCGAGGTGACCAGCCGGTCGGTGGCCCTGCGCCGGCCCTCGGCCACCCGCGAGACGACGTAGACCGCGAGCGTGCCGAGCACGACCGCGTAGATCACGAACAGGACGACGTTGAAGCCGGTGAGGGCGCTCAGCAGGGCGGCGAGCGCGGCACCCGCGGCGAAGACCGCGAGCGGGACCCAGCGCGGCAGCGCGTTCTCGTGCTTCTGCTGCGGCCGGGTGGACGCGGAGGCCCCGGTCGTGGGGGTGGGGGTCTGGACGCTCATCAGTTGGCTCCGGAGAAGTCGGCCCGGCGGTTGACGATCCAGCGCGCCAGCATGTTGACCGCGAGCGTGATGACGAAGAGCGCGAGGCCGCTGGCGATCAGCGTGTTGACGTCGATGCCGGTGGACTCGGGGAAGTCCAGGGCGATGTTGGCCGCGATGGTGGCCGGGTTCGCGCTGCTGATCAGGTTGAAGGTGATGCCGCCCGAGACCGAGAGGATGATCGCGACCGCCATCGTCTCGCCCAGCGCGCGCCCCAGGCCCAGCATGGCGCCACCGATGATGCCGCTCTTGCCGTAGGGGATCACCGCCATCTTGATCATCTCCCACCGCGTGGCGCCCAGGGCGAGGGCGGCCTCCTTGTGCAGCGTCGGCACCTGGCGGAACACCTCGCGGGAGATCGCGCTGATGATCGGCAGGATCATGATCGCGAGCACCAGGCCCACGGTGAGCATCGTCCGCCCGGTGGAGGACGTCGGCCCGGCGAACAGCGGGATGAACCCGAGGTTCTCCTCGAGCCAGCGGTAGAACGGGACGAGCTTGGGGGCGAGCCAGAAGATGCCCCAGAAGCCGTAGACGATGCTGGGGATGGCGGCCAGCAGGTCGACCACGTAGCCGAGGCCCTGCGCCATCCGGCGCGGGGCGTAGTGCGTGATGAACAGCGCGATCGCCACCGCCAGCGGGGTGGCGACCACCAGCGCGATCACCGCCGAGAGCAGCGTGCCGAACAGCAGCGGGGCGATGTAGGAGACCAGCCCCTCCTCGCCGGGGATCTCCTCGGCGGGAGCGGTGAGCGCCGGGAACGCCTCGGCCATCAGGAAGGCGGCGACGCCCGCCAGGATGACGAGGATGAGGATGCCCGCGCCCTTGGCGGAACCCGCGAAGATGCGGTCGCCGGGCCGACGGGGCGGCTTGGTCGTGCTCTGGTCGGACGGCGTCCGGGTGGCTGTCACCGCTGCTCCGGGAGGTCGGTGGGGAGAACTGCTGGGAACTTCCTACCCGTCGCCGGGCGGCGCAACGGCCCGGGGCGTCGGATGACGCCCCGGGCCGTTGCCAGGTGGTGCGGGTTCACCTGGCGTCAGGTCACCCGGCGACCGTGATCGCGTCGATCGCCGTCTCGGCCTGCTCGCGCAGCCCGTCGGAGATCGGGGCGGAGCCGGCGGCCTCGGCCGCGGCCTGCTGGCCCTCCTCGCTCACGACGTAGGTCATGAAGTCCTTGACCAGGTCGACGGTCTCCTGGTCCTCGTACTCGATGCAGCCCACGTGGTAGCTGATCAGCACGATCGGGTAGTTGCCGGACTCGCTGGTGTCGCGGGCGAGCTCGATCGCGTAGCTGTGCTCCGGCCGGTCGGCGTCGTCGGCCTGCTCGGAGTTCTCGACGACGGCGGCGGCCGCCTCGGCGGTGGGCGCGACGAACTCGTCCCCGACGCCGACGTTGGCGACACCGAGGTCGCCGGCCTGGCTCAGGTCGGCGTAGCCGATCGCACCGTTGCCGGCGCCGACGGCGCTGACCACGCCCGAGGTGCCCTGCGCGGCCTCGCCACCGGCGACCGGCCAGTCACCGCTGGGCTCGTGCGGCCACGCGTCCGGCGCGGCGGCGGCCAGGTACTCGGTGAAGTTCTCCGTGGTGCCCGACTCGTCGGACCGGTTGACCGGGGTGATCGGCAGGTCCGGCAGCGTGGCGTCGGGGTTGGCCTCGGCGATCGCCGGGTCGTTCCAGTTGGTGATCTGCTGGTTGAAGATCCCCGCGATCACGGCCGGCGGCAGGTTCAGCTCGTCGACGCCCTCGAGGTTGTAGACGACGGCGATCGGCGCGATGTAGTTGGCGAGCTCGAAGATGCCGGAGGGGCCGCAGCGCTCCTCGGCCTGGGCGAGCTCCTCCTCGTCGAGGGCGGCGTCGGAGCCGGCGAAGTCGGTGCCGCCGGCGAGGAACTGCTCGCGGCCACCGCCGGAGCCGACCGGGTCGTAGTTGACGGTCACGCCGGGCTGGGCGCTCGAGTAGCCGGCCGTCCAGCCCTGCATCGCGGCCTGCTGGCTGCTGGCGCCCGCGCCGACGAGCGTGCCGCTGAGCTCGGTGCTGGAACCGGTGCCGCTGCTGCTGGCGGTGTCCGCGGTCTCGTTGGAGGCGCCGCAGGCGGCGAGCGCGAGGGTGCTGGCGAGCGCAACGGAGAGCGTCGTGGCGCGCGTCTTGGTGCTGAGCTTCAACTCAGGGCCTCTCAGGTTCGCCCGGACCTCTTCCGGGCAGCGTGGGACCGACAGGAGGGACGGTAGGGAGGCCAGGTGGCGGCACACCCCGCTTGCGGTGAACGGACGGTGAACGAGCGCCGAGGAGATCGATGATCTTGGGTGGTGCGGGTCACGCCCGGGGGAGGATGCGGGGTCGGGTGTCGCCCGGACGGGTGGCGCCGTGCCCGCAGCCCGCCGGGGCCTCCCTGGTCCGCGGCCCGGGACGAGAGCTGCGCCCCGGCATCCGCTGGGGACGCCGGGGCGCAGCCGGGTGGTCAGCGCGCGGCCGGCGGCCGCGCGGGGGCGTGCGGGCTCAGATGGCGCCCTTGCCCCAGGGGCCGCGGATGGCGAAGCTGACGCCCGGGGTCTGGATGTTGACGAACAGGACCTCGCCGTCGGGGCTGAAGCAGGCCCCGGCGAACTCGTTGTTCACGTCGTCCTCGTCGCCCTCGATGCTGTTCAGCGCGAAGTCGAAGATCCGGCCCTCCTCGTCGAGGCCGCGGACGAACTGCTGGCCGCCGCCGTCCTCGCACAGGACCAGCCCACCGCGGGGGCTGACCGTCAGGTTGTCCGGCGAGTCGAGCACGTCAGCGGACGGGGACTCGAAGAGCAGGATCAGCTGGCCACCGGAGCGGCCACGGGGACGGAACTCCCACACCTGACCGGCGCCGACGTCGCCGCCGCTGGTGGCGTTGAAGAAGATGCTGCCGCCGTCGTACCAGCAGCCCTCCAGGCGGGCGAACGAGGCCCCGCCCTGGGCGAAGCCCTGGTCGAACACCGACTCGGAGGTGATGTCGGCCGGGTCCGGGTCGTCGATGGTGACCCACTCGACCTGCAGTGGCCGGCCCACCAGGTCGCCGACACCCTGGTGGGTCTGCAGCTGCGGCCGGCCCTTCACGGCGAGCATCTGCAGCGTTCCGCCCTCGGCCAGGTAGCCGGGCTTGTTCGGCAGGAAGCGGTAGAAGCCCGAGGTGTTGCCGCTGTCCTCGGTCTCGTAGACCGTCCCGTTCGCCGGGTCGACGGCCACCGCCTCGTGCGCGAACCGGCCCATCTCCCGGAACGGGCCGCGGGAGCGCTTCCGGTCCGGGCCGTTGGCCGGCACCTCGAACACGTAGCCGTGGTCCTCCCGGAACCCGTTCTGGGTCCCGTTCACCGTCTCCTCGCAGCTCAGCCAGGAGCCCCAGGGCGTCGGGCCGCCGGCGCAGTTCACCGAGGTCCCGTTCAGGCTGATGAAGCTGTCGAGCAGCGTCATCGAGCGGGTGTCGAAGGTCATGGTCGTCGTCCCGCCGGCGGCCGCGACGTCGTAGGCGGTCGCGGCGTCGCCGATCAGGACGCGGTCGTAGGCGCGGGAGGCGGTGTAGTCGGCCGGCTCCTGGGAGGCGTCGGTCGGGGAGTAGCCCTGCTCGTGGTTGCGCACCAGGCGGATGACGCCCCGGTGGCTCTCGGGGGTGGTGAAGGCCGCCATGCCGTCGTGCCGACCGGGCGTGGGGTGCCCGTCCGAGCCGATCGCGGCCGGCAGTCCCAGGGCGGCGGCGTACTCCGCCGCGTGGCCGAACGAGGCGTACTCGAACCCGGCCGGCAGGTGCAGCAGGGTGAGGCCGGTGGTCCGGTCCTGCGTCGGCTGCAGCGGCCCGTAGCCGCCGTTGCCGGGGGACTTCAGCGCGGGACCCCGGCGGCCGGGGGCGGCGAGGGCGCCGTGCGTCCCGAGCAGCTGGGTGCCGCTGGCCAGCACGGTGCCGGCGGTCACCGCCGCGCCGCGCTGCAGGAACTTCCGTCGGTCGAACGAGATGGTCATGAACCGTGTCTCCTCGGAGTGGGTCCTCGGGTCGGGGGCGGCCCCAGGGCCTGACGGACGTTAGGCACGGCAGGAGGCGCCCCGAGGGCACGCGGGAGAACCCCCGGCCAACGGTCGGCGCGCCGGGTTCACCTGCCGGGAACGCTGCCGACGCGTCTCTCCCCGGCCTCGCGCGCGCGGGGAGGAGGGCCCCGCGGAGCGGTCCCCGGGCGGGGGCGGGTGTTCCCCCGGTGTTCACACCGGTGCCCTCTCGTGCCGCATAGCGTCCTCGGGCATGACCGACCTGCTGGTGACGCGCCCCGGCGCGACGTCCACGCCCGTCCAGGCCTTCCCGCGGGGCAGCGCGGGGCTCTCCCCGGCGTCCGCACCCGGCCCCCGCGTGCTCGTGGTCGTCGCCAGCCGGCACGGGGCGACCCGGGGGATCGCCGCGGAGCTGGCCCGGGCGCTGCCCGGGACGGCCGCGGGGCGCAGCAGCGGGCTGGTGGCGACCCTGGCCCCGGTCGAGCTGCAGCCCGACCCCGTCGGCTTCGACGCCGTCGTGCTTGGCAGCGCCGTCTACTCCGGCCGCTGGCTGGAGCCGGCCCGGCGGTACGTCGACGCGGTGGCCCCCCAGCTGCTCCCCCGCTCGACGTGGCTGTTCTCGAGCGGGCTGCCCGGCAACCGCCCGTGGTGCCCCGACGAGGCCGACGGCGACATGCTGGTCATCGGCGACCGCACCGGGGCACGGGGGTGCCGCGCGTTCGGCGGCCGGCTGGAGCGGCGGCTGCTGTCGGCCGCCGAGCGGCGCGACTGGCCGGCCGGTGGCGCGACGGGCGACCTCCGGGACTAGCGCGCGGTCCGGCAGTGGGCCGAGGAGGTCGCCGCCGGGGTGGTGGCCCACCACGCGGTGCCCGCCCTCGCGTAGCGCGGCCACCGATCGAGCCCCGGAGAGGGCGCGTGTTCAGCTCCATCGGGTGGGGCGAGGACGTCGACCACCTCCGCGACGTCGACCTGCGCCGTCACCACCCGAAGGCGCTGCTCCGGGAGCACCTCCTCGGCGAGGACGAGGCCCCGCCGCCCCGCGCCACCGGATGATCCCGCCGGGCGGCCTCAGCGGGGTTGCGGCTCCCGGTGCCACGCGACGTCCACGGAGTAGCGGGTGAAGCCGCGGCCCTCGTAGAGCCGCACCGCCGCCGTGTTGTCCTCCTCGACGTAGAGCAGCACCTCGCCGAGGCCGCGCGCCCGCAGGTGCGCCAGCCCGAGGTCGGTGAGCGCGCGCCCCAGCCGCAGCCCCTGGGCGGCCGGGTCGACGCCCAGCACGTACACCTCGCCGACGGGGTCGGGACCGGCGTCCCCCGCGGGGTGGACCTTGGTCCAGTGGAAGCCGAGCAGCTCGCCCCCGGCCCCGGGAGCGCCGCGCCACGCCATGAGGAAGCCCCCGGGGTCGAACCAGGGCTCGGCCTCGCGGCGCTCCAGGTCGGCGCGGGTCATCCGGCCCTGCTCCGGGTGCCAGTCGAAGGCCCGGGCGTTGACGCGCAGCCAGGCGTCCTCGTCCCGGCCGGGGACGAACGGCGCCACGTGGACGTCGCCCGGGAGCTCGGGGCGCGGATCGGGGTCCACGCCGGCCAGGTCGCGCCGCAGCTGGAGGAGCACCCGGGCCCGCCGGAACCCGTGCGGGGCGAGCAGCTCGGCCGACCCGGGCAGGTCCCCGTGCGCCCAGACGTCCAGCGGCGCCCCACCTGCGGCGTCCAGCAGGCGGTGCAGCAGCGCGGTGCCGTGGCCGCGCCGCCGCCGCTCGGGGTGCACCACCAGCTCGGCGGTGCCCCCGTCGAGGCGGGCGTAGCCGGCGAGCGCGCCGTCGTCGTCCCGGACCGTGAGGTCCTGCCCGTCGGGGGAGCCGTGCCGGAGGCGCAGCTCGCCCTCCTCGGAGACCGGTCGCACGCCGTCGGCGGCGCCGGCGGCGCGGAGCAGGTCGAGGACGCCGGCGACGTCGGGTTCGTCGATCACCGGCCCATCAGACCAGCTCGGCGCCCGCCCCGGCGTCGGCGGTGGCCGCGCGGTCCTCGGCGGCGGCCCGCGCGGTGGCGTCGGCCACCTGCTGGTCGAGCTTGTAGCCGACGTTGCGCACGGTGCCGATCAGCGCCTCGTGCTCGGTGCCGAGCTTGGCGCGCAGCCGGCGGACGTGGACGTCGACGGTGCGGGTGCCGCCGAAGTAGTCGTAACCCCAGATCTCCTGCAGGAGCTGGGCGCGGGAGAAGACCCGGCCCGGGTGCTGCGCCAGGTACTTCAGCAGCTCGAACTCCTTGTAGGTGAGGTCGAGCGGGCGGCCGCGCAGCTTGGCCGAGTAGCTGTGCTCGTCGATCACCAGCTCGCCGGCCTGGGTGAGCCCGCCGTCGCCGCCGTCGGCCGGGGTGGTGGCGGCCAGGCGCCGGGCCGTCGCCCACTTGAGGCGGGCGTCGACCTCCGCGGGGCCGGCGGTGTCGAGCAGCACGTCGTCGACGCCCCAGTCCGCGGAGAGGGCGACCAGGCCGCCCTCGGACAGGACGGCGACCAGCGCGGCGGCCACCCCGGTCGAGGAGAGCAGCCCGCACAGGGTGCGGGCCTGGATCAGGTCGTAGCGGGCGTCGACGAGCACGACGTCGCCGGAGTCGCCGTCGAGGAGGCTGGAGAGCTCCGGGGCCACCACGCGGACCTGGTGGCCGAGCAGCCCGAGCGCGGGCAGCACCTCGGTCGTCGCCTGCCGGGCGGCGGTCATGAGCACGAGTCGCATGTCGTCTCCTCAGGGGTCCGGGGCCGGCGGGTGCCGACCGGACCTGCGACGGCGCTGTCGAGGTGAGACGGCAGGATAGCGGACGTCCCCTCCGGCGGGCTCGATCCGCCACCGGGGCGTCCCGCCTGGTGGGCCCGCGACGGCGGACACGGGGCACCCGATCCGCTCGTCGACCGGAACGGGCGCCGGCCTTCTGACACGATCGGTCCGTGAGCTCCGCCGCGGTCCCGTCGACGACGCCGGCCCGCCCGCACCACGTCCCGGCCGCGGGCCTCGCCGTGCTCGCCGCGGGCCTGCTCGCGGGCCTGCCGCCGCTGGCCGGCGAGGTCGGCACCCTCGCCGCCGTGCTCGTGCTCCAGTTGGCGCTGGTGCTCACCTGGGTCCTGGCGACCGGGACGCAGGGCTTCGCGGCCTCGCTGGCCGTCGGCACGGCCGCCGCCGTGGCGGCCGACCTGGCGCTCGTGCTGCCCGAGGACCCGGTGCTGGGCGGCCTCCTGGCCGTGCTCGGCCTCGGCTTCCTCGCCGCCGTGCTGCAGCAGATGCTGCGCACCCCGCGGGAGGCCCTGGTCGACTCGCTGGCCGGGTCGGCCCTGCTGCTCACCGCCGTCGGCGCGCTGGCGTCGCTGCTCCTGCTCGGCCGGGCCGACGAGGACGGCCTGGTCACCACCGCGCTGGTCGCCGGCGCCGCGCTGGTCGTCGGCCACCTCGTCGACCAGGTGCTGCCGCGGCCCCGGCTGGCCCCCGGGGTCCCGCGCGGGCTGCTCGGCGTCGTTCTCGCCGTCCTGGCCGGCGCCGCGACGGCGTGGGCGGTCCGCGACCTCGCCGACCTCGGCGCGCTCCGGGCGCCGGCCGTGGGGGCCCTCGTCGCCCTGGTGGCGGCGCTCGTCGCCGTGGCCGGCAGCTACCTCGCCGTCGAGACCACGACCGAGGGGGAGGCGGAGGCGCTCTCCCCGTGGGCGCCGACCGTGGTGCAGGTCGTGCTGCCCCTCGCCGCTGCCGCGCCCGTGGCCCTCGCGCTGCTGACCGCCCTGTGAAGGTCGCCGCGGTCGTCCTCCTGCTGCTCGTCGTCACCGGCGTCGTCCTCGACCGGGTGGCGGTGGGCTTCGCCGAGCGCGAGGTGGCCGCGCAGCTGGCGGCCCACGACGCGCTGACGGGTGAGCCGGACGTCGACGTCCGCGGCTTCCCGTTCCTCACCCAGGCGCTCGCCGGGCGCTACGAGGAGGTGCGCATCTCCCTCACCGCCGACGAGCTGGGCCAGCCGGAGGGGACCCGCGCGGACGTGACCCTCCGCGGCGTGCACCTGCCCCTGTCGGCGCTCCGGGCGGGCGCGGTCGCCGAGGTGCCGGTCGAGCGGATCGACGGCACCGCGACGCTCTCCTACGAGCTGCTGGCCGGCGAGCTCGGCGCGGACACCACCCTGGAGCGGGAGGGGGACGGGCTGCGCATCACGCGCACCGTCGAGGTCCTCGGCCGTGCCTTCCCGCTGACCGCCGCCGGCACCGTCTCGCTGGACGGCGACGAGCTCGTCGTCGACGTCGACCGGGCCTCCGGGGTCGGCGTCGACGTGCCGCGCATCGTCGTCGAGCGGGCCACCGACCTGCTCGACCTGCGCTACCCCGTCGAGCTGCCCTACGGGCTGCGGCTCACGGAGGTGACCCCCGAGGACGACGGCGTCGCCGTGCGTGCGGTGGCCCAGGACGCCGTCCTCGCCGCGGAATAGGGCCGCGGCCGCGCCGGGTTCTGCCCAGGAGTGCCCGGGGAGCGGAGGAGGACAGGTGGACGCTGCGGCGGTGTTCGACCGGCTCGGCGTGCGCCCGGCCGAGGCGGAGCTGACCGTCGTCCAGTTCTCGACGGCGTTCTGCGGCCCCTGCCGGGCCACCCGGGCCCGGCTGGAGCAGCTGCGGGTGAGCCGACCGGGGCTGGCCGCCGTCCACGTCGACGCGGAGAGCCACCTGGACGAGGTCCGCGAGCTCGACGTCCGGCTGACGCCCACGCTCTTCTACCTGGACCGGGGCGGGCGCGTGGTCGGCCGCACCACCGGCGCTCCCCGGCCGGCGGAGCTGACCGCGCTGGTCGACGCCCACGTGGGTGGCCGGGCGGGCGGTCCGGCGTGATCGGCTACCCTCGCGCCGTGGGCATCCTGCTGACCTCGCGCCGCACAGTCGACCTGTGCCGCGTCGGCAGCTGCCTGTGTCCCGCCCTCTGAGGGCGGCACCGCGCCGCCCGGACGCGCTCCATCGCGCCGTCGGGATGCCCCTCTCCCCGTGAGCTCCGCGCTGCGAGCGATCCGCGTCGTCCTGCACCACCGCAACGACCGACCGCACGAACCGATCACCCGGAGGACCACCACCATGAGCCGCAACGACGTGCTCGTCACCGTCGACTGGGTCCAGGAGAACCTGGGCCGGCCCGGCCTCGTCCTCGTCGAGGTCGACGAGGACACCACCGCCTACGACGGCGGCCACATCGAGGGCGCCGTCAAGCTGGACTGGAAGAAGGACCTGCAGGACCCGCTGCGCCGCGACTACCTCGACAAGAGCGCCTTCGAGGAGCTGCTGTCGAGCCGGGGCATCGGCAACGACGACACCGTCGTCCTCTACGGCGGCAACAACAACTGGTTCGCCGCCTACGCCTACTGGTACTTCAAGATCTACGGCCACGGCGACGTCAAGCTGATGGACGGCGGCCGCAAGAAGTGGGAGCTGGACGGCCGCCCGCTGTCCAAGGACCCCGTCGAGCGCCCCGCCACGCAGTACCGGGCGTCCGAGCCGGACCTGTCGATCCGCGCGTTCCGCGACGAGGTCGTGGCCTCCATCGGCTCGAAGAACATCGTCGACGTGCGCTCGCCCGACGAGTTCTCCGGCAAGATCCTGGCCCCCGCCCACCTGCCCCAGGAGCAGTCGCAGCGGGCCGGCCACGTGCCCACCGCGATCAACATCCCGTGGAGCAAGGCGGCCAACGAGGACGGCACGTTCAAGTCCGACGAGGAGCTGGCCAAGCTCTACGCCGAGCAGGGCTACGACGAGAGCAAGCCGACCATCGCCTACTGCCGGATCGGCGAGCGCTCGAGCCACACCTGGTTCGTGCTGCGCGAGCTGCTCGGCAAGACCGACGTCAAGAACTACGACGGCAGCTGGGTCGAGTACGGCTCGCTCGTCGGCGTCCCGATCGAGAAGTGAGCTGACATGTGCGGAGCGCCGAAGCAGGGCGGTGTCCTCGACGGCATCGACCTGAGCACCCAGACGGTCATCCAGGGCTCGGTGTGGCACGACGGGGCGCCGGTGGCCGGGGCCTACGTGCGGCTGCTCGACTCGACCGACGAGTTCACCGCCGAGGTCGTGACCAGCCCCGAGGGCGAGTTCCGGTTCTTCGCCGCGCCCGGGCCGTGGAAGCTGCGCGCCCTCGCCGCGGTCGGCAAGGGTGAGCGCACCCTCGACGCCGAGGTCGGGCTGAACGAGACCACGGTCGTCGTGGAGTAAGGACCCCGTTCCCCTCACCGCTCGCGAGCTCGCGGCGAGCCTCCGAACGGGGCCGGGAGCTCTTCGCCGACGGCCCGTCTCCCCCCGGGGAGGCGGGCCGTCGGCGTCTCAGGCCAGGCCGGGCGGCAGGCGGTTCGGGCCGGCCTCGGCGGGCCGGGGGCGGTCCTCGGGGAAGGTCCGCACGGCCACGATGGCGACGTCGTCGGCGCCGGGCTCGGGCACCAGCCGGGTCAGCACGGTGTCCAGCAGCTCCTCCAGCGGCGTGCCGCCGAGGTCGCGCAGGGCCTCGCGGAGCCGCTCGGTGCCCTCGTCGAGGTCGGCGTCGCGGCGCTCGACCAGCCCGTCGGTGACCAGCAGCAGGGTGTGCCCGTCGGGCAGGTCGACGGACTGGTCGCTGCGCGGGGCGTCCGGGTCGATGCCGAGCATGAGCTCCGGCGTGCTGGTGAGCATCGTGACCGAGCCGTCCGGGGCCAGCAGCACCGGCGGCAGGTGTCCGGCGTTGCTCCAGCGCAGCAGCCGGCGCCCGGCCACCGGCACGTCGGGGTGCCGCTCGATGCGCGCGAGGACCGCCGTCGCCAGGGTGGAGACCGCCAGCCCGCGGGCGGCGTGCTCGACGCGGGTGAGGGTCGCCGCCGGGCCGTCCTCCTCGGCGTAGGCGAGCGCCCGCAGCAGCCCGCGGAGCTGCCCCATCGCCGCGGCGGCGCTGCTGTCGTGGCCGACGACGTCGCCGATCACGAGCATGGTGGCGCCGTCCGGCTGGAGGAAGGCGTCGTACCAGTCGCCGCCGACCTGCGCCTCGTGCGCGGCGGGCCGGTAGCGGACGGCGATCTGCAGGTGGTCGGGTTCCGGTGGCGGGGTGAGCAGCGACTGCTGCAGCCGGTCCGACAGCGCGCGGTCCGCGGCGGCCCGGGCGGCCAGCGCCTCCAGCTCGGCGGCCTGCCGCCGGGCCGCCAGCCGCTCGGTGAGGTCGCGGAAGGAGACGACCACGCCGGTGAGCTCGCCGTCCTCCACCGTGGGGACGACGACCATCTCGACCGGCATGGCGGTGCCGTCCTTGCGCCAGAACGTCTCCTGCTCGGCGACGACGGTGCGGCCGGTCTGCAGGGCCTGCCAGACCGGGCACTCCTCGCGGGGGTACGCCGAGCCGTCCGGGCGACGTCCGTGGATGAGCGCGTGCTGGTCCCGGCCGAGCTGCTCGTCCGGCGCGTACCCGGTGAGCCGGGCGGCGGCGGGGTTGAGGAACTCGACGCGGCCGCCGACGTCCAGGCCGTAGATGCCGTCGGCGACGTTGGCCAGCACGCGCTCGGTGATGGCCAGGGCGCGGGTCAGCTTGGCCTCGGTCTCGCGCAGCACCTCCAGGTCGCGGGCGCGGGCGGTGGCCACCTGCCGCAGGGTGGTGGCCTCGGCGCCCGCGGCCCGGGCCTCCGCGGTGAGCCGCTCGGCGTGCAGCCGGTCGGTGATGTCCATGCCGGTCACCAGCAGGAACTGCTGCTGGTCCCCGTCGCGGACGAGCTGCATCGTCAGGTCGGCGGTGCGTCGCCGCCCGTCGGCGAGGAAGAAGCTGGTCACCGCGCGGACCGGCGCCCCTCCGGCCGCGACCTCCAGGCACCAGCCGTGCACCGTCGCGCCGACGTCCGGGTCGCCGGCCCACCAGCCGGCCTCCCAGAAGGGGCGGCCCAGCTGCTCCCGGCGGTCGAACCCGCGGCCCTCCACGGCCAGCCGGTTGGCGGTCAGCAGCGTCCCGTCGAGGTCGCAGACGGCGGCGAACATGAACGTGGACTCGTGCAGCACGGCGTACCACGACGGCGTGCCCGGGAGCGCCTCGATCTCCGGGGTCGGCGCGATGCCGGGGCCGGCCTCGGCCATCTCGATGACTGCTCCTCCCGCTCCTGCCCGCCGTCCGGGGTGCGTCCAGCCTGCCGTACGACCCCCGCCGGCACCAGCGACCCGGCCTGTCGGGTCCGCCTCACCCGGGCGCGCAGCGGAGCGCCCGCCCCGGCGGGAGGGCCGGGACGGGCGCCGCGGGTGGTGCGGTCGGCTCAGCCGCAGAGCCCCTCCGGGAGGGAGGCCAGGCACTGGTTGCGGTCGAAGTCGACGTCCCCGGTCCCGTCCCAGACGAGGTCGGCCGGCTGGTTGCCCTTGGCCTTGTTCCGCTCGACCTCACCGCTGGGCTCGAAGACGGGCACCTGCGGCTCCTCGGGCGGCGCCGGGAAGCTCGACTGCACGACGATCCCGCCTTCGACGACGCTCACGGCCTCCGAGTTGTTGTCGAGCACGGCGTTGCCGCGCACGTGGAACTCCTGCGCGCCGAGCAGGACGATGCCTGCGCCGCTGATCGGCAGGTCGTCGGCACAGACCTTGTTGTTGCCGGTGACCTTGTTGTCCCGGAGCTTCCAGTCCGTGACCGGCCCAGGCGCCCCGGCGAGCAGCAGCATGCCCAGGCAGTTGCCGTCGGCGACGTTTCCGCGGGCCTCACCGACGCTGGCGTTGCGGAAGAAGAAGCCCATCATGTTGTCCGCCGAGTGGTTGCCCCTGACGTTGGCGTGGGCCTTCTCGCTGTCGCCGATGTAGAAGCCGGCCTCGCCGTTCCCGGTGGCCTTGTTGCCGTGGAAGGCGACGCCCCGGGTGACGAAGGCGGCGGCGCCGTACCCGTCGTTGTCGGTGAACCTGCTGTCGGCGACCCGCAGGTGCTCGGTGCCGAGGGAGACCAGCCCGTCGCCGGAGGCCCCGGTCACGGTGACGCCCCGGACGGTGACGCCGGTGACCGGGTCGATCGGCGCGAACGTCTCGGGGTCGACCTCGCCGAGGATGCAGATGCCGGACACGCGGTCGGACTCGGGGTCGTCGAAGGTGTCGCACGCGGTCGGATCCGCGCCGGCGGGCGCGATGACCACGCGGTCGGCGAGCAGCCGGATGCCGTCCTTCGTGATGGTCACCGACTCGTGGTAGGTGCCGGGTGGGATGCGGATCGTGTCGCCCGGCTTCGCGGCGTCCACCGCGGCCTGGATGCTGAAGCCGTGGTGCGGGTCCGGCTTGCCGCGGTCGTCCGCGGCGGCCGGGCCGGCCACCGCGAGGGTGGCGAGGGTGGTGGCGGACGCCGCCGCCAGGAGACGTGCTCTGCGCAGGTGCATGGGTGCTCCCCGGATGCGGGCGCCGGCCCCCGGTTGGCGGACGTCGGTGTCCGCCGCCGCGTCGCCCCTGAGGAGGGGAGCCTGCCCAGGGCTGCGGGTGGAACGGAATCCCCCGAATCCGGGGGTTGCGCCCGTCAGAGACCGAGGCCGGCGGCGAGCTCTGCCATGGCGCGGTCGAACCACCGGTCGGTGTCCAGCACCACCCCCACGAGGTGGCCGAACAGCTCGGAGCTGATCGAGCCGTGAGGCCGGGCCATGGCGCCGTCACTACGGTGGTCGCATGGTCTCTGCCTGGCTCCTGGTCACCCTGACGGCGTCGTGCGCCGTGGCGCTGGGCTACGGCGCCGTCCGGCTCTCCCGCGGCCCGAAGGCGGGCCGGCGGTGAGCGGGCCCACCGAGCTGCCGGTGCCCGACACCGCCGACGTCCGCAGCGGCCCGGAGGTGTCGCCGGAGCTCCTCTCCGTGCTGCCCCTGCTGGGGGAGTGGCACGGCGAGGGGCAGGCGGCCGGCACCGGCGGCGACCACCGGTTCGGCCAGTGGATCCGCTTCGCCCACGACGGCCGCGGGTTCCTGGCCTACGAGTCGCGCACGTGGCGGCTCACCGACGACGGGAAGATCGTGGGTCCCGACGTCCGGGAGTCCGGCTTCTGGCGGCCGCGTGGCGAGGACGACGTCGAGCTGCTCGTCGCCAGCCCGGACGGGCTCGTGGAGATCTACGTCGGCGCCGCGCGCACCACGACCAGCTGGGAGCTCACCAGCGACGTGGTCGCCCGCACGCCGGACGCTCCCGACGTCACCCGCTCGGTGCGGCTCTACGGCATCGTCGAGGGCGCGCTGATGTACGCGGTCGACCGCGCGGTGGGGGAGCAGCCGGCGCGCCCGGTGATGTCGGCGCGGCTGGAGCGCCTGCGGTGACGGCGCCGTCGCCCGCCACTCCCCGTCAGGTCGCCGACCGCTACGTCGACGCGGTCTGCGACCTCGACCCGATCGTCGCGACCTCCCTCGGGGTCCGGCCGGGTGACGACCGGCTGCCCGACGCGAGCCCGGCCGGGCTCGAGGCCGAGGCCGCGCTGGCCCGCGCCACCCTGGCCGAGCTGGACCGGGTGCAGGCGGCCGACCCCGCGCTCGACGCCGACCCGGTCGAGCGCCGCTGCGCCCGCCTGCTGCGCGAGCGGCTGGGCGCGGAGCTGGCCGTGCACGAGGCGGGTGAGGGCTTCCGGTCCCTCAACAACCTGTTCAGCCCGCTGCACGCCGTCCGCCAGGTCTTCATGCTCATGCCGGCGGCGACGGAGGATGACTGGTCGGTCATCGCCCGCCGGCTCGCCCGCGTGCCCGAGGCCTACCGCGGCTACCGGGAGACGCTCGCCGAGGGGGCGCGCCGCGGCCTGCTCGTGGCGCCGCGGCAGGTGCGCACCGTCCTCGCCCAGCTCGACGAGTGGGCCGCCGGGCCGTTCTTCGCCTCGTTCGTCGCCACCGGCCCCGAGGCGCTGCGCGGCGAGCTCGCCGCGGCCGCCCGGGCCGCCGACGAGGCGGTCGTCGAGGTGCGCGGCTTCCTGCGGGACGAGTACGCCCCGCGCACCGAGGGCACGCCGGACGCCGTCGGCCGCGACCGCTACGCCGTCGCGGCCCGCCGCTGGACGGGCTCCGACCTCGGCGCGGGACGGGGGCTCGAGGAGGCCTACGCCTGGGGCTGGGCCGAGCACCGGCGCATCCTGGCCGAGCAGCGCGCCGAGGCCGAGAGGGTGCACCCGGGTGCGACGCCGCTGGAGGCGATGCGCCGGCTCTCCCTCGAAGGGCCCGCGGTCGAGGGCGCGGAGGCGATCCGCGACCGGCTGCAGCAGATGATGGACGAGGCGATCGCGGCGCTGGACGGCACGCACTTCGACCTCGCGGAGCCGGTGAAGCGGGTCGAGGCGATGATCGCCCCGCCCGGCAGCGCGGCCGCGCCCTACTACACCCGCCCGGCGCACGACTTCTCCCGGCCGGGCCGCACCTGGCTGCCCACCCTCGGGCGCACCCGCTTCCCGCTGTGGGACCTGGTCTCGATCTGGTACCACGAGGGCGTCCCGGGCCACCACCTGCAGCTCGCCCAGTGGGTGCACGTGTCCCGTCAGCTGTCGACCTACCAGACGTCGCTGGGCTCGGTGGGGGCGAACGTGGAGGGCTGGGCGCTGTACGCCGAGCGGCTGATGGACGAGCTCGGCTACTTCGCCGACCCGGGGGAGCGGCTCGGTTTCCTGGACGCCCAGCAGCTGCGCTCGGTGCGCGTGGTCATCGACATCGGCATGCACCTGGGGCTCCCCGTGCCCGACGACGCCGAGGGCGCGCTGGCCGAGCACCGCGGCCGGCCGTGGACGCCCGAGCTGGCGCGGATCTTCCTGGGCGAGCACTCCGGTGCCGACGTCGCCTTCCTCGACAGCGAGCTGGTGCGCTACCTCGGGCTGCCGGGGCAGGCGATCAGCTACAAGCTCGGCGAGCGGGCCTGGCGGGACGGGCGGGCCGCCGCCCAGCGGGCCCGGGGCGCCGGATTCGACCTCAAGGCGTGGCACATGGCCGCGCTGTCGCAGGGCTCGCTGGGCCTGGACGACCTCGCCGGGGAGCTCGCCCTGCTCTAGCGCTCAGCCGCGCGCGGGCACGGCGTTGACCGGGTCGTCGGCGTGCCCGACCCGGTCGTCGGCCGCGCTCGGGCAGACCTCCAGCCCCGGAGTGGCCAGCAGCTCGCCGATGCAGGCGGCGCTGCCCCCGACGTAGGTGCTCATCAGGTCGATGTCGGTGGCCACGACCCAGGAGCGGTCGGCGGGCCACCACAGGGTGGCGCTCTGCTCGGACGGCTCGGGCGCCAGGTTGCGCACCGCGTCGGTGACGGCTCCCCGCACCAGCACGACGTCCCGCCCGCGGGGCAGCGGCAGGGTGGGCACCCCGCGCAGCGCGGCCGCGTCGGCCCCGTGGCCGGCCCACCGGCCCAGCAGGCAGTCGCCGGGGGTGCCCGTGTGGCGGGCCAGCACGGCCGCCATGCGCGCGGCGGCGGTGGTGGGCAGGTGCCCCTCCGCCGGAGGGCCGTCCCAGTCCGGCGGCTGGCTGTCCTCGGCCAGGTACTCCCAGCCGCCGGTCACCGCGGGCCACTGCGCCAGCGGGTGGGCCACCGTGCCGTTGAGCGCCGCGACCGCGGCCCAGGGCACCTCCACGTCGTCGTCGCCCTCGTACCGGTAGGCGGGGTGCAGCACGCGGGCGTAGGCCGGGAAGAGCGGCGGCACCAGCGCGGCGACGGTGCCCCAGCGGGCGCGTGCGACGGCCTCGGCGATCCAGGCGCCGGCGGAGACGTCGGTCTCGACGGGTAGACCGCCGAGCTGCACGCGCGCCTCCTGGGAACGGACAACCCCCGGGCTGCTCCGCGGCGCTCCGCTGGGGAGCTGCACGCGGGCCGACTGGACAAATGTCGGCGGCCCGGGGGTCGGGTGACTGTCCGGTTCTCGCTCGCCGCCGTGCGACGGACGGGCGATCATGCCGTCGTTCGGAACGTCGTCCGAACGGGCGGCCCATCTGGACGGCGGCTAGCGGACAGCCACCTCACGAGTCCTGTAGCTCAGCAAAGTTACGGACCACCTCCCTTCTCGTGTGCCACGACGGTACGGCCGCACGCACGGGAGCGCCAACGAATTCCGTCCGCTGTGGGCGAACGCCCTGGTGGCCACCCGGCTCCCGGCGTGTCCACCCCCGGGCCGTCGGCTCAGCTGCGGTCGCCGGGTCCCAGCGTCCGGCCCGGCGGCCGGGCGCCGGTCCAGTCGGGGTCGTGCTCGGCGCGGTCGTCGACGGTCTCGTACCCCGGCCGCGGGCCGTCGTGCTCCCCGAGGTCCTCGGCGGCGTCCACGGCCGTGCGCCCGGGCGGGGGCGCGCCCTCCCAGTCCGGCTCGTGCTCGGCCTCGTCGTCGACCGTCTCGTAGCCCGGGCGGGCGGCTTCCTCCCCGAGCTCGTCCGTGGCGGCGGAGGCGCCGGGGCCCGGCGGCGGCGCGGTGACCCGGCCGGCGCCCTGCTCGAGCCGGTCGTCGACGGGGTCCCAGGCGTCGGGGATGCCGTCCTCGTCGACGTCGCTGATCTCCTGCAGGTACATCGCCCGGTAGCGGCGGTTGCGCAGCCGGAGGATCACCGCGGCGGACAGGGCCGCCAGCAGGGTGCCGAACAGGATGCCGACCTTGGCGTGGTCGTAGCTCTCGCTCTCCGCGCCGTAGGCGAGCTCGGTGATGAGCAGCGAGACGGTGAAGCCCATGCCGCCGAGCAGGGCCAGCCCGACCACGTCCGGCCAGCCGAGGTTCTCGTCCAGCTGCGCCCGGGTGAAGCGGGCGACCAGCCAGGTGGCGCCGGTGATGCCGATCGCCTTGCCGGCGACGAGCCCGACCATGATGCCGACCGCGATGCTGTCCCCGAGCGACTCGCCCAGGCCGGAGAGCCCGCCGATGGCGACACCGGCGGAGAAGAAGGCGAAGACCGGGACGGCGACGCCCGCCGACAGCGGCCGGATGCGGTGCTCGAAGTGCTCGGCCATGCCCGGCCCGGCGTCCGGCCCGCCGGCGGCGTCGCTGCGGATGACCGGGACGGTGAAGGCCAGCAGGACGCCCGCGACGGTCGCGTGCACGCCCGACTCGTGGACCAGCACCCAGGTGACGGCGGCCAGCGGGATCAGCAGCCACCAGGAGCGGATCCGCTTCTGCACGAGGAAGCCGAAGAGCGCCAGCGGGATCAGCGAGAGCAGCAGCGGCGTGACCGCCAACGAGGCGGTGTAGAAGATCGCGATGATCGTGATGGCCAGCAGGTCGTCGACGACGGCGAGGGTCAGCAGGAAGGTGCGCAGCGCGCTGGGCAGGTGGGTGCTGATGACCGCGAGGACCGCGAGCGCGAAAGCGATGTCGGTCGCCGAGGGGATCGCCCACCCCTGCAGCGCCCCCTCGCGCGCGTTGAGGTTGAACACCACGAAGAACAGCGCCGGGACCACCATGCCGCCGACGGCGGCGGCGATCGGCAGCGCCGCGCGGCGGGGCTCGCGGAGGTCGCCCGCGACGAACTCCCGCTTGAGCTCCAGGCCGGCGACGAAGAAGAAGATCGCGAGCAGCCCGTCGGCGGCCCACGTGCCGAGGGAGAGGTCGAGGTGCAGCGACGCCGGGCCCACCCTCGTGTCGCGCAGCGCCTCGTAGCTCTCCGACCACGGCGAGTTCGCCCAGACCAGCGCGATCGCCGCGCCGATCAGCAGCAGCGCA
>NZ_SSXA01000120.1 GCF_021698975.1 Blastococcus sp. KM273128 | reverse complement strand
GGGCGTGCGGCCCCATCCCCACGAGCGTGGTCACCGCCGCGTGGTCCAGCAGCAGGGTCCGGCGGTACCGCTCGGCGCCGGCCCGGACCAGGTGCGGCTGGCGGCGGCGGTCCGTCGGCGACCCCGGGTTCACCAGCCGCAGGCCGGAGGGGGCCGTGGTGTCCCAGGGGATGTGGCTGTGCCCGAAGACCAGGACGTCGGTGTCGGGGAACCGGGCCGCGCACCGGGCCTCCCGGCCCGCCGCCTGCCCCGTCTCGTGGACGACGGCGAACCGGACGCCCCCGATCTCGGCGCGGGCCACCTCCGGCAGGCGGTCGCGCAGCGGCCCGTGGTCGTTGTTGCCGTGCACCGCCACCAGCCGCGCCGCCCGCTGCTCGAGCGCGTCGAGGAGGGCCACGTCGACCCAGTCACCGGCGTGCACCACCACGTCGGCGGCGTCGATCGCGGCCCACAGCGCATGAGGTAGCTCACGCGCGCGCTTCGGCACGTGCGTATCTGCGGTGAACACCAGCGAAACAGGCACGACGACATGCTTGCAGGCCACTACGTTCTCTCCCGGCCGGCGATCCGGCCCGCTCCGCACGACCCGAGGACCTCCCGTGACCGAACCCTCCCTTCCCCCTGCCGCGGCCGGCGCGCCGGCCGCGGCCGACGAGCCCTACGAGAAGCGCTGGCTGGCCCTGGGCGTCATCGCCATGACCGTCCTGCTGGTCATCCTCGACGCCACGATCGTCAACATCGCGCTGCCCGCCGTCACCGCGGACCTGGGCATCAGCGCCGCCAGCCAGCAGTGGATCGTGACCGCCTACACGCTGACCTTCGGCGGCTTCCTGCTGCTCGGCGGCCGCATCGCCGACTTCTGGGGCCGCAAGCGCACCTACCTGGTCGGCGCCGCCGGCTTCGCCGTCGCCTCGGCGCTGGGTGGCATCGCCCAGAACGAGGCGATGCTGTTCGGCGCCCGCGCGCTGCAGGGCGTCTTCGGCGCGCTGCTCGCCCCGGCGTCGCTGGCCCTGCTGACAGTGCTGTTCACCGACCCGAAGGAGCGGGCCAAGGCGTTCGGCGTCTACGGCGCCATCGCCGGCGGCGGCTCCGCAGTCGGCCTGCTGCTGGGCGGCGTGCTCACCGAGTACGCCGACTGGCGCTGGTGCTTCTGGGTGAACCTGCCGGTCGCCCTGCTCGCCATCGTCCTGGCGGTCCCGATCGTCCCGGAGAGCAAGGCCCCCGGGGACACCAGCTACGACATCCCCGGCGCGGTGCTGGTCACCCTCGGCCTCGGCGCCGTCGTCTACGGGTTCACCCGCGTCGCCGAGGCGTCGCAGGCCAACGCGGCCGAGGCCGCCGCCGCCAACGCGCAGGCCGCCGCCCAGGGGGCGCCGGCGCTGGTCGCGCCCGAGAGCGGCTGGACCGACGGCCTGGCCTGGGTGTTCATCGTCGGCGGGCTGGTGCTGGTGGCGCTGTTCGTGCTGCTGGAGCTGCGCACCCGCAACCCGCTGCTGCCGATGCGCATCGTGCTCGACCGCAACCGCGGCGGGGCCTACCTCACCTCCACCCTGGTGGGGGCCGGGCTCATCGGGGCGTTCTTCTTCCTGAGCCTTTACTTCCAGCAGGTGCTGGGTTACGAGCCGGTCACCGCGGGCCTGGCCTCGCTGCCGGTCACCCTCGGCGTCTTCGTCTCGGCCGGCGCGTCCAGCGCGCTGCTCCCGCGGGTCGGGCCGAAGCCGCTCATGGTGCTCGGTGGGTTCCTGGCCGCCGCGGGGCTGTTCACCCTGTCCTTCGTGGGGCTGGACACCGGGTTCTGGGCGCTGCCCTTCCCGGGCCAGCTGCTCCTGGGCCTGGGCCTCGGCTTCACCTTCGTGCCGCTGTCGAACCTCGCGCTGGTCGGCGCCGGGCAGCACGACGCGGGTGCGGCCAGCGCCATGCTGAACGCCACCCAGCAGGTCGGCGCCTCCATCGGCACCGCCGTCCTGGCCTCGCTCTCGGTGGCGGCGATCAGCACCTACACCGCCGACGCGCTCACCTCCGGGGCGGACCCGCGGGACCCGTCCGTCGGGCTCGCCGCGCAGGTCGAGGGCTACACCACGGCGTTCACCTGGGCGGCCGCGCTGCTCGTGCTGGGCGCGGTCGTCGCCGCGGTGCTCATCAAGGCGACGAAGGAGGACCTGCCGGCCGAGGGCGACGCCGTCGTCCACGTCGGCTGAGAAAGAACCCCGCTGCCCCCCCACGCCTCGCACGCTCGGCGTGGGCCCCTGCAGCGGGGCCATCCCCGGGCGCCCTTCCCCACGACGGGAGGGGCGCCCGGTGCGTTCCGGGGGGATCAGGCCCGCTGCCGCTCCGCGAGGGCGCGCAGCCGGGCGTTGTACGCGGTGAGCTCCGTGTCGCCGTCGCGGTCGGCCGCCCGGTCGAGGGTCCGCGCCCGGCGCTCGTCCGACCGCGCCCACGAGAAGAACACGACCGACAGCACCAGCACGGTGGGCAGCTCGCCGAAGGCCCACACGATGCCCCCGGCCACGGCCTGGTCGGCCAGCGGGTCGACGCCCCACCCGGCGGGCGGCTGGGCGAAGGTGTCGACGACGAGCGAGCCGGCCATCATGATCGCGACGCCGAAGAAGGCGTGGAACGGGACGGGCAGGAACAGCTCCATCATGCGGCCGGGGTGGCCGAGCGTCCGCGGCCACGGGTCCTGGGCGACGATCGGCCCGAAGAACAGCAGCCCGGTGACGACGAAGTGGGCCAGCATGAACTGGTGCCCGGCCGGGTTGGACATGAGGGCGTCGAACAGCGGCGTGAAGTAGACGCCGTAGAGGCTCGCCAGGAACAGCGGGATCGTGAACAGCGGGTGGGCCACGGCGCGGGCGAAGCGGCTGTGCAGCGCCTCCAGCAGCAGGGCCCGCGGGGCGCCCGCCGGGCCGCGACCGCGCGGCAGCGTGCGCAGCGCCAGCGTCACGGGCGCGCCGAGCAGCAGGAGCAGCGGGGTGATCAGCGACAGCACCATGTGCTGGGTCATGTGGATGCTGAACAGCACCATGCTGTAGCCGTTGAGCCAGGTACCGGTCACGGCGAAGAGCGACGCGGTCCCGCCCGCCCAGGCCAGCGTCCGCCACCACGGCCACGAGACCCCGGTGCGCCGCAGGCGCACGACCGCGGCCAGGTAGACGACCAGCCCGACGATGCTGAGGACGGCGAGCACCGACCAGGCGTCCAGGTGCGGGAGGAGCATCCGCCCCCACGTCGGCGGCTCGTCCGGGACCCACATCCCCGAGTGGTGCCCGTGGTCCACCGCGATCCCCTTCTGCCGACCGGTCGTGCGCATCCACTGTCCCACTGCGCACCGCCGTCCCGGCCGGCGGTGGCCGCGATCTGCCCCACGTGCGACGCCGCCCCCCGCCGGAGTGGTCCGGCGGGGGGCGGCGTCGTGGTGGGGACGGCGTCAGATCTGGACGCCGCGCTCCCGCAGCCACGGCAGGGGGTCGACCCGCTCGCCGTCGATGCCGCCGATGCGCACCTCGAAGTGCAGGTGCGGGCCGGTGGACTGGCCGCGGTTGCCCAGCAGCGCGATGGTGTCGCCGGCGCGCACGACCTGGCCGGGCGTCACCAGGATCTCGTCCATGTGGCCGTAGACGGTGACGTCGCCGTTGTCGTGCTGGACGTACACGACCAGCCCGTAGCCGCTGGCGGGGCCGGCCTCGAGGACGACGCCGTCGGCCGCGGCGTACTCCGGCGTGCGCATCGGCGCGGCCAGGTCGATGCCACCGTGGAGGGTGCCCCAGCGATGGCCGAAGCCGCTGGTGAGCCGCCCGCCCTCGACCGGGAGCACCGCCTTGGGGCGCGCTGCCTCGGCGGCGGCACGGTCGGCCTCCTCCTGGGCGACGCGGTCGGCCTCGGCCTGGACGTCCGCGGCGGCGGTGCGGTCGGCGTCCCGGGCGTTGCGGCTGGCGACCACCTCGCGCAGCCGCTCGGTGTCGTCCGCGTCGACCTGCGGCGCCGCGGCGGAGGCGTCGATGCCGAGCTGCTCGGCGACGCTGATCGAGGAACCGGCGGTCTCGGTCCCCACCTCGGTCGCGCCGCTGACCGACGCCCCGCTGATGCTGAGCGCGCCGATGAGGGCCGCGGCCAGGTAGAGCGAGGACCGGCGGCGCCCGGCGGCCGGGAGGCGGTCCAGCAGACCGCGGCGGCCCGCCGCGACGGCGGCGACGACCCCGGCCGGCTCTGCCTCGGGCGCGACCGGGGTGTCGCGGACGACGACGACCGGCTCGACGACGTCCTTGACGACGACGACGGCCTCCGGAGTCGGGGCGGCGCCCTCGGCCAGCGCGGCGACATCGGTCACCGGCGCGAGCGCGGCCAGGTCGACGGCGGACCGCTTGTACGGCGTCGGCCGGCGACGGGCGGGCGCTTCCGCGGCGGCCGCCGCGGCGACCTTGGCGGCGATCACCTGCAGGACCGCGGCCCGCGCCGTCGTGGGCTGCGCCGGCGTCGTCGCCCGGTGGCGGCCACCGGCCCGCCGGGTGGCCGCGGTGACAACCCTCGCGCCGGCGGCCTTGACCGTGGCGGCGCGGCCGCGCGTGCGGGTGGTCGGAACGGTGGTCCGAGAGGTACCCGTGCCGCGCGCCTTCCCCTGGCGCTGCGGCGGGACCGCGGACCCGGCCTTCTCCTCGCGCGCCCCGCCGGTGGCGGGGGCCGGAGCGGGCGTGGCGTCGACCGTGCCGGTCGGTGCCGCACCCCCCTCGGGGAGGCGGTCGTGGTGGAGCGAGCTCATGCACCTGACTTCCGTCGGCGGACATTGCAACAGCGACTCCCGGGGAGAGGAGCGGGGCCCATGTAAACACGTCGTGATGGATTCGTGATGTGAGAACCGGGGTACTGACCTGCAGTTCTGTGAACCGGGTCACCGGCGTGAGAGCCGTTCTGTCACATCAGCGTGAGCAGAGTTGCACGCAGAGTGAGGAACGCGCCGTAGATGGTTGAGAGTCGCGCGATCCGGCTCACGTAGGGGCAGAAGACCCTTTTCCGATGCCCGATCGAGGGAGAAGTCGTATGCGCGCAGTGACCTGGCACGGCCGAGGAGACGTCCGGGTGGAGACCGTCCCGGACCCCACGATCCAGGAGCAGACCGACGTTATCGTCGAGATCACCTCCAGCGGCATCTGCGGGTCGGACCTGCACCTCATCGAGGTCATGGCTCCCTTCATGACGGTCGGTGACGTGATGGGGCACGAACCCATGGGCGTCGTCCGCGAGGTGGGGCGGGACGTGACCGCGGTGAAGCCCGGCGACCGCGTCGTCGTGCCGTTCAACATCTCCTGCGGCACCTGCTGGATGTGCGCCGAGGGGCTGCAGTCCCAGTGCGAGACCACGCAGAACCGCGAGCAGGGCATGGGCGCCTCGCTGTTCGGCTACACCAAGCTCTACGGGCAGGTGCCGGGCGGTCAGGCGGAGTACCTGCGGGTGCCCTTCGGCAACACGCTGCCGATCAAGGTGCCCGACGCACCGTCCGACGACCGCTTCGTCTACCTCTCCGACGTGCTGCCCACCGCCTGGCAGGCCGTGCAGTACGCCGGCATCCCGCAGGGCGGGAGCGTCCTGGTCCTCGGGCTGGGCCCGATCGGCGACATGGCCACCCGCATCGCCAAGCACCTCGGTGCCGGTCAGGTCATCGCCTCCGACGTCGTCCCCGAGCGTCTGGCCCGCGCCCGGCGCAACGGCATCACCGTGATCGACTCGACCGACCAGGCGGAGGTGGTCGCCCGGGTGCGCGACCTCACCGACGGCCGCGGCCCCGACGCGGTGATCGACGCCGTCGGGATGGAGGCGCACGGCTCACCGCTGGCCACCATCGCGCAGAAGGCCAGCGCGGTCGTGCCGGACGCGATCATGGAGAAGGTGATGACGGTCGCCGGCATCGACCGGCTGGCCGCGCTCAACACCGCCATCGAGGCGGTCCGGCGGGGCGGCACCATCTCCCTGTCCGGTGTCTACGGGGGCGCCACCGACCCGCTTCCCCTCATGCGCATGTTCGACAAGCAGATCCAGCTGCGCATGGGACAGGCCAACGTGTGGCGCTGGGTGCCCGACATCCTCCCCCTCCTCGTCGACGGCGACCCGCTCGGCGTCGACGAGTTCGCCACCCACCGGGTGCCGCTGGAGCAGGCGCCCGAGGCCTACGCCAACTTCCGCGAGAAGAAGGAGGGCGCGGTCAAGGTGCTCCTGCAGCCCTGACCGACGACGAGGCCCCGGTCACCGCACTCGCGGTGCCCGGGGCCTCGTCGTCCCGGCGCACTTCCCCGGCAGCAGACCATGCCGGTGCCGTCATCCCCGCCCCGGCGCCCCGACATCCACCCGAGCCGTGCTCCTCCCGGCACCTGCCCTCGCCGGCACCCCTTCTCCGGTGGGCCGGAAGTGTCGTACCCCCGGCCTAGCCTGCGGTTGTGTCGTCGGCGGCGGGTTTCCAGGTGGGGGTCGGGGTGTCCTTCGTGGACCCGCTGCCCTCGCCCTGGGAGGTCGAGGACCCCGATCCGCAGCGGTGGGACGAGCCGCTGTCGGCGTGGCTGCCCGCCCAGCGCAGCGCGGCGGAGGCGGTGGATCTGCTGGGGCAGATCGTGGCC
>NZ_SSXA01000119.1 GCF_021698975.1 Blastococcus sp. KM273128 | reverse complement strand
ACAGCTGCAGGGGGGCCGGCGGGACACCCCCGCGGCCTGCCCGCGGGGGCCGGCCGTGGCAGGCTCGGCGGGTGGGCGGACGGCTGGTGCTGGGTGGGGCGCCCCTGGGGCAGCCCGGGGACGTCGGCCCGCGGCTGCGCGCCGCGATGGCCGGCGCCGACGTCCTGGCGTGCGAGGACACCCGCCGCCTGCACCGGCTGGCCGCCGACCTGGAGGTCACGCTGACCGGCCGGGTGGTCACCTTCCACGAGTCCGTGGAGCGGGCCCGGCTGCCCGGGCTGCTCGACGCGCTGCGGTCGGGTGCCACGGTGCTGCTGCTCACCGACGCCGGCATGCCCTCGGTCTCCGACCCCGGGTACACGCTGGTGCGGGCGGCGATCGACGCGGGCGTCGACGTCACCTCGGTCCCCGGGCCCTCGGCGGTGACCACGGCGCTGGCGGTCTCCGGCCTGCCGGTGGACCGGTTCTGCTTCGAGGGCTTCCTGCCGCGCAAGGCCGGGGAGCGGCGTTCGGTGTTCGCGGCGCTGGCCGACGAGCGGCGGACGATGGTGTTCTTCGAGTCGCCGCACCGGCTGGCCGACGCGCTGGCCGACGCCGCGGCGGCGCTGGGCGGGGAGCGGCCGGCCGCGGTGTGCCGCGAGCTGACCAAGACCTACGAGGAGGTCCGGCGCGGCGGGCTGGCGGAGCTGGCCGCGTGGGCAGCCGAGGGCGTCAAGGGCGAGATCACGCTCGTGGTGGGCGGTGCGCCGCAGCGGGCCGTGGAGCTGACCGGGCCGGAGCTCGCCGCCGCCGTCGCCGAGGAGGAAGCGGCCGGCGCCACCCGCAAGGACGCCATCCGGGCGGTCGTGGAGCGGACAGGGCTGCCCAAGCGCACCGTCTTCGACGCCGTCGTCGCCGCCAAGCACACCTGACGCCGCGGCGATTGCGCCCGAAAGCACCCCTCGGGCGCCGGTGAGGCGTGCGCGGGCGCGCACTCACCTCGAGGGCTGTGGACGGCGTCGGCGCAGCTGCGCCCATGTGCGGCACGGTGCGGCGATGCCCACGGCCGCGCACGTCCCCGGAGAGCTCACCGGCACCGTCTTCCGCGGGTCGGACGCGGTCCGTGCCGGTCTGCTGACCCGGCGACGACTGCAGGGGGCCGCTTGGCGCCGGTTGCTGCACGACGTCTACGTCCACCGCGACGTCACGGTCACCCACGAGCTCCGGGTGCGGGCCCCGTGCCTGCTGCTGCCCGGCGCGGTGGTCACCGGTCGCAGCGCCGCCGTCCTGTGGGGCCTGGACCTCGCGGGCCCGGACGACGAGGTGGAGGTGACCCGCCCGCCGCGGAGCCACATGGTCCGGCTGGACGGCGTCCTCGCCCGGCGGGCGGTGGTGCCGGCGACCGATGTCCGCCGGCGGTGGGGGCTCCCGGTCACCTCGCCGGAGGCGACGGCGCTGCGCCTGGCCTCGCTGCTCGACGGGGACTCCGCGGTCGCCGCCGTCGACCAGCTGGTCGTCCGAGGTGTGGTGGACCTCCAGCGCGTCCGCGACCGGGCGGCCGTCGCCCGCGGGCCCGGCTCGGCGCGTGGCCGTGCTGCCGCGGCGTCGGCCGACGGGCTCGCGGAGTCACCGCAGGAGACGAGGCTGCGGCTGCTGCTGGCACGCGGCGGGCTCCCTGCCCCGGTGCCGCAGTTCCGGGTGTTCGCCGACGGATGCTTCGTGGCACGGGTGGACTTCGCGTGGCCGGAGCTGAGAGTGGCCGTCGAGTACGACGGGCTCTGGCACGCCGAGCCCGGTCAGTTCGCACGGGACCGGCAGCGTCTCAACCGGCTGCGGGAGGCGGGCTGGACCGTCGTCTTCGTGACCGCGGCGGACCTCCGAGATCCGGTGGCCCTGGTCGGCCGCGTCGCTCGCGCCCTCGGCACTGCGCGGTGAAGCACCCCTCGGGCGCCTGGGAGAGGTGCCTCCGCGCGCGAGCACGGGCGAGGTGGCGCGGGGGTTACAGCCAGCCGTTGCGCTTGAAGCCGCGGTACAGCAGCACGATCGCGCTGAGGATGACCAGCAGCGCCAGCGGGTAGCCGAACCGCCACTCCAGCTCCGGCATGTGCTCGAAGTTCATGCCGTAGATGCCGGCGATCGCGGTCGGGACGGCGATGATGCCGGCGTAGGCCGAGATCTTCCGCATGTCCTCGTTGTCGGCCAGCGTCGTCCGGGCGAGCGAGGCCTGGAGGATCGAGGTCAGCAGCTCGTCCATCCCGCCGACCTGGTCGCGCACGCGAATGGCGTGGTCGAGCACGTCGCGGAAGTAGGAGCGCATGGCGTCCGGGACGACGTCCACCGGCCGCTCGGCCAGCTTCTGCAGCGGCACCTCCAGCGGGGAGACCGCCCGCCGCAGCGACATGAGTTCCCGCTTGAGCTGGTACAGCCGCCCGATGTCGTCGGTGCGCTCAGGGCTGAACACCGACGCCTCGAGCTCCTCGACGTCCCCCTCGACCGCGGCGGCCACCTCCACGAAGGTGTCGACGACGAGGTCGGCGACCGCGTAGAGCACCGCCGACGGGCCGAGGCACAGCAGGTCGCGCTGGTCCTCCAGCCGCTGCCGCAGCCCGGTCAGCCCGCCGTGCTCGCCGTGCCGCACCGTGATCACGTACCGGGGGTCGAGGAAGACCATCACCTCGCCGGTGTCGACCACCTCGCTGGTCGCGGTCAGCTCCTCGTGCTCCACGTAGGTCGCCGTCTTGAGGACCATGAACAGCGCGTCGTCGTAGGGCTCCAGCTTCGGGCGCTGGTGGGCGAAGACGGCGTCCTCGACGGCGAGCGGGTGCAGGTCGTAGCGCTCGGCGATCTCCCCCAGCTCGGCCTCGCTGGGGGAGTAGAGCCCCAGCCAGACGAAGCCGTCCCGCTCCTCGGCGAGGCGCAGCGCGTCGGCGGGCGCCACGGCCTCCTGCCGCTCCCCGGCGACGTAGACCGCGCAGTCGACGACGCCGCCCTCGGCGGGGCGGTGGGCGGCGCGGCGCTGCTGCGGCCCGGCCGGCTGCGGGCGCAGCGTCGGCGGCGTGCGCGGGCCGAGGGGCGCGGCCGGGGGCTCCTCCCGGGTGGTCATCGCGGGTGCCGCCTTCCTCGCGGGTCGTCGTCCGGGACCAGCAGCCTAGGCGTCGCCGGGGCGGGCGGAGCCGTCCCACCCCATGGGGTGAGGCGGCCGGGACCGGTGCTCCAGCCGCCGGCCGGACCGGCCGTCGGGACGGGAGACACCTCCGACCGGTCAGGGAGAGCCTCCTCGTGGCGAGCACCGTCCTCGACGTCCGCGGCACCGTCGCGGCGCCCGCCGTCCAGCCGGGGTCGCCGGCCACCCACGGGCTGCGCCGCGTCCCGGTGACCGCGCTGGCCGCCGGCGGGATCTCCGTGCTGGAGGCCGTGGGCCTGCTCGCCCTCGGGCTGACGCGGGCCGACGTCGTCCTGACCTCCCCGATGCGCCCGGCCGGCTGGGTCGTCGCGCTCGCGCTGCTCACGCTGGCCGGGTGGGTCGTGCTCACCGCCGGCGCCGGTGCGGCCGTGGTCGACGGCTCCACCCGCACGCTGCTGCTGGCCACCTCGCTGGCCGAGCTGGCCGCGGTGTCGGTGCTCGGCGGCGTCGCGCTCCTGCTGCCGCTGCTGGCCGCGCTCACCGGCGGGCTGCCGCTGCCGCTGCTGTTCGCCGCCGCCGTCGCGCTGCCGGTCGGCAAGCTGCTGCTGGTGGACGCGCCCTCGGCCCGCGCCTGGGTGCTGCAGGGGCCGCGGGTCCGCGAGCGCCGGCCCGACCCGGTGGCAGCGCACCGCCCGCTGTGCGCCCTCACCCTCGGCGGGATCGCCCTCCTGCTGGCCGGCTTCGCCGTGCTGCACCCGGCCGAGGGGGAGCCGGTCGGCCCGGTCGCCGGCGTCGTCTCCCAGCCGTAGGCGACCGCCCCGGCCCCGCGGCCTAGTCTCTCCACGTGAGTGATCGGCACATCCTGACCGCCGTCGCGTGGCCCTACGCCAACGGCCCGCGGCACATCGGCCACGTCTCCGGCTTCGGCGTCCCCTCCGACGTCTTCAGCCGCTACCACCGGATGGCCGGCGACCGGGTGCTCATGGTGAGCGGCACCGACGAGCACGGCACCCCGATCACGGTGGCGGCCGACGCCGAGGGGATCACGCCCCGGCATATCGCCGACCGGAACAACCGGATCATCGTGGGGGACCTGCAGTCCCTCGGGCTCTCCTACGACCTGTTCACCCGGACGACGACGGCCAACCACGCGCAGATCAGCCAGGAGATCTTCCTCGGGCTGCTGAAGAACGGCTACGTCTTCCCGAAGACGACGCTCGGCGCGATCAGCCCGAGCACCGGCCGCACCCTGCCCGACCGGTACATCGAGGGCACCTGCCCCATCTGCGGCTACGACGGCGCGCGCGGCGACCAGTGCGACAACTGCGGCAACCAGCTCGACCCGGTCGACCTGATCAACCCGGTGAGCCGGATCAACGGCGAGACCCCGAAGTTCGTCGACGAGGAGCACTACTTCCTCGACCTGCCCGCCTTCACCCGGGCGCTGGGCGACTGGCTCGCCACCCGGAAGAGCTGGCGGCCCAACGTCCTGAACTTCAGCGTCAACCTGCTGGAGGACCTCAAGCCGCGCAGCTACACCCGCGACATCGACTGGGGCGTGCCGGTGCCGCTGGACGGCTGGCGCGACCGGCCGGACAAGCGGATCTACGTCTGGTTCGACGCCGTCGTCGGCTACCTGTCGGCGTCGATCGAGTGGGCCCGCCGCTCCGGGGAGCCGGACGCCTGGCGGCAGTGGTGGCAGACGCCGGACGCCGACGCCTACTACTTCATGGGCAAGGACAACATCGTCTTCCACTCCGAGATCTGGCCGGCCCAGCTGCTCGGCTACAACGGCGAGGGCGACAAGGGCGGGACGCCGGGCTCGCTCGGCCGGCTCAACCTGCCCACCGAGGTGGTCTCCAGCGAGTTCCTGACCATGGAGGGCCGCAAGTTCTCCAGCAGCCGCCAGGTGGTCATCTACGTCCGCGACTTCCTGGCCCGGTACGACGCCGACGCGCTGCGCTACTTCATCGCGGTCGCCGGCCCCGAGAACCAGGACACCGACTTCACCTGGTCGGAGTTCCGCCGCCGCAACAACGACGAGCTGGTCGCCGGCTGGGGGAACCTGGTCAACCGCAGCGTCTCGATGGCGGCGAAGAACGTGGGTGCCGTGCCGACGCCGGGGGAGCTCACCGACGCCGACCGCGCCCTGCTGGCGACGACGAGCGGCGCGTTCGGCCCCGTCGGCGAGCTGCTGTCCCGCAACCGCCAGAAGGCCGCCATCGCCGAGGCGATGCGGGTGGTCGCCGAGGCCAACAAGTACCTCTCCGACCAGGCGCCGTGGAAGCTCAAGGAGGACCCGGCCCGCCGGGACACCGTCCTGCACACCGCCCTGCAGGCGATCAAGGACTGCAACGGCCTGCTCACCCCCTTCCTGCCGCACTCGGCGCAGAAGGTGCACGAGCTGCTGGGCGGCGAGGGCGTGTGGTCGGTGGCGCCGGAGATCGAGGAGGTCACCGACCTCGACGACGGCTCGCCGTACCCGATCATCACCGGCTCCTACGACCAGGGGCAGGCCGTCTGGGCGTCGACGCCGCTGGCCGCACCCGGGACCCCGCTCACCCCGCCGACGCCGATCTTCACCAAGCTCGACGAGTCGGTCGTCGCCGACGAGCTGCGGCGGCTGGAAGAAGGCGGATGAGCCGGAGCGCCGCGTCGCGCGCGAACCGGCGAGGTGAGCCGCCGCCGTCCCCGGAGCCGCTGCCGGCGCCGGCGGTGGACAGCCACACGCACCTCGACATCGTGCTCGACGGCTTCCGACCCGAGGGCGGCCCGACGTCCACCGACGCAGACGTCGACGCGGAGATCGCCGCCGCGGTGGCGGTGAACGTGCCGCGGCTGGTGCAGGTCGGGGTCGACGTCGCCTCGTCGCGGTGGTCCGCGGAGCTCGCCGCCCGGCACCCGAACGTGCTCGCCGCGGTGGCCGTGCACCCGAACGAGGCCGGCGCCGGGGAGGCCGACGACGCCGCGCTCGCCGAGATCGACCGGCTGGCGGCGCTGCCGCGGGTGCGGGCGGTGGGGGAGACCGGGCTGGACCGCTACCGCACCGGCCCCGAGGGCTGGGCAGCGCAGGAGGCCTCGTTCCGCGAGCACATCCGCATCGCGAAGCGGCACGGGGTGGCGCTGGTCATCCACGACCGGGACGCGCACGACGAGGTGCTCCGGGTCGTCGACGACGAGGGCGCGCCCGAGCACGTCGTCATGCACTGCTTCTCGGGCGACGCCGCGTTCGCGCGGGCCTGCGTGGAGCGCGGCTTCGTGCTCTCCTTCGCCGGCACGGTGACCTTCGGCAACGCCGGCTACCTGCGGGAGGCCGCGGCGCTGACGCCGCTGGACCAGCTGCTCGTGGAGACCGACTCGCCCTTCCTCACCCCGGCCCCCCACCGGGGGCGGCCGAACGCCTCGCGGCTGGTGCCGCACACCGTGCGCGCCCTCGCCGAGGTGACCGGCACCGACCTGGCCCAGCTCTGCGACGCGCTCACCACGACCGCCGAGCGCGTCTTCGGCCCCTGGCAGGAGTAGCCGCGCCCGACTGATCGCGCCGAGCGGGGCCCGGAGGG
>NZ_SSXA01000118.1 GCF_021698975.1 Blastococcus sp. KM273128 | reverse complement strand
CCGCAGGCCCGCGGGCAGGACCCCCGACGCACGGTCACCCGCCACCCCGCCCCGCCACCGGGGATCGCCGGCCGCTACCGCTTCGACCGGCACGCCGGCACCTGGTGGTGGTCCCCGGAGATGCACCAGCTGATCGGCCTGGAGACGGCGCCCTGCACCGAGGCGCTGCTCCGCGTCCAGCACCCCGCGGACGCCGCCCGGCTGCTCGCCGCCCTCTCCGCCTGCGGCGCGGGGCAGCCGTTCGCCGTCGAGACGCACGTGCACCACCCGGACCGGCCCCCGCGACCGGTGCTGCTGGTCGGCGAGCCGGCCGGGGACGGGGCCGGGGGCGTGCGGGCGGTCGAGGGGCTGTGCGTCGACCTCACCACCGCCCGGGCCCAGGCCTCCGACCCGACCGGGATCGCGGCCCTGCGGGCCGAGGTCGACCAGCTGCGGACGGCCATGGCCAGCCGGGCGGTCATCGAGCAGGCCAAGGGCATCCTCATGCTGCTCACCGGCTGCGGCGAGCAGGCCGCGTTCGAGCTGCTCTCGCACATCTCCAGCCACACCCACCGGAAGGTGCGGGACGTCGCGCAGGCGATCACCGCCTCGGCCGCGGGGCACGGCGGGCTGCCGGACGACGTGCGCGCGATCCTGCGCGACGCCTGCCCCCCGCGGTAGCCACCGGCCCGCTCCGCCTCACCCGTCGGAGCCGCCGCCCCCGCACCGGCCGCGGTCCGGCAGGATCGGGGCTGCCCGCGGTGTCCGGGGGCGCGGCCCGGCGCCGCCGAGGAGGGAGCCCGCGATGTTCTACGTCCTGGCCCGGTTCGTCCTGCGCCCGCTGTTCTTCGCCCTGTGCCGGCCGAAGGTCACCGGGCGCGAGAACGTGCCGCGCGACCGCCCGGTGATCCTGGCCAGCAACCACCTGTCCTTCATCGACAGCATCGCCATCCCGCTGGCGGCCCCGCGCCGGGTCGCCTACCTGGCCAAGGCCGAGTACTTCACCGGCCGCGGCTTCGGCGGCTGGCTCACCCGCACGCTGTTCACCGCGCTGGGCGCGCACCCGGTCGAGCGGGAGACCCACCGGGCCGCGCAGGCGGCGCTGGACACCGCCCTGGGCATCCTGCGCGGCGGCACCGCGTTCGGCCTCTACCCCGAGGGCACCCGTTCCCGGGACGGCCGGCTGGCCCGCGGCAAGACCGGTGTGGCCTGGCTGGCGCTCACCGCTGACTGCCCCGTCGTCCCGGTCGCCGTGCACGGCACGGACCGGGTGCAGCCGGTCGGGGCCCGCTGGCCGCGCCCGCACCGCATCGCGATCACCTTCGGCGAGCCGCTGACCTTCCCCGAACACCGCGGGCAGGCCGACCGGAACCGGGCCCGCCGCGAGGTGACCGACCGGATCATGCTGGCGATCGCCGACCTCTCCGGGCAGGAGAAGGCCGGCTGGCACGTCCCGCGCGAGGCGGTGTGAGCGGGGCGCTGCTCGTCGCCGGCACCACCTCGGACGCCGGCAAGTCGGTGGTCACCGCGGGCATCTGCCGGTGGCTGGTGCGCCAGGGCGTCTCGGTGGCCCCGTTCAAGGCGCAGAACATGAGCAACAACTCCGTGGTCACCCCGGACGGCGCGGAGATCGGGCGTGCCCAGGTGATGCAGGCCGCGGCGGCGCGGGTCGAGCCGGAGGCGGCGATGAACCCGGTGCTGCTCAAGCCGGGCGGGGAGGACTCCAGCCAGGTCGTCGTCCTGGGCCGGCCGGTCGCCGACGTCACCGCGCTGTCCTACCGGCCGATGAAGGCGGCGCTGCTCGAGCAGGCGCTCGCCTCGCTGGCCGACCTGCGCGCCCGGTTCGACGTCGTCGTCTGCGAGGGCGCCGGCTCGCCGACGGAGATCAACCTGCGGGCCGACGACATCGCCAACATGGGCCTGGCCACCGCGGCGGGCCTGCCGGTCGTGGTCGTCGGCGACATCGACCGGGGCGGGGTCTTCGCCGCCCTGCACGGCACCGTCGCGCTGATGCCGCCGGCCGACCAGCGGCTGGTCGCCGGGTTCCTGGTCAACAAGTTCCGCGGGGACGTGCGGCTGCTGCGCCCGGGGCTGGAGCAGCTGACCGGGCTCACCGGCCGCCCGGTGCTCGGCGTCCTGCCCTGGCTGGGCGGCCTGGAACTGGACGTCGAGGACTCGCTCAACGTGCCCGTGGCCGCGTCGGGGGCCCCGCCGGTGGGCGAGGACGTCCTCCGCGTCTCGGTGGCGCGGCTGCCCCGGCTGTCGAACTTCACCGACCTGGACGCGCTCGCCGCCGAGCCCGGGGTGCTGGTGCGCTACGCCACCCGCCCCGAGGAGCTCGCCGACGCCGACCTGGTCGTCCTGCCCGGCAGCCGGGCCACCGTCGCCGACCTGTCGTGGCTGCGCGCGACCGGCCTCGCCGACGCGGTGCTGCGCCGGGCGGCGGAGGGCACGCCGGTGCTCGGCATCTGCGGCGGCCACCAGATGCTCGCCCGCACGATCACCGACGACGTCGAGTCGCGGGCGGGGACGGTGGAGGGGCTGCGGCTGCTGCCCGCCGACGTCCGGTTCGCCCCGGATAAGACGCTCGCCCGCCCGGTGGGCCGCGCCCTGGGCGAGACGGTGCACGGCTACGAGATCCACCACGGCGTCGTGACGGTGGACGACGCCGCCGAGCCGTTCCTGGACGGCGCCCGCGCCGGCGCGGTCTTCGGGACGACGTGGCACGGTGCGCTGGAGAACGACGGCTTCCGCCGGGCCTTCCTGGCCGAGGTCGCCCGGGTCACCGGCCGCCGGTTCGTGCCGGCCCCGGCGACGGAGTTCGCGGCGGTGCGCGAGGCCCGGCTGGACCGCCTGGGCGACCTGGTCGCCGAGCACGCCGACACGGACGCCCTGTGGCGGCTCGTCGAGCAGGGCCCGCCCGCGGGCCTGCCGCTGCTGCCGCCGGGCTCGGGCTTCAGCCCGCGGTGAGCCGCGCCCGCACGTCGTCCGGCCAGGGGGCCGAGCGGCCGTCGGCGACGCAGACGTAGGTGTTGCGGACCACGCAGCACACCCGCTCGCCGACGCGCACGGTGAACCGCACCGTCACGCTGGTGCGGCCCACCTTCTCGGTCTCGGCGTCGACGGCGACGGTGTCGCCCCAGCGGGCCGACGACGCCCACTCCAGCGAGCTGGCCTTGACCACCGGGTCCACCCGGCGCGCGACCAGGTCGTCCCAGGCGAGCCCGAGCGACGCCCACCAGCCGTTGGACGCCTCGTCGGCCCACGTCAGGTAGTGGGCGTTGAAGACGACGCCCTGCTGGTCGCACTCGACGTAACGGACGGGGGAGCTCCAGACCTGCGGCACGGGGCGCCACGGTAGCCGCGCCACCGGATACCGTCGTCGCGTGCCCGCCGTGCCGCTGCCCCCGCCGCCCACCGACGACCCCGTGCTGGCCGGTTACCGCACGCCGGGCGGCCTGGTGCTGGACAAGGTGATCGACCACCTGGACGCCCACTGCCGCGAGTTCATCGCCCACTCCCCCTTCGCGACGCTGGCCACCGCCGACGCCGAGGGCTGGCCCGACGTCTCCCCCCGCGGCGGCGACCCGGGCTTCGTGCACGTGCTCGACGCGCACCGGCTCGCGCTCCCCGACCGGCCGGGCAACAACCGCGTCGACAGCCTGCGCAACGTGGCCGCCAACCCCCGCGCCGCGCTGATGTTCCTGGTGCCCGGCGTCGAGCAGACGCTGCGGGTCTTCGGCACGGCGGCGCTGGTCCCGCCCGACGAGCTGCCGGTGGACCTCGAGGAGTTCGGCCGGGCGCCGCTGTCGGTGCTGGTCCTCGACGTGCGGCGGGCGTACTTCCAGTGCCCGAAGTCGGTCATGCGCTCGGGCCTGTGGGACCCGGCGAAGCGGATCGACCCGAAGGCGCTGACCCCCTTCGGCCGGGTGATCAAGGACCACTGCGCGCTCGCGGAGGACCTGCCCGACGACGCCACGATCCGCGCGGAGCTGGCCGAGGAGCTCTGAGAGGACCCCTCGAAGGACCCCGTCCTCCTCACCGCTCGCAGGCTCGCGGCGAGCCTCCGGACGGGGCCGTGGGCCTAGCCTGCGGCCATGGCGTTCGACGTCCAGGTCGTGGTCGACTGCTCCGCCCCGCACGACCTCGCCCATTGGTGGGCCCAGGCGCTCGGCTGGCAGGTGGAGCCCCAGGACGAGGCCTTCATCCGCCGGATGGTCGACACCGGGGAGGCCACCGCGGAGGACACCACCACCCACCGCGGTGCGCTGGTCTGGAAGGTCGGCGCGGCGATCACCTCGCCCGACCCGGGCCGGCCGCGGGTGCTGTTCCAGCTCGTCCCCGAGCCCAAGTCGGTCAAGAACCGGCTGCACCTCGACGTCGCCGTCGGGCCGGAGCGGGTCGAGGCCGAGGTGGCCCGCCTGGTCGGCCTGGGCGCCCGCGAGCTGTGGCGCGGCCGGCAAGGGCCGTTCGCGTGGGTGACGCTCGCCGACCCGGAGGGCAACGAGTTCTGCGTGACCTGAGGCGGGCTCAGCCGGCGCGCAGGTCCCGGGCGAGCTTCCGGTCGGCGACGGCCCGCTCGGCCATCGCCCGGACCCGCAGCCTGCGTCGCCTGCGGCTGGACCCGAGGTAGCGCGCGTCCTCGACCAGCTGGAACGCAGCGAGCACGCTCGCCTGGACCTCGCGGGCACGAGGCACCGCCGGGCGCGCCGGTTCGGCCGAAGTCATGGAGCCCCCCTTCTCCCGGGGACGCCGGCACGCACCCCGCGGCCCCATGGTTGCCCCCACATCCCCGCGTCCAACCCCCACCGTCACCATCTGGTGCCCATGGGTCACGTGTGACGAGCGGTGATGGTCCCGTGTCCCCGGGGACCGCGCCGCCCGCCGTCGCGACCGCTCCGTACGGTGCACCGCATGGCTGGACTCGGACGCCTCGGCCGGACGGCGGCGCGCACCGCGGGCCGCGTGCTGCACCACCTGCTGCGCTCACCCGCAGCGGGGAGCTCCCGCCCGCGCCCCACCCGGCCGCGGCCGGCCGGGGCGCCCGACGTGGAGTACCGGCCGCGCGACGACGGCCGCCCCGACCCGGGCGAGATCGTCTGGGCGTGGGTGCCCTTCGAGGAGGACGACGGCCGCGGCAAGGACCGGCCGGTGCTGGTCATCGGCCGGCGGGGCGGCGACCTCCTGGGCCTGATGCTCACCAGCCGCGACCACGACCGGGACGCCGCCGACGAGGCGCGCCACGGCCGGGTGTGGACCGACATCGGCAGCGGGGCCTGGGACCCGCGGGGCCGGCCCAGCGAGGTCCGGCTGGACCGGCTGCTGGAGCTGGACCCGGCGACGGTCCGCCGGGAGGGCGCCGCCCTCGACCGGGCCCGCTTCGACCGCGTCGTGGGCGAGGCCCGCCGCGTGCAGGGCTGGTGACGCGGGGTCAGTCCGCGACCGACTCGTCCCGCGCCGGCCGCCGCGCCGGGGGCCGCAGGTTGTAGACACCGACGCCGTCGGCGAGGGGCTCCAGGTCGTAGCGGTGCACGACCTTGGGCCCGCCGTGGAGGTGGACGTGGGTGACGGTCGGCAGCGGGTCACCGTGCCGCGCCTCCCGGATCTGCACGCGCCCGTCCAGCGGGCCGCCGACGAACAGCAGCACCGCGTCGTCGGGGTCCGGCCCCGTGGTGGCCGCGTTCTCCTCGGACAGCTCCGGTCTCCTCCCGCTCGTGCGCCGGTCCACGAGGGTAGGCGCGTCCGGCCCGCTCGTCAGGTGCCCGGGGGCGCCCGGCGGAGCCTGCGGGCCACCAGCGGCGCGCTGAACAGCATCACGAACAGCCGCAGCACCTGCACGGCGAGGACGAAGGTGGTGTCGGCACCGGAGTCGCGCGCCGTGGCCAGCACCGCGTAGAGGCCACCGGGCGTCGTCGCGAGGTAGCCCTCGAGGGCGGTCGCCCCGGTGGCCGCGGCCAGCAGCCCGCCCAGGCCGGCGCACGCCAGCACCAGGACGAGCACGATCGCCAGCGCGAGCGGCAGGGCCCGGCCGATGCCCCGCAGGCTGCCGCGGGTGAAGCTCACGCCGACCTGCAGGCCGATGACGAGGAACGCCGCGCTCTCCACGAGGGCGGGCACCCCGGCCCCGCCGGCGAGGCCGCTCAGGTCCGCGACCGCCGCGGCGACGAGGGGGCCCAGCAGCGCGGCGACCGGGATCCGCAGCAGCCGCCCGGCGACCAGCCCGGCGACGGCGCAGACCGTGGTGAAGGCCAGACCGGCCGGCCAGCCCGGCCCGCCGGCGTCCTCGGGGGCGAGCCCGGCGCCCGCGGTGGCGCCGTACGCCGTGGTGGCGACCACCGGCATGAGCAGGACGATGAGCAGCACCCGCAGGTACTGGAGCACCGCGACGACCCGCTCGTCGGCGCCCAGCTCGCGGGCCATCACCACGATTCCCGAGGCGCCCCCGGCGATCATGGCGAACGCGCCGGTCACCGACGAGATGCCGGGGTGCAGCCGCAGGGCGAGCCCGGCCAGCAGGCTGAGCAGGAGCGTCCCGACCGTGACCAGGAGCACCGGCAGCCAGTCGGCGGCCACCGCCCGCAGCGTGCCGACGTCGACCAGCGCACCCATGGACACCCCGATGACGGCCTGCCCCGCCGTGCCCAGCCGGTCGGGCACCCGCGCCCGCGTGGGCACCGCGAGCGCGCGGACCAGCCCGGCGAGCAGCCCGCCGAACAGCGCGGGCGAGGGCAGGCCGGCGAGCCCCAGCAACGCCCCGAGACCGACGGCACCGGCGGCGACGACGGCCGCGTCGAGCAGCACCGCGGCTCCACCTCACCGTCGTCCGCACCACCCGGGCTCAGCCCCCGGTGATCCGGCGCAGCTCGGCGACGTGCGCGTCGAAGGCGGACCGGCCGGCCGGCGTCAGCGCGAGGCTGGTGCGCACGCGGGAGGCGCGGGTGGCCTTGCGGACCGTCACGTAGCCGGCCTCCTCGAGCTGCTTGACGTGCTTGGAGAGCACCGAGTCGCTGACCCCGACCCGCTCGCGCACCGCCGCGAAGTCCATCGTGTCGACGGCGGCGAGCAGCCCGCACACCTGGAGCCGGGGCGGCGCGTGGATCACCGGGTCGAACCGCGGCGCGACGGCGGTCACGGCTCGCCGCGGAGCTCGGCGACGTAGATGCGGGTCCACCACCGGCTGACCAGCGCGATGCCGACCCCGAGGACCGCGCCGGCCACCACCATCGCGCCGCGCACGTCGAGCAGCAGCTCGAGGACCAGGGCCGGCACCACGACCAGCGTGGCGCCGACCAGCCACGCCGTGTAGGCCCGGCGGGTGGGCCCCGGCCGGTCACCGCTGACCCAGGCGCCGGTCAGCCGCCGGTAGACCGCCATCAGCCCGCGGAGCCCGGCCAGGTAGACCAGCAGCGCACCGAGCGTCAGCCAGGGGAAGGCGAACGAGTAGGAGGCGAACAGCAGGAAGGTCAGCAGGCCGAGCGCGGCGTCGTACCACCAGGGTTGGACCACCCGTTCGGCGAGCGCCACCCGGTCCGCGCGCAGCGCGGCCAGCTAGGCCCGGGCGTCCGCCTCGTCGCTTTCCATATCGGAAAGCATGGCCGTGGCTTTCCGATCCGTCAAGTCGCGCCACACGCCTGTTACACGCGTCGTGGTCTCATGGCCGCCGAGCCCCGTGCGACAGCGAAGAGGAGACGTGACCGATCTGCGGCACCACGGCGACGCCGAACTGGCGCCCGGCCTGGTCGACCTCGCCGTCAACGTGCGGGCCGGGACCCCACCGCCGTGGCTGCGGGACGTGCTGAAGGACGCACTGGACGCCAGCGCGGCCTACCCGTCCCTCTCCCCCGCCCGCGCGGCCGTCGCCGCGGCGCACGGCCGGGACCCGGCCGAGGTGCTGCTGGCCGCCGGTGCCGCGGAGGTGTTCGTGCTGCTCGCCCGCGCGCTGCGGCCCCGGCGCGCCGTCGTCGCCCACCCGTCCTTCACCGAACCGGAGGCCGCGCTGCGGGCCGCCGGTCACCCGGTGACGCGACTGCTCCTCCGCGAGGCCGACGGCTACCGGCTCGACCCCGCCGACGTCCCGGAGGACGCCGACCTGGTGGTGCTGGGCAACCCCACCAACCCGACGTCGGTGCTGCACCCGGCCCGCGACCTCGCCGCCCTGGCCCGCCCCGGCCGCGTGCTCGTCGTCGACGAGGCCTTCGCCGACACCGTGCCCGGGGAGCCGGAGTCGCTGGCCGGTCGCGCGGACCTGCCCGGCCTGCTCGTCGTGCGCAGCCTGACGAAGACGTGGGGCCTGGCCGGGCTGCGGGTGGGCTACGCGCTGGGGCCCGCGGACCTGGTCGCCGCGCTCGCCGCCCAGCAGCCGCCGTGGCCGGTGAGCACCCCGGCGCTGGCGGCACTGGTCGCCTGCACCGCCCCGGCCGCGCGCGCCGAGGCAGAGGGGGCGGCGGTCGCGCTCACCGGGCACCGTGCGGCGCTGCTGGCGGCGCTCCCCCCGGAGGTGGCGGTCCTGGGCACCCCCCGCTCCTCCTTCGTCCTGCTGCGCGTGCCCGACGGTGCACGGGTGCGGCAGGAGCTCCGCGACGCCGGCTGGGCGGTCCGCCGCGGCGACTCGTTCCCGGGGCTCGGCCCCGACCACCTGCGGGTCGCCGTGCGGGACCCGGCGACCTCGCGCGCGTTCGCCGCAGCCCTCGCTGGGATCCTGTCCCGGTCCCCCCGGTGCGGCTCCGCGGGGTGGACGACCACCGGCGTCCCCGAGGAGATCCGCTGAACGCCACCCCGGTGCCCCCCGAGCAGGGCACGGTCTACCCGGTCGGGTTGCGGCTGCACGACCGGCCGGTCGTCGTCGTGGGCGGCGGCAAGGTCGCCCACCGGCGCGTCGCCGGCCTGCTGGAGGCGCGGGCCAGGGTCACGGTGGTCAGCCCGGAGGTCACACCCGCGCTGGAGTCGCTGGCCGCGGCCGGCCGCGCGACCTGGCTCCGGCGCACCTACCGCCCCGGCGACCTCGCCGGGGCCTGGTACGCGGTCGCCGCCACCGACGACCCCGCGGTGAACGCGGCCGTCGCCGCGGAGGCGGAGGACGACCGCATCTTCTGCGCGCGCGCCGACGACCGGTCGGCCTCGAGCGTCTGGACGCCGGCGATCGGGCGGCAGGGCGACCTGGTCGTCGGCGTGCACGGGGGCGGCGACCCCCAGCGGGCGATCGGGGTGCGGGACGCGATCGTCGCCGGGCTGACCGACGGCAGCATCCGGGACCGCGCCGCCCGCCCCGCACCGGGCGGCAGCGTGGTGCTGGTCGGCGGCGGCCCCGGCGACCCCGGCCTGATCACCGTCCGCGGCCGCCAGGCGCTGGCCACCGCCGACGTCGTCGTCGCCGACCACCTCGCCCCTCAGCCCCTGCTCGCCGCCCTGCCCCCCGAGGTCGAGATCATCGACGCCGCCAAGCTCCCCCGCGGCCGCGCCATGGCCCAGGAACGCATCAACCAACTCCTCGTCGAGCACGCCCGCGCCGGC
>NZ_SSXA01000117.1 GCF_021698975.1 Blastococcus sp. KM273128 | reverse complement strand
GACCCGGGGACAGCCGAGGGGTGGGGAGTCCGTGCCCCCAAAGTGAGGGGACGCTCACTCTGCGGTCGGTCGTCCGCTCAGCGGCGGGCGGCGAGGACCTCCGCGTAGACCTGCACCGTCTGCCGGGCGATCGCCTCCCAGCCGAAGTTGGCGACGACCCGCTCGCGGCCCGCGGCACCCATCGCGGCGGCGCGGTCCGGGTCGGCCAGCAGCTCACCGGTGCGGGCGGCCAGGTCGGCGGCGAACCCGGCCGGGTCGGCCTCGTCGTAGGGCACCAGCAGTCCCGTGCGGCCGTCGTCGACGACCTCCGGGATGCCGCCCACCGCGCTGGCCACGACGGCGGTGCCGCAGGCCGCGGCCTCCAGGTTGACGATGCCGAGCGGCTCGTACACCGACGGGCAGACGAACACCGTCGCCCCGGTGATGAGCGGGACCAGTTGCTCGCGCGGCAGCATCTCCTCGATCCAGACGACGCCGTCGCGGCGGGTCTGGAGGTCGGCGACGGCGTCGGCGACCTGCTGCCGCTCGGCGGGGGTGTCGGCGGCGCCCGCGCACAGCACCAGACCGGCATCCGCGGGCAGCTGGTCGGCCGCGGCGAGCAGGTGCGCCAGCCCCTTCTGCCGGGTGATCCGCCCGACGAACAGCGCGTACGGCCGGTCGGGGTCCACGCCGAGCCCCCGGACGACGTCGGGGGCGAGCACCGGCCGGTAGGCCTCCGCGTCGACGCCGTTGCGCACCACGTGCACCCGCGCGGGGTCCAGCTCGGGGTAGACGGCCAGCACGTCCTCCCGCATGCCCGAGCTCACCGCCACCACCGCGTCCGCGGCCAGGTAGGCAGTGCGCTCGGCCCAGGAGGAGAGCCGGTAGCCGCCTCCGAGCTGGTCGGCCTTCCACGGCCGCCGCGGCTCCAGCGAGTGCGCGGTGACGACGTGGGGGACGCCGTGCACCAGCGAGGCCAGCAGGCCGGCGGTGTTCGCGTACCAGGTGTGGCTGTGCACCAGGTCGACGCCGGCCAGCGCGGCGGCGATGCCGACGTCGACACCCACCGCCTGCAGCGCGCCGTTGGCGCCCGAGAGCCCCTCGGGGACGGCGTGCGCGGTCGCGTCCGGGCGCGGTCCGCCGAAGCAGTGGACGTCGACGTCGACGGCGTCCCCGCCCGGCAGCCTGCGCAGGGCGGCCACCAGGTGCTCGACGTGCACCCCCGCGCCGCCGTAGACGTCCGGCGGCCATTCTCGCGTGACGATCCCGATGCGCACGGCGACACCCTAGAAGGACCTCGTCCTCCCCACCCTTCGCAGGCTCAGGGCGGGCCCCGGGACGAGGCCGTTCCATCCGGTCACCGGGCTCAGGGCGGGCCCCGGGACGAGGCCGTTCCATCCGCTCACCAGGACCCCGCAGCGGGGCCGTTCCAGCACGTCACCGGCTCGCGGGGGGCCGTGTCGGTGGGTCACCCGTTCGGACCGGGGCGCGGGGCACGTGCGGCGGTAGGACGGCCCAACGGCTACGTTGCGGACATGCGCGGCGGTCCACGGGTTCTCGGCATCGTCCTGGCGGGCGGTGAGGGGAAGCGGCTGGCTCCGCTGACCCAGGACCGCGCGAAGCCGGCCGTCCCCTTCGGGGGCAACTACCGGCTCATCGACTTCGTGCTCTCCAACCTGGTCAACGGCGAGATCCGGCAGATCGCCGTCCTCACCCAGTACAAGAGCCACAGCCTCGACCGGCACATCACCCAGACCTGGCGGATGTCCCAGCTGCTCGGCAACTACGTCACCCCGGTGCCGGCGCAGCAGCGGCTGGGCCCGCGCTGGTACACCGGCAGCGCCGACGCGATCTTCCAGAGCCTCAACCTCATCTACGACGAGCGGCCCGAGATCGTGGTGGTCTTCGGCGCCGACCACGTGTACCGGATGGACCCGGCGCAGATGGTCGACCAGCACCTGCAGACCGGGGCGGGCGTGACCATCGCCGGCCTCCGGGTGCCGCGGCGGGAGGCGACGGAGTTCGGCGTCATCGACTCCGACGCCGAGGGGAAGGTGCGGGGCTTCCTGGAGAAGCCTGCCGACCCGCCGGGGCTGCCCGACTCGCCCGAGGAGAGCTTCGCCTCCATGGGCAACTACGTGTTCACCACCGATGCCCTGCTGGAGGCCCTGCGCGCCGACGCCGAGGACCCCGACTCGGTGCACGACATGGGCGGCTCGATCATGCCGATGCTCTCCGAGGCCGGGGAGGCGTGGGTCTACGACTTCTCCACCAACGTGGTGCCCGGGGCCACCGAGCGCGACCAGGGCTACTGGCGCGACGTCGGGACGATCGACTCGTACTACGACGCGCACATGGACCTGGTGTCGGTGTCGCCGGTGTTCAACCTCTACAACGACCGGTGGCCGATCTACACCCTGGCGCCGCAGCGCCCGCCGGCGAAGTTCGTGCTCGGCGGCCGCGCCGAGGAGTCGATGGTGAGCGCCGGCGCCATCATCGGCGGCGGCTCGGTGCACAACTCGGTGGTCTCCCCGGGGGTGCGCGTGGAGCGCGGCGCCCGGGTCGAGGACAGCGTGGTCATGGACGGCGCCTACATCGGCGAGGGGGCGCACGTCCGCCGCACCATCCTCGACAAGAACGTGGTCGTGCCCGCCGGGGCGCGGATCGGCGTCGACCACGACCTGGACCGCGAGCACTACCACGTCAGCGCCGGGGGCATCACGGTCCTGGGCAAGGGCACCCGCGCCTACCTGTGAGCGGGGGGCCGGCGCCGCTCGTGGTCACCCTCCTGCTCGACGAGGAGGACCAGGCCGGCTTCGACCGGCTGCGGGCCGAGCACTTCCCGCCGGAGCGAAACTGGCTCCAGGCGCACGTGACGCTGTTCCACGCGCTGCCGGGGGAGCACGAGGAGCACGTGCGGCGCGACCTCCTCGCGGCCGCGGACCGGGCGGCGTTCGACGTCGCGGTGACCGGGCTGCGGATGCTCGGCCGCGGGGTGGCCTACGACCTCCGCTCCGCCGAGCTCGGCGCGGTGCACGCCGGCCTGGCCGCCCGGTGGGACCCCTGGCTGACCCGCCAGGACCGGCAACGCCTCACCCCGCACGTCACGGTGCAGAACAAGGTGGACCCCGCCGTGGCCCGCGCCCTGCACGCGCGGCTGCTCGCCGGTTTCACGCCGTGGTCGGTGCGCGCCCGGGGGCTGGGCCTGTGGCGCTACCTCGGCGGACCCTGGTCGCCGGTGGTGGCGGCGCCGTTCCGCGGCGCCGGTTAGCCGCGCCGCGTCGCGAGCAGGAGGCCGGTGCCGATCGGCAGGACGGCGGGCAGCAGCGTCTCGTCGTCGCGGATCGTGCGGGCGACCTCGCGCCACGCCACCGACTGCGGGTCCCGTGCGGTGCGGTCGGCGACGCGGCCGCCCTCGAGCAGCCCGTGGAAGGTGGCGGTGCCGCCGATCCGGACCAGGGCGAGCAGCCCGGCGAGGTGGTCGGAGTACTCGCGGGGCGGGCCGGCGCAGCAGACCATGTCGTAGGCGCCGGGGGAGAGCCGGGGCAGCACCTCGCCGGGTGTGCCGAAGATGAGCCGGGCCCGGCTGGCGGGCACCTTGGCCTCGGCCAGCGCGGTGCGGGCGGCGCGCAGCTGCTCGGGGTCGCCGTCCAGCGCGGTGAGCACCCCGTCGGGCCGCATCCCGCGCAGCAGCCACAGCGCGGCCAGCCCGCCGCCGCTGCCGATCGAGACCACCGAGCGGGCGCCACTGGTGGCGGCCAGCACGGCCAGGGTGGCGCCCACCGGTGGCTCCACCGGTGTGGCGCCCGGGAGGAAGTGGGCGCGGTGCCGCGCCGCCACCATCTCTGGCGACTCGGCGGCGAAGCGGTCGGCGTAGGCGGCGCCCGGGTCGGTGCCGCCCGTGGGCGGCGGCTGATCGGCGCTCATCACCGGCCGAGGGTAGTGGCCCCGGCGTCCGGACCCGCGTGCGCCGGCGCACCTGTGCGTCTCCTGGGAGTCGCGGTGCGCGGGAACACGGGTGTGCCCACCGCCCGTTGTTCAGGACGTGCGCCTGATGCGAGCCGTGTCCCGACCCGCCGACTCCGGGGAGGTCGCGGGCGGTCCCGTCTGCGATCCTGGTGCCGTGCCAGAGGCCACCACCCCCACGCCCGCCGCTGCCGCGGCGGAGCAGGAGGCCTGGGTCGCGCCCACCTGGGAGCAGGTCGTCCGGGACCACTCGGCCCGGGTGTACCGGCTGGCCTACCGCCTGTCGGGCAACCCCCAGGACGCCGAGGACCTGACGCAGGAGACCTTCGTCCGGGTGTTCCGCTCGCTCGCGGACTACTCGCCGGGCACCTTCGAGGGCTGGCTGCACCGCATCACCACGAACCTCTTCCTCGACATGGTGCGCCGCCGGCAGCGGATCCGGTTCGACGCGCTGCCCGACGACACCGAGCGACTGCCGGGCCGCGCGCCCAGCCCCGAGCAGGTCTACGCCGACACCCACCTCGACCCGCAGGTGCAGGCGGCGCTCGACGCGCTCTCGCCGGAGTTCCGGGTGGCCGTCGTCCTGTGCGACATCGAGGGGCTCACCTACGAGGAGATCGCCGCCACCCTGGGCATCAAGCTCGGGACCGTGCGCAGCCGCATCCACCGCGGCCGCGTCCAGCTGCGCGAGGCGCTGGCCCACCTGGCCCCGCGCCGGGCGGGTGCCACGCGGGAGGTCGGGGCATGAGCATCCCGGAGAGCCACCTGGCCCAGGAGGCGATCGCCGCGCTGGTCGACGGCGAGCTCTCCGCCGGCCCGGCGGGCCGCGCCGCCCGGCACCTCGCCGGCTGCGCCAGCTGCCGGATGGCGGTGGCCGCGCAGCGGGAGGCCAAGGAGGCCCTGCACGGCTCCTCCGACGTCGCGATGCCCGGCGACCTGATGTCCCGGCTGTGCGCCATCCCGTTCACCGCCGAGGTGCCCGGCTCGAACGGGCCCGGTGCCATGAGCGCCTCGGCCGGCGAGCTGACCGTCTCGGGGAGCTCCGGCGCTTTCTCCCTGGACCTCACCGACGGTGCGCGGCGCCGCGGGTCCGCGGGCGGGCGCTGGTTCCGCCGCGGGGTCGCCGGGACGATCGTCGGCCTCGGCGCGGGCGTGACGGCCCTTGCGCTGAACCTCCCGGCCGACAGCGGCCGCGTGCCCGCGGCCGACCCCGTCCAGCCCCAGCAGCACACCGAGGTCGCGCCACCGGTGCTGCGCACGGTCACCGTCGGCAGCACCGGCGGGCTGGGTGCCCCGGGCGGCACCCCCTGAGCAGCACCCGGCACGACCCGCCGGTGGAGCCGAATCCCGCTGACGCCGCCGCGTACGCGCGCCCCGACCGGCAGTCGAGCGCCTTCGACGACGAGACGGCGCCGCGGCTCGAGGCGCGCCCCGTGCAGGCACCCCGGCCCACGCCCGCCCAGGCGGGTGCCTTCGGGCGGCCTGAGCAGGTGGCGGGCAGCTTCGCCGGTGACCGCCCGCCGCCGGCGCCGCGCCCGGTCCCGCCACCGCCACCCGAGGCGCTGCTGCGCGCCTTCGGCCCGCCGGCCCCCGGTCGGCGCGGGCTGGAGGAGCCGCCCGGTGGGCGCCCCGGCCGGCGGCGCACCGCCACCGGGCCGTGGTGGAAGACCGACGCCCGCGTCGACCCGTGGCGCGACCCGGCGTCCCCGGCGGGCCTCGGCGCCCCCGCGGTCTACGACGACGAGGAGAGCCAGCCCGGCCCGCTCGTCGTCGACCCCCGGGGCCGCCGCAAGGTGCGCCTGCGCGACCTGTCCGTGCGCCTGACCACGCTCGTCGTCCTCGGCCTGCTGGTCGTCGGCATCCTCGGCGGCGGCGTCGGCTGGTACCTGACCCGCACCGCGGACGAGACGCCGCTGTTCACCCCGGGCACCACGCTGGCCCAGGTCGAGCCGCGCGGCACCGGTGAGCAGACCCCGGTCTCCGACATCGCCGAGGCCGTCATCCCGGCCGTCGTCTCCATCGAGGTGCGCGTCGGCCAGGCCGGTGCGACCGGCTCGGGCGTCGTCATCGACGGCGAGAACGGCTACATCGTCACCAACAACCATGTCATCTCCGGCGCCGACGGGGTCGAGGGCGCCGAGATCCGGGCGGTCTTCTCCGACGGCAGCGGATCGGCCGCGCGCATCGTCGGCCGCGACCCGGCCAGCGACCTCGCCGTCATAAAGGTGGAGAAGCCCGGTCTGGTGACGGCGTCGCTCGGCCGCTCGGGCGACGTCGTCGTGGGCGACCCCGTGGTGGCGATCGGCTCGCCGCTGGGGCTGGCCGGCACGGTCACCAGCGGGATCGTCAGCGCGCTGGACCGCCCGGTGCGGCTCTCCGGTGAGGGCACGGACACCAACGCGGTGATCAGCGCCGTGCAGACCGACGCCCCGATCAACCCGGGCAACTCGGGCGGTGCGCTGGTGGACGCGACCGGCGCCCTCGTCGGCATCAACACCGCGATCGCCTCGACCGGCGCCGGCGGCTCGATCGGCCTGGGCTTCGCGATTCCGGTGGACACGATGAAGCGGATCGCCGAGCAGCTGATCGCGACCGGCTCGGCCGTGCACGCCACGCTGGGGGTCAACGCCCGCTCGGTCACCGACGGCACCCGCGACGGCGCGCTCGTGGTCAACGTCGAGCCCGGCAGCCCCGCGGCGCGGGCGGGCATCCGCGAGGAGGACGTGATCATCGCCGTCGACGAGACGCCGGTCGGCAGCTCCGAGGAGCTCTCCGTCGCGGTCGACGCCCGCCAGCCGGGCGACGTCGTCACGGTGGAACTGGTCCGCGGGGGCGGTTCGCAGACCGTCGAGGTGACGCTCGCAGCCGCATGACCCCGAAAGGCGGCTACGCTGACCCCGGCAGCGCCGGCGGTCGGAAGGACGAGGAGCGGTGTTCGACTCGATCGGCTGGGGCGAGATCTTCGTCCTGGCTCTCGCCGCACTCTTCATCTTCGGCCCGGAGCGGCTGCCCGACCTCGCCAAGGAGGCGGCCGCGGGGCTGAAGCGGCTGCGCGGGGCGATCACCGGCGTGCGCGCCCAGGTGAACGACTCCCTCGGTGACGACTTCGACGGGCTGCGCGACCTGGACCTGCGCAAGTACCACCCGCGCACCTTCATCCGGGAGCAGCTGCTCGGCGACGACGAGCCCCCGGTCTCCCCGGCGCGGGCAGGGGGCGCGACGGCGGCCACGGTGGTCGCCGCCCAGGTGCGCGACCGCAGCGTGCCGCCGCCCTTCGACGTCGACGCGACCTAGCCCCACCGCCCCGCCAGACGCC
>NZ_SSXA01000116.1 GCF_021698975.1 Blastococcus sp. KM273128 | reverse complement strand
GGATAGGTCCCTCGACAAGACCCATCCTTGCTGGTCAGGAGCACTTTTCAGTTGATCAACACCCGGTCACGCCGCTCTCCCGTGAAAGCCCCGGGCTAATGTCAGTACGAGATATGGACGTTGCCGTTCGCGGAGTAGGGCCACCGGCGACGACGACGGCCCGGCCCCGTGAGGGGGCCGGGCCGTCGTCGCTTCTGGCCTCGCTGCGAGAGCAGCGGGGCCGGGGCGATCAGGAGAGGCGCTCCAGGACCATCGCCATGCCCATGCCGCCACCGACGCACATGGTCTCCAGGCCGAAGGTCTTGTCCTTGGTCTGGAGGCCGTTGATCAGCGTGCCGGTGATGCGGGCGCCGGTGCTGCCGAAGGGGTGCCCGACGGCGATGGCGCCACCGTGCACGTTCAGCTTCTCGATCGGGATGTTCAGGTCGCGGTAGCTCGGGATGACCTGCGCGGCGAACGCCTCGTTGATCTCGACGAGGTCGATGTCCTCGATCGTCATGCCCGCCCGCTTCAGGGCCAGGCGCGAGGCGTCGACCGGGCCGTAGCCCATGATCTCCGGCGAGAGGCCGGTGACCGCGGTGGAGACCACGCGGGCCAGCGGGGTGAGGCCGAGCTCGCGGGCCTTGGTGTCGCTCATAAGCACCACGGCCGAGGCGCCGTCGTTCAGCGGGCAGGCGTTCCCCGCGGTGACCCGGCCGTCGGGGCGGAACACCGGCTTGAGGCCGGCGATGCCCTCGAGCGTGGTGCCGGGCCGCGGGCCGTCGTCCTTGGAGACCACGGTGCCGTCGGGGAGGGTGATCGGGGTGATCTCCCGCTCCCAGAAGCCGTTGTTGATCGACTCCTCGGCGAGGTTCTGGCTGCGGACGGCGAACTCGTCCATCTCCTGGCGGGTGACGCCCTTGAGCAGCGCCAGGTTCTCCGCCGTCTGGCCCATGGCGATGTAGACGTCGGGGACGTCGCCGTTCTCCCGCGGGTCGGTCCACGAGTCGGCGCCGCTCTCGGCGGTCTTGGCGACGCGGGCCTCGGCGTCGGCGAACACCGGGTTGTGGGTGTCGGGCAGCGAGTCGCTGTTGCCCTTCACGAACCGGGAGACGGTCTCCACGCCGGCGGAGATGAAGACGTCGCCCTCGCCGGCCTTGATCGCGTGCAGGGCCATGCGGGTGGTCTGCAGCGAGGAGGAGCAGTAGCGGGTGATGGTCGTGCCGGGCAGGTGGTCCATGCCCAGCAGCACGCTGACCACGCGGCCCATGTTGTGGCCCTGCTCGCCGCCGGGCAGCCCGCAGCCGAGCATGAGGTCGTCGATGTCGCGCGGGTCGAGGGCGGGCACCTTGTCGAGCGCGGCCCGGATGACCGCGGCGGCGAGGTCGTCGGGGCGCATGTCCTTGAGCGACCCCTTGAACGCGCGCCCGATCGGCGAGCGCGCGGTCGAGACGATGACGGCTTCTGGCATGGTTCCTCCACGGTGAGGTGGGTCCGGGCGCAGCTCGCCGGACGTCGGTCACCTCGGAAACTACCCCCGCGCCGCGGTCGGGCGGCCGGCCGCAGGCCAGGAGGGCGCCGGTGTGGCCGGGGTCACCCTGAACGGCCGGTGAGCGGGCTGCCCGCCTCGTCGCCGGCGTGCTCGGCCTCGTCGGGGGTGGGCATCTCGGTCGGCCGGCGCCGGCGCAGCAGCGCCCAGGGGCCCCACGGGCCGGTCTCCGACCCGGCCACCTCCGCCGGCTGGACCTCGGTGCCGGGGCGGTTGACGGCGCGGGCGGCGGCGCGGGCGACCGGGCGGGCGGTCTCCCGGCGCAGCGCCCGCAGCTTGCGGTCGGCCGCGGCCGGCCAGACGCCCAGGGCGTCGGCGACCGAGGGGAGCAGCACCGCGGCCGCGGCGGCGTAGCCCGCGGCGCTGGGGTGGAACTCATCGACGCTGAACATGGTCGAGTCCGAGGCGAACGCCGGGCCGAGCAGCGAGCCCAGGGACACCGTGCGCCCCCCGGCCTCGACGACGGCGATCGTCTGCGCCGCGGCCATCTGCCGGCTCCACCGTCGGGCCAGCGTGCGCAGCGGCTGGGCGATCGGCCGGATGGTGCCCAGGTCGGGGCAGGTGCCGACGACGACCTCGCAGCCGGCCGCGGTGAGCCGGCGGACGGCGTCGGTGAGGTGGCCGACCGAGACCGACGTCGGCGTGCGGGCGGTGACGTCGTTGGCGCCGATCATGATGACCGCGACCGTCGGTTGCTCGGCCAGCGCGCGCTCGACCTGCTCGTCGAGGTCGGCGGCGCGGGCGCCGGAGCGGGCCAGGCGCACCAGTCGCACGGGTCGCTCGGCGAGCTCTGCCAGCCCCGCGGCGACGAGCACGCCCGGCGTCTCCGCGGCACGGTGCACGCCCAGCCCGACGGCGCTGGAGTCGCCCAGGACGGTGAGCACGATCGGCGTCCCGCCTCCCCGGCCGTAGACGCCGTCGCCCGACGGCGGGTCCTGCTTGGTGGTGCGGGACTCGACCCGGCGGCGGGCCGACCGCGCCTCCTCGCGCAGGAGGGCGACCAGGGCGGCACCGGCGAGACCGACCCCGCCGCCGCCGTAGGCGGCACCGGTGGCCAGCCGTCGGGCCGTGACCGTGCGGATCATGGTCCCTCCGTCCCTGATCGGTGCCTGCGTCATCGGGGCACCACCGACGTTATCGGCCCCCTACGGTGCACCTTGTGCCCCCATCCCTCCGTGGTGTGACCCCGTCCCCCGATCCCGACGCGCGGACGCGGCAGATCGTCGACGTGCTGGTCGAGGCCTTCGGCGACCTCATGGACGCCGACGCCCTGGCCTTCCGCGCGAAGTTCCGCAAGATGGCCGCCGACCCGTTCGCCTTCTACCGGGGCAGTGCCCCCCTGTTCTACGCGGACATGGCGACGACCGAGGACCGCTGGTGCGACGAGCAGACGTCGCGGGTGTGGATCCACGGTGACCTGCACGCCGAGAACTTCGGCACCTACATGGACGCCGAGGGCCGCATCGTCTTCGACGTCAACGACTTCGACGAGGCCTACCTAGGGCACGTTAGCTGGGACCTGCGCCGCTTCGCCGCCAGCTTCGCGCTCATGGCCTGGCGCAAGGCCCTGTCCGACGAGGTGATCAGCGAGCTGATCGCCGTCTACCTGCACGCCTGGCTCGACCAGGTCGCGGCCTTCACCCGCTCCGATGCCGACCGCGAGTACGCGCTGCTGGCCGGCAACACCAGCGGCGCGGTGCACGACCTGATCCGCCGGACGGCGACCCGCACCCGGCTGGGCCTGCTGCAGCGGATGACGGTGGTGGAGGGCGACGAGCGCCGCTTCGCCGACTCGCCGCGCAACCGCCGGCTGGAGGACGCCGAGCGGGCGGAGGTGCTCGAGGCGCTGGAGCGGTACAAGACGACGCTGCCCCCGCGGCCCTGGCGGCGGGAGGTCGCCTACGACGTCAAGGACCTCATCGGCACCGGCGGCTTCGGCATCGGCAGCGCCGGGCTGCCGGCCTACAACGTGCTGCTCGAGGGCTACGACCAGGCGCTGGAGAACGACGTCGTCCTGTCGGTGAAGCAGGGGAACGTGCCGGCGCCGAGCCGCGTGGTCACCGACCCGGGCATCCGCGAGTACTTCGAGCACGAGGGCCACCGGACGGCGGTGAGCCGGCGGGCGCTGCAGTCGCACGCGTCCCAGTTCCTCGGCTACACCGACATCCGCGGCACCGGCTTCGTCGTCGCGGAGCTCTCGCCCTACGAGCTCGACCTGGAGTGGGACGACCTCACCGAGCCCGCCGACATGCGGCCGGTGCTCGAGCAGCTCGGCCGGGCCACCGCCAAGCTGCACTGCGTGGGCGACGCCGACAGCGACCACACCCTCGTGCCGTTCCAGACCGAGGAGGCGATCACCGCGATGCTCGCCGGCCGGGACGAGGAGTTCGTCGCCGACCTGGTCGCGTTCGCGCACGGGTACGCGCACCGGACGCAGGAGGACCACCGGCTGTTCGTGGACGCCTTCCGGGCGGGCCGCATCCCGGGCATCAGCTCCAGCGGCTGAAGACGAAGGACCCCGCCCCCTGCGGCTCCGTCCCGAGGCTCGCCTCGAGCCTGCGAGGGGTGAGGAGGACGGGGTCCTTCCTGGGGCCGTTCCAGCACGTCACCCAGCTAGCGGCCGCGGCGGGAGCGCAGGTAGTCGGCGACGACGTACTCGCCCAGGCGCTCGGCGTCGGGCTCGAACACCCGGCCGCCGGCCCGCTGGGTGAGGTCGTGCACGAAGTGCACCAGCCCCGGGTCGGGGTCCAGGGCGAACACGTTCACCGTGGCCCCGGACCGGGCGACCCGCTCCACCTCGGCGACGGTGCGGGCGATCGTCTCCGGCATCGGCGGCCAGCAGAAGAACGGCGTCCCGTCGTCCTCCAGGTGCGCGGTCGGCTCGCCGTCGGTGACCACCAGGACCACCGGCTCGGCGTCCCGGTGCCGGGCCAGGAACCGCCGCGCCAGCATCAGCCCGTGCTGCAGGTTGGTGCCCTGCAGCGTGTCCACGGAGAGCTCGGCGAGCGTCTCGGGGCGCAGCACCTGGGCCGTGGAGGAGAAGCCGATGATCTCGATGGCGTCCTGCGGGAAGCGGGTGGTCACCAGCGAGTGCAGCGCCATCGCCGTCGACTTCGCCGCACCCCACGTGCCGCGCAGCGCCATCGAGTAGGAGAGGTCGACCAGCAGGGCGACCGCGGCCCCGGTGCGCCGCTCGGTCTCCACGACCGCGAAGTCCTCGACGGCGATCCGCACCCGGGTGCCGGTGCGCGGCTCGCCGGCGGTCCGCAGGACGGCGTTGCGCACCGTGCGGACGACGTCCAGCGGCTGCTCGTCGCCGAACCGCCACTCCCGGGAGCTGCCGGTGAGCTCCCCGGCGGCACCGGCGTCCGCGACGTCGTGCTCACCGCGGCCGGTGGCGTCCAGCTTGGCGAACACCCGGCGCAGCGCGGTCGCGCCCAGCCGCCGGACCGCCTTGGGCGAGAGCTCCAGCGTGCCGCCCGAGCGGTTGAGGTAGCCCTGCCGCTCCAGCTCGCGCTCCAGCTGCCGCAGCGCGGCCAGGTCGTCGGCGGCCGAGCGGCCCAGCGCCCGCTGCAGCAGCTCCTCGTCGACGTCGGCCAGCGACGCCCCCGCGTACCCCTGCGACAGCTGGTTGGACAGCGCCTCGAGGTCGGCGAGCTCCGCGACGGCTGAGGTGGCGTCGCCCATGCCGAGCGCCTGCTCGCCGTCGGGCACCTGGCCGCGCTGGCCCCACGGCAGGTCGGGGCGGGCCTGCCGCAGCGCGTCGGAGAGGTGGGCCATCTCGCTGGCCAGCCCCATGTCCTCCATGGTCTGGGCCATGAGGCCGGCGAGCTCGGCCCGCTGCTCGGGGGAGAGGCCGGCCATCATCCGCTGCTGCGCGGCGGCCCGCCGGGCCAGCGAGTCGATCAGCTCCTCGACCGACTCCGGCTGCTCGGGGAAGAACTGGCCGTGCTTGGCCATGAAGTCGGCGAACTGCTCGTCGGTGTCCTCGCCGCGGTTGTGCGCGTCGACCAGCCGGGAGAGGTCGGCGACCATGTCCTTGACCGCCTGCATGTCCTCGGGCGAGGCGTTCTCCAGCGCCTGCTTCATCGAGGAGAACGAGCTGTCGAGCACCTCGCGGCGCAGCAGGTCCTGGATCTGCTCGTAGGCCTGGCGGGCCTCCGCCGAGCGCCAGTCGTACTCCTTGAGCGCGCGGACGGCGCCGGCGGTGTCCTCGGGGAGGGCGTCGAGCTCGGCCTCCTTGAGCCGAGCCATGTCGTCCGGGTCGGGGAAGAGCTCCCGCCGCTCGGCCTGCACGGCGCGGTCCAGCAGCTCCCGCACCTCCTCCAGCGTGCCGTCCATCCGGCCGGCCGTGCGGGCCTGGCGCAGCCGCTCGCGCACCTGGCGGCGCAGCTCGTCCAACCCGCGGCGGCCCTGGGTGCCGCGGCGCAGCAGCTCGCGCAGCGCCTCCCGCACCCCGCTGCCGTCGAGCACCGAGTCGCCGATCTCGTCGACTGCGTCGCCGAGGTCGTAGGGCGGCGCCAGCGGGTCGGGGCCGCCCCGCCAGGCGCCGTACCGGTAGCCGCGCGGGCGGCGCGTGCTCACCTCAGGCCCCGTACACGGTGCGGCCGCCGTCGGTGTCCTTGGCCAGCCGGCGGGTCAGGTGCAGGCCCTCGAGGGCGAACTCCACCGCGGCCGCCGCCTGCTCGGCGGACTGGTCGCCCTCGGGCACGCCGAGCCGGCCCAGCAGCTCGGCCAGCCGGGGGACGGTGCCCAGCTGCCCGAGCAGCGCCGGAGCGGGGACGAGGTCGCCGGACTCGACGGTCTCCCCGCCGGTGAAGTGCTCCTGCAGCCCGGTGAGGTCCAGCCCCGCGCACCGCGCCCGGAAGGTCTGGGCGGTGGCCTGGCGCAGCAGGTGCTCGAGGATCTCCAGCTCGCGGTCGTCGTCGGGGTCGGAGCCGGCGTCGGCGAACTCGACCTTGCCGCGGCTGGCCGGGACGATGCTCGGCAGGTCCACGACCCGCGCGACCGGCCGGGTCTCCCCGGACACCGCCGCCCGGCGGACGGCCGAGGCGGCGACGGTCTCCAGCCCGGCGATGGCGAAGCGCGCGCTGACGCCGGAGCGCTGGTCGACGTGGCTGGACTCGCGCACCAGCCGGGTGAACCGGGCGACGATCTCGACCAGGTGCTGGGGGACGACGGGGGCGTCCAGCGCGGCCTGCCCGCCCGGGGCGCCCAGGCCGCTGGTGCGCGCCTCCTGCTCCAGCAGGCGGATCTCGTCGGCGAGCTCGATCGGGTAGTGGGTGCGCACCTCGGCGCCGAACCGGTCCTTGAGCGGGGTGATGATCCGCCCCCGGTTGGTGTAGTCCTCGGGGTTCGCGCTGGCGACCAGCAGCAGGTCCAGCGGCAGCCGGACGCGGTAGCCGCGGATCTGGATGTCGCGCTCCTCGAGCACGTTGAGCAGCGCGACCTGGATGCGCTCGGCGAGGTCGGGCAGCTCGTTGACGCTGAAGATGCCGCGGTTGGTGCGCGGCACGAGGCCGTAGTGGACCGTCTCGGGGTCGCCCAGGGTGCGGCCCTCGGCCACCTTGATCGGGTCGACGTCGCCGATGAGGTCGCCGACGGAGGTGTCCGGCGTCGCCAGCTTCTCGCCGAACCGGTCGCTGCGGTGCAGCCAGCCGACCGGGGTCGCGTCGCCGTGCTCGGCGATCTGCCGGTGCGCCCAGACGCTGATGGGCTGCAGCGGGTGCTCGTTGAGCTCGCTGCCGACGAGGACGGGGGTCCACTCGTCGAGCAGGCCGACGAGCGTGCGGATCAGCCGGGTCTTGCCCTGGCCGCGCTCGCCGAGTAGCACGAGGTCGTGGCCGGCGATGAGGGCGCGCTCGACCTCGGGCAGGACGGTGTCCTCGAAGCCGACCATGCCGGGCAGGGTGGGCGAGCCTTCGGCCAGGCGGGCGAGCAGGTTGGCGCGGATCTCGGCCTTGACCGGGCGGGCGGTGGCGCCGGTCGCGCGGAGCTCACCGAGGGTGGTG